>NZ_JBVKBH010000003.1:368289-441045 GCF_055657175.1 Streptomyces sp. NPDC107581
AGCTTGCGCAGCTGCTTCGGGTCGCGCTGCCAATCCTTGGCCACCTTCACGTGAAGGTCCAGGCTGCATCAACATGCGGCTACCGCCGCGCGGCCGACACCAAGCAGAACCCCGACACCAGCCGCACACCGAACGACCAGAACCCCAGCTTGCGCACCTGCTTCGGGTCGCGCTGCCAATCCTTGGCCACCTTCACGTGAAGGTCCAGGCTGCATCAACATGCGGCTACCGCCGCGCGGCCGGCACCAAGCAGAACCCCGACATCAGCCGCACACCGAACGACTAGAACCCCAGCTTGCGCAGCTGCTTCGGGTCGCGCTGCCAGTCCTTGGCCACCTTCACGTGGAGGTCCAGGAAGACCGGCGTGCCGAGCAGGGCCTCGATGTGCTTGCGGGACTTGATGCCGACCTCCTTCAGGCGCTTGCCCTTGGGGCCGATGATGATGCCCTTCTGGCTCGGGCGCTCGATGTAGAGGTTGGCGTGGATGTCGAGGAGGGGGCGGTCCGCCGGACGGTCCTCGCGCGGCAGCATCTCCTCGACGACGACGGCGATGGAGTGCGGCAGTTCGTCGCGGACGCCTTCCAGGGCGGCCTCGCGGATCAGCTCCGCGATCATGACCTGCTCGGGCTCGTCCGTGAGGTCACCCTCGGGGTAGAGGGCCGGGCCCTCCGGCAGCAGCGGGACGATCAGGTCGGCCAGCAGACCCACCTGCTTGTCGCCGGCCGCCGACACCGGGACGATCTCGGCCCACTCGAAGCCCAGCTCCTTGCCGAGCTGGTCGATCGCGATCAGCTGCTCGGCGAGGGCCTTGGAGTCGACCAGGTCGGTCTTGGTGACGATGGCGACCTTCGGCGTCTTCTTGATGCCGGCCAGCTCCTTGGCGATGAAGCGGTCGCCCGGGCCGATCCTCTCGTTCGCCGGCAGGCAGAAGCCGATCACGTCGACCTCGGCCCATGTCGTCCGTACGACGTCGTTGAGCCGCTCGCCGAGCAGGGTGCGCGGCTTGTGCAGCCCCGGGGTGTCCACCAGGATCAGCTGCGCGTCGGGCCGGTGCACGATGCCGCGCACCGTGTGCCGCGTCGTCTGCGGCTGGTCCGCGGTGATCGCCACCTTCTGCCCGACCAGAGCGTTCGTGAGGGTGGACTTGCCCGCGTTGGGGCGGCCCACGAAGCAGGCGAAGCCGGCGCGGTGGACGGTCTCGGCCGGCTGCTCGGATGACTGGGTACGAACGCTCATGGCGACCATTCTCCCTGATCCACGAAGCCGTGCCGTACCAGCATGGCCCACCGGGGGCGGGAGGTGAGCGGCCGGAAACCCGCACGCAACGAAACGTCACGGAAACACACCCGTACGCAACCGGAAATCCATGCCGGTGACGCTCTGACGAGCCCCCGCACCGTTGGAGACGTCCGTGACCCTGGCCGCCCGGCACATCGACACCGGCGACACCGCCTGGCTGCTCGCCGCCACCGCCCTCGTCCTGCTGATGACCCCGGGCCTGGCTCTGTTCTACGGCGGCATGGTCCGCACGAAGAGCGTCCTCAACATGCTGATGATGAGCTTCGTGTCGATCGCCCTGGTGACGGTGGTGTGGCTGGCGGCCGGCTACTCGCTCGCCTTCGGCGACGACGCCTTCGCCGGGCTCATCGGCGGTCTGGACCACGCGGGCATGAGCGGCCTCGGCCCGGACAGTGTCCACGGCACCGTGCCCACCCTCCTCTTCGCCACCTTCCAGCTCACCTTCGCGATCATCACGGCGGCACTCATCAGCGGCGCGGTCGCCGACCGTACGAAGTTCTCGGCGTGGCTGGTCTTCGTCCCGCTGTGGACGCTCCTCGTATACGTTCCCGTGACGCACTGGGTGTGGGGCCCGGGCGGCTGGATCCTCGACCGGCTCGGCGCGCTCGACTTCGCGGGCGGTCTGCCCGTGGAGATCACCTCCGGCGCCTCCGGTCTGGCCCTGTGTCTGGTCCTCGGCCCCCGCCTGGGCTTCAAGAAGGACGCCATGCGCCCGCACAACCTGCCCATGGTGGTCCTCGGGGCCGGTCTGCTCTGGTTCGGCTGGTTCGGCTTCAACGCCGGCTCCGCGCTCGGCGCGAACGGCCTGGCGGCGGCCGCCTTCCTCAACACCCTCGCCGCCGGCTGCACCGGCCTGCTCGGCTGGCTCCTGGTCGAGCAGCGGCGCGACGGCCACCCGACCACCCTCGGCGCCGCCTCCGGCGCGGTGGCCGGTCTGGTGGCGATCACCCCGTCCTGCGGCACGGTCTCCCTGCTGGGCGCCCTCGTCGTGGGCCTGGCCGCCGGCGTCGTCTGCTCGTACGCGGTGAGCTGGAAGTTCCGGCTGAACTACGACGACTCGCTGGACGTCGTCGGCGTCCACCTGGTCGGCGGTGTCATCGGCACCCTGCTGATCGGCCTGTTCGCCGAGAAGGCGATGACCGGCGGCGCCGAGGGCCTCCTCTACGGTGGCGGGCTCCTCCCGCTCGGCAAGCAGCTGCTGGCCGTCGTGGCCGTCGCCGCCTACGCCTTCGGGGTGACGTACGGCCTCGGCAAGCTGCTCGAACGGACCATGGGCCTGCGCGCCAGCGAGGAGCAGGAGCACACCGGCCTGGACCTTACGGTGCACGCCGAGACGGCTTACGATCACGGGGTCCTGGGCCACGGCGCCCCGGTCTCCTCCTCCGTCGTCCCCACCGCCCAGAAGGTCAAGCCCCAGCCATGAAGCTCATCACCGCGATCGTGAAGCCGCACCGCCTCGACGCGGTCAAGACCGCCCTGCAGGAGCTGGGCGTGCACGGTCTGACCGTGACCGAGGCGAGCGGCTACGGCCGGCAGCGCGGCCACACCGAGGTGTACCGGGGGGCCGAGTACCGCGTCGACCTGGTGCCGAAGGTCCGCATCGAGGTCGTCGTCGAGGACGCGGTGGCCGACGAGGTGATCGACGCGGTCGTCAGGTCCGCGCAGACCGGGAAGATCGGGGACGGGAAGGTGTGGTCGCTGCCCGTGGAGACCGTCGTACGGGTGCGGACCGGCGAGCGCGGCCCCGACGCGCTCTGACCAGCAGCGCCCCCGTCACCGCCCCGGCCACGAACACCAGCACGACCGGCAGCCACGGCAGCGCGAGGAAGGAGGCGCTCGCCGACTGGCGGGTGCCCTGGGCGCTGGCGGTCAGCGTGATGTCGCCCCGGTCGAGCTGGGGTGCGCCGTGCCAGGACTCGGTGAGCCGCACCCGCTGCCCGGGCAGCAGCTCGGAGGGGATCCGGGTCAGGTCGCGGTCGAGCAGCGTACGGCCGAACAGCCCCCGCGCCTTCAGCCGCACCTTCGGGTCGAGGGTGACGTTCCCGGTGTTGCGCAGGGTGTAGGAGATGGTCGCCGTGCTGTCGCCGAGGCCCGGTACGAGGGGCTGGTGGTGGCTGATCCGCAGGTGCTCGACGGAGAGCGCGGGGAGCGTGGGACCGGCGACCCGGAGGTAGACGCGGGCGCCGACGGCCTGCTGCACACCGAGCGCGAGCGTCCCGCTGCCGGGGGCCACCCGCTCGTCGAGGGCGACGATCGCGCCCGGATGGTCGCCGGGTTCGGCGCCCTCGGGCACCCGCAGGGTGAAGGGCACGGTGACGCTCCGGTGGCCGGGCACGGTGACCCGGGACCTGGCGGGCGCGGCCCACAGGCCCACGCCGTGCATCCGCTCGTTCCGGGTCCGTACGGCGAACCCGCCGTCGCGGGCGGTGTTGTAGGCGTCGGCCGCGTAGAGCCGGAAGGTGAGCGGCTCGGCGGTCTTGTTGGCGACGACGACCTGGTCGGTGAGCGTCTGGCCCGGATCGGCGGAGAGATAGAAGTAGGGGCGCGCGGCGATCTTCGAGGCGGCCGGGTAGACGGACCAGCTGCCGTTGTCGGCGGCCTGCGCGGGTGCGGCGGCGATGCCGCAGAGCAGGCCGGGGATCAGGGCGAGGAGGCTCAGGAGGAGGACGTGCGGCTTGCGCATGGGTGCGGCCCCCCATGGGCTCGGGTCGGGCGGTCGGGCGGGTGCGGCCCCGTGGTGCGACGGGGCGCCCGGCCACCGCTGTCGGCGTTCGGGTCAGGTGAGGGTGAGGGTCAGGACGCCGGAGTACGAGCCCGGAGGCGTGAACGCCGGTACGTCCAGGGCGAGTCCGGCGTCGACGGTGAACTCACCGCCGGTGAGCGTGGCGTCCGGGGTCGACGCGAGGGTCGCTCCCGAGGTGCCCACCGCGCCCGTCGAACCGGCCTTGCAGGTGCTGGGGCTGCCCGCCTTGGTCGCGCAGGCGGGGGTCCAGCTCAGCCTGCTCGCGTCGATCTTGGCGCCGGGACCGGTGAAGTCGGTGACCTTGCCGGTCAGGGACCAGCCCGCGGGCCCGCCGCGGAAGTCCTTGACGGTCACCGTGTTGAGGGACCCGGTCGAGGCCCCGCCCTTGCCGAAGTCGACCGCCGAGAGTGCCACGGCGTCCCCGGCCTGGGACATGGACAGGGTGCCGGCCTTGACGGTGGTGGTCAGCTTCTGGCTGCCGGCCGGCACGGGCGTGTTGTCGTTGACGACGTAGGCCGCGGGGCCCGCGCCCTTGTCCGCGCTCCAGGAGCCGCCCTCGTACGCCACGATCCCGGTCGTCGTCTTGTCGTTGACGACCAGTGTGCCGCTGAAGGAGCCCTGGGCGTTCGCGGTCACGGTGGCGGTGTCCGCGGTCTGGCCGGCCCCGGCCCGCCCGGCCAGGGTGACGGTGGCGCCCGGTGTGAAGTTGCTGCCGCTGACGGTGACGCCGGCGCCCGGGTCACCGGAGGCCGAACCGAGCGAGATGGCACGGGTGTTGGCGGGCGTTCCGTCGGTCGCCGTGACCGTCTCGGAGGCCGGCGCGGGCGGGTTGGTGACCGTGCACGGAGTGTCCAGCTCCAGGATGTAGCTGGTGTGGATGTTGTAGTCGCCCGGCGAGAGGGTGATCTGGCCGGCCTTGGTGACGGTGAACGTACCGGTCATGGAGAAGGACGGGAAGGCGGCCTTCCCCGGCACCGGCGGGTTCTTCTTCGGTCCGGCGACGGTGATGTCACCGCTCTGGGCGCCGCCTAGGGTGACCTTGCCGGTCGGGGTCATGATGTCGGCCGGCAGGGCCAGGTCGGTGGGGTTGCTGGCGGCGGCCGTGACCACGGTGTAGGTCACGGTGACCGTGTCGCCGACCTTCGGGCTGGTGTTGTCCACCGACACGCTCGCGGTGGTGGTGCCGTCGATCGGCGGGATGCCCGCGACGGCGGGCGGGATGCAGTGCGTGGCGAAGTCCACGTTGGTACCGGCGGCACCGGCCGGACACGCCAGCGCGCCGCCCGCGGTGACCGCGAGCGCGGTCGCCCCGAACAGCGACGCCCAGCGCCACCGTCGGGATCTTCGGGGTGTCGAACCCATGAGCCCCCTCCTGAGGGTTGTGGGCGCAGCGGCTCATCTGCGCCGACAGGGGGCATTGATGTGGAGCCCGCGTGAGAAGTCAATGGAGATGCCGCAGAAAACTGACGGATCATCAGTTTCTGCGGCATCCCCGGGAGATCCGGCAATATCCGGAACAGATCGCTCAGTTCACTCGCGGCACTCGGCTCGCCCCGTCCGCTCAGTCGAACACGAACGGACCGGGTGACTGCTTGCCGGTCGCCGTGCAGGTGACGTTGATCCCGAAGATCGTCATCTGCAGCGAGCCGCCGTAGGCCTCCAGGCTGTCGCCGGAGGCCACCGTGCCGCTGAGCGGACCGGCGCTGACCGGGTCGCCGGCGGCCATGGCCGGATTCTTCGTCCCGGTGAAGACGACGGTGCCGCCGCTCGCCTTGACCAGGGTGAGCTTGGAGGTGATGGAGTCCGCCGCCACCGCGACCGGCGCCTTGACCGCGGTGGAGGTGAGGGTGATGGTGGCCGAGGTGCCGCTCTGGGTGGCGGTGAGCGTGGCCGCGCCGCCGCCGAAGAAGCCGCAGCTGGCGTTGATGGTCGCGGTCTGTGGGGTGACGGCGGCCGCGGACGGCGCGAAGGCCAGCCCGGCGACCGCGAGGGCCCCGGCGGCCAGTGCCGCACCCGTTGCTGTGCGCTTGCCTCTCATGGGGATCCGCTTTCCTTCCCTGTGGGGATGCCATGTGGGGATGGTCGGAAGGTGCGCCGACGAACGGCAGGCCTGAGCAGGTGGGTGCGGGCACACTGCGGCGGCGGTGCGGATCTGACGAGTCGTCGGAACGTACGGCTCCATTGATGCGCGAGAGGCACGCGACGGCAAGGATGAAATCCGGACTACTCCGGGGCGCGCGCCGGGACCGTCAGCCGCACGGCTCCGTCGGGCCCGGCGAGCAGCACGGGCGTCTCCGGTCCGCCCAGGTCGGCCACGGCGGCCAGGTCCTGCGCGGTGAGCCCCTCCGCCTCGCTCACCACCGCCGCCGCCTCCAGCGACTTCGCCCCGGAAGCCACGGCCATGGCGACGGCGGTCCGCAGGGCGCTCAGTTCCAGCGAAGCGAGATGCACCGACCCGGCGACATACGTACGCCCGGTCTCGTCCCGTACGGCCGCCCCCTCGGGCACTGCGTTGCGGGCCCGGGCCGATCGGGCCAGGGTGACGATCTTCCGGTCCTCGGGGTCAAGCGCGTTGCTGTCGGTCATGCCCAGAGCATACGAAGCCGCGGGCCGTTCACCCCGCCACGGGGTACATCGCGCCCCGCCGCCCCTCCGGAGAGGCCAGCCACTCCAGCTTCTCGGCGGTGTTCGCCTCGTCCAGCGGAGTGTGCAGCACGATCGACAGATCGGGCCGGGCCGGCACCTTCATCGCCGTGGACTCCACGACGAGCAGCCCGACCAGCGGATGGTCCAGCTCCTTGCGGATCTGGCCCTGCTCCTCGATGCCCTGCTCGGCCCAGAGCGCCACGAACTCCGCGCTGGCCGCACTCACCTCGGCGAGCACCGACCGGTACCCCGCGTCGTCCGGCCGGGCGGCGCACGCGGCCCGGAACTGGGCGACGACCGTCCGGGCGTTGCGCTCCCAGCTCTGGCTGCGCGAGCGGTACAGCGGGTCGGTGAAGAAGTCGACGAGGCAGTTCTGGGTGTTGTCCGACCGCATGCCGAGCACGATCGCGGCCGCGTCGTTGTACATCACGCAGTTGTAGTACTGGTCCATGATGTGCGCCGGATACGGCATCCAGGTGTCGATCAGCCGCCGCAGCCCGTCGCACATGTCCCGCTTCTCCGGGGCCACTTCCGCCGCCGGCGGGTTCAGCCCGGCCAGCACGTACAGGTGCCGCCGCTCAGCGTTGCTCAGCCGCAGCACCCGGGCCACGGCGTCGAGGACCTGCGGGGAGACGGAGATGTCCCGCCCCTGCTCCAGCCACTGGTACCAGGACGCGCCCACCCCGGCCAGCACGGCGACCTCCTCCCGGCGCAGCCCGGGCGTACGGCGCCGGGGGCCGCCGACCGGCAGCCCGGCCTCCTCGGGACTGACCCGGGCACGCTTGGTCCGCAGGAACTCCCGCAGTTCAAGCAGCCGGTGACTCTTCAGTGCATCCGCAGCAGCCACGTACCGATCTCCCCCTCGTCACCGTGTCTGGTGGTGTCACCACCACCATAAGTTGCGACTCCCCACGCGTATTCCGTCCGCCCGATGCTCTTGTCATGGCGATCGACACCACCCGACCCACCACCCCCCTGTCCGAACAGCTCGGCACCCCCCGGCTGTCGACGCGCGACAGGCTCGTCCTCTTCGTCCTGTGCGCGGCCCAGTTCATGGTCGCCCTGGACTTCTCCGTCCTGAACGTGGCCCTGCCCGAACTCGGCACCGACCTCGGCATGAGCCGCTCCGCCCTGCAGTGGGCGGTCACCGCGTTCGCGCTGCCTTCCGGCGGCTTCCTGCTCCTGTTCGGCCGCATAGGCGACCTGTACGGCCGCCGCAAGCTCTTCCTCACGGGCCTGGCCCTGTTCGGCGCGGCCTCGCTGCTGGCCACCCTGGCCTGGGACCCGGCGTCCTTCCTCGCGGGGCGCGCCCTGCAGGGCCTGAGCGCGGCGGTCATCGTGCCGACCGGCATGTCCCTGCTGACCACCACCTTCCCGGAGGGTCCGGCCCGCGACCGCGCGCTCGGCATCTCGGGCACCCTGCTGTCGCTGGGCTTCACCGTCGGCATGGTCGCGGGCGGTGTCCTGACCGACGCGCTGGGCTGGCGCTCCACGATGGCCCTGCTCTCGGTCTTCGCGCTGATCGTGCTGCCGCTGGCCCCCGGCCTGCTGCCGGAGTCGCGCACCCCGGACCGCCCGCGCCTGGACGTGCCGGGCGCGGTCACCGTCACCACGGGCCTGCTGTCGCTGATCTACGCCCTGTCCACGGCCGCCGACCGCGGCTTCGCACACACCGACGTGGTCACGGCACTGCTCGCCGGCCTCCTCCTGCTGACCGCGTTCACCGTGATCGAGTCCCGCTCGCAGTCCCCCCTGGTCTCGCTCCCGATGCTGCGCCGCCGCACGGTGGCGTGGGGCAACCTGGGCGGTCTGGTCACCTTCTCGATGATGTCGACGGTGATCTTCGTCCTGACCCTCTACCTCCAGGAGATCCTGCACCTGTCGGCCTTCGAGACGGGCCTGGTCTTCGGCTTCCAGGGCGTGCTGTCGGCGGTCGCCGGCACCCTGGCCCCGAAGGTCATCGGCCGCTTCGGCGCCCGCCGCACCCTGGTCGGCTCGCTGGCCGGGCAGGGCGCGCTCGGGGCGGCCCTGCTGCTGCTGAACGCCCACACCTGGTCGGTCTGGCTCGCCACGGCCGCCGTGTCCCTGGCGAGCATGTGCCACCTGGGCGCGATCATCTCGTACGGCCTCACGGTCACCTCGGGCGTCCCGGACGAGGAGCAGGGCCTGGCCACCGGCCTGGTCACCTCCACCCAGCAGGTCGGCATCACGATCGGCATCCCGCTGCTGGGCGTTCTGGCCACCACCTCCGACGATCTGCTGTCGGGCGTCCACACGGTCCTCGTCCTGGACTCGGCGATCGTCCTGACCGCCGCCGTCCTGGTCGGACTGGGGCTGCGCCGTCAGTCCAGGGTCTGAACGATCCCGCTGCGCGCGGCCGTGTGCACCACACGGCCGCGCGCGCCGTTGACCAGCGGGAGGTAAGGCGCCACGTGACCGCACTCGACGTCGGCGACGACGGGTACGCCGAGCGGGCCGAGGGCGTCGAGGACGGCCTCGTGCTGGGTGAGGCTGGGGCCGTCGGGGGCGCGGGTGCGGCCCACGAGGACGGCGGCCGCGCGGTCGAAGAACCCGGCGAGGCGCATGCCGTGCAGGTTGCGGCAGATGGTGTACGCGTTGTCCTCGGCGGCCTCGACGTAGACGAGCAGCGGCTCGTCCCCGGCGAAGCGCGAGGTGTCCAGGTAGGGCGTCCCCGCGACGTTGGCCAGGGTCTCGATGCAGCCGCCGACGAGCCGGCCCTCGACGTCCACGTCACCCTCACCGTCGAGGCGGGTCCAGGTGCCCTCGGTGTCCAGGGCGAGGTCGCGGATCCCGGGCTCCTCGGCCCAGTCGTCCCAGCCGCCGGACCGGTACCGGCCGGGCGGGGTCTGGGTGAACGGCTCGCCCTGCGGGGCGGAGACGATGTCGAGCCAGGACAGCAGGCCCTCGGGGGTCAGGTAGGGGGTGTCCATGAGGTTGCTGCCGTGCACGGTCGCGATGCCCGTGAGCAGGGTCAGCGGGGTGATCAGGGTGGACAGGTCCGAGTAGCCGACGACCCAGGTCGGCTCGGCCCGCCCGATCCGCTCGAAGTCGAGCAGCGGCAGCAGGTCGATGCCGGTCTCCCCGCCCCACGGCGGCACCACGGCCCGGATGTCCGGGTCGGTCAGCATGCCGGTCAGTTCGGCGGCACGCTCGGCGGCCGGGGCGCTGAGGTGGCCCGAGCCGTCCATGCAGCGGCCGACGACCACCTCGTAACCCCGCGCCTCCAGGTCCCGCACCGCGAGGTCGAGGCGCCCCCGGAGCTCCTTGGCCACCCCGCTGGAGGGGGAGGTCACACCGATACGGTCACCGGGGCGCAGGGGGCGCGGGTATCGAAGGGTCATGCGCCGGATTCTGACACGGGGTCATCCGGCGCCCACAAGGGATTTCAGGGCCGGTCCAGCCGCAGCCGCTCCGCCTTCGGCAGGCCCGCGACGACGAGGTCGTACGAGTCCTCGATCAGCTCTTCGACCAGGCGGTCCGGGAGGCCGCCGTCGGCCGTCACGGTGTTCCAGTGCCGCTTGTTCATGTGGTAGCCGGGGACGATCAGCCCCTCGTGCTCGCCGCGCAGCCGGATCGCGTCCTCGGGGTCGCACTTGAGGTTGACCGTCAGCGGCCGCGCGCCCAGGTTGGTCAGGGCGAACAGCTTGCCCCGCACCTTGAAGACCGAGGTCTCCGGGTTGAACGGGAAGTCCTCCACGACCGCGTTGAAGGACAGGCAGAAGGCGCGCAGCTGCTCGGATGTCACTCGGGCTTCTCCTCCGGTGCGGGCTCGACCAGTACCGTGACGATCTTGTTCCGGCGGCCGGACGCGGCCTCCGCGGTCAGCTTCAGCCGGCGTTCGTCGGGCAGTTCGACCTCGGCCGACGCACCCGCGATGGGCACCCGGCCGAGCGCCTTGGCGAGCAGTCCGCCGACGGTCTCCACGTCCTCGTCGTCGTACTCCTCCAGGCCGTACAGCTCGCCGAGGTCGGTGATGTCCAGGCGGGCCGTCACCCGGAAGCGGTCCTCACCGAGGTCCTCGACCGGCGGGAGTTCCCGGTCGTACTCGTCGGTGATCTCGCCGACGATCTCCTCCAGGATGTCCTCGATGGTGACGATGCCGGCGGTGCCGCCGTACTCGTCGATGACGACGGCGACGTGGTTGCGTTCCTTCTGCATCTCGCGCAGCAGATCGCCGGCGTTCTTGGTGTCGGGGACGAAGACGGCCGGGCGCATGGCCGTGGAGACCAGGTCGTTCTCCGCGTCGCGGCTGATGTGGGTCTTGCGGACCAGGTCCTTCAGATAGACGACCCCGACGATGTCGTCCTCGCTCTCGCCGGTGACCGGGATGCGGGAGAACCCGGAGCGCAGGGCGAGGGTGAGGGCCTGGCGGATGGTCTTGTACCGCTCGATGACGACCAGGTCGGTGCGCGGGACCATGACCTCGCGGACCAGGGTGTCGCCCAGCTCGAAGACCGAGTGCACCATGCGGCGCTCCTCGTCCTCGATGAGCGACTCCTTCTCGGCGAGGTCGACCAGCGCGCGCAGCTCCGCCTCGGAGGCGAAGGGACCGCGGCGGAAGCCCTTGCCGGGGGTGAGCGCGTTTCCGATGAGGATCAGCAGCGACGGGATCGGGCCCATCACACGGGCGAGCGGCAGCAGCACGTACGCGGCCACGGTCGCGGTGTTGAGCGGGTGCTGGCGGCCGATGGTGCGCGGGGAGACGCCGACGGCGACGTAGGACACCAGGACCATGACGCCGATGGCGACCAGCAGGGCCTGCCAGGTGGCCGCGAACTCCTGCAGACAGGCGTAGGTGACCAGGGCCGCGGCCGCCATCTCGCAGGCGACGCGGACCAGCAGGGCCACGTTCAGATAGCGGGTGGGGTCGGCGGCGACCTGCGCCAGCCTGTCGCTGCCCCGCCGCCCCGTGCGGACGGCCTCCTCGGCGCGGAAGCTGGAGACGCGCGCCAGGCCCGCCTCCGCGCAGGCGGCGAGCCAGGCCACGACGACCAGCGCGATCGCGCCGAGGACGATCTGCGGACTCATGCGAGGACCGGCCCGCCTACGAGACGGTCGGCGCCGGCGACGGGCCGGTCAGCCCCCGCTCGGCCCGCCACCCGTCCACGATGGCGGCCTGGAGCCCGAACATCTCGGCCTTCTCGTCGGCCTCCTCGTGGTCGTACCCGAGCAGGTGCAGCACGCCGTGGACGGTGAGCAGCTGGAGCTCCTCGTCCATGGAGTGCTGCGTCGGCGCCTCGGCGCCCTGCTTGGTGGCGACCTCCGGGCACAGCACGATGTCACCGAGCAGCCCCTGCGGCGGCTCCTCGTCGTCCTTGCCGGGCGGGCGCAGCTCGTCCATCGGGAACGACATGACATCGGTGGGGCCCGGCAGGTCCATCCACTGGATGTGCAGCTGCTCCATGGCGTCGGCGTCCACGGCGATCACCGAGAGCTCGGAGAGCGGGTGGATGCGCATCCGCGCGAGCGCATAGCGGGCGATGTCGAGGATCGCCTGCTCGTCGACCTCGGTTCCGGACTCGTTGTTGACGTCGATCGACATGGTGCTGCCGTGTCTCTACTTCCCCTTGTGCCCGGACCGGCCCCGGCCGCCCTTGTGGGTGCCGTTCTCGGTGCCGTGCTCGCTGTCGTACTGCTCGTACGCGTCGACGATACGGCCCACCAGCTTGTGCCGTACGACATCGTGGGACGACAGCCGGGAGAAGTGCACGTCCTCGACGCCCTCCAGGATCTCCTGAACCTGCCGCAGACCGCTCTTGGTGCCGTTCGGCAGGTCGACCTGCGTCACGTCACCGGTGATCACTATCTTCGAGTCGAAGCCGAGGCGGGTGAGGAACATCTTCATCTGTTCGGGGCTGGTGTTCTGGGCCTCGTCCAGGATGATGAAGGCGTCGTTGAGCGTACGGCCGCGCATGTAGGCGAGCGGCGCGACCTCGATCGTGCCCGCCGCCATCAGCCGCGGGATCGAGTCCGGGTCGAGCATGTCGTGCAGCGCGTCGTACAACGGGCGCAGGTAGGGGTCGATCTTCTCGTAGAGCGTGCCCGGCAGGAAGCCGAGGCGCTCGCCGGCCTCGACCGCGGGACGGGTCAGGATGATCCGGTTGACCTGCTTGGACTGCAGGGCCTGCACCGCCTTGGCCATGGCCAGGTAGGTCTTGCCGGTGCCCGCGGGGCCGATGCCGAAGACGATCGTGTGGTGGTCGATCGCGTCGACGTACCGCTTCTGGTTGAGGGTCTTGGGGCGGATCGTGCGGCCACGCGAGGACAGGATGTTCTGCGTCAGTACCTGGGCCGGGGTCTCCGGGCCGTCGCTCGTCCCGTTCTCGCTCGCCTTGAGCATGGCGATCGAGCGTTCCACTGCGTCCTCCGTCATCGGCTGCCCGGTGCGGAGCACCAGCATCATCTCGTCGAACACGCGCGAAATGAGGGCGACGTCCGCAGGGTCGCCGACCGCGCTGATCTCATTGCCCCGGACATGGATGTCGGCTGCCGGGAAGGCCTTCTCGATCACGCGCAGGAGGGAGTCGCCGGATCCCAGCACGGTCACCATGGGGTGCTGGGCGGGGACGGTCAACTGCGCTCTCGCCTGCTCCTGCGCGGAGGTGTGAGCTGTGGGTGTCTGAGTCATGGGCCGGCGCTGTAGGCCTGCGGTTCCTCCTCGTCACGGCCGCACGGCTGAGGGCGGCCTCGCGATTCCAGAGTACGACGGTGGGCTGACAAGACCGTAGGGCTTTTATGAGGGCCGCTCTGCAGCCCCTCAGGCCGACCGGCGGAACCCGATGGTCGGCACCGCCCGCCGCAGCGGCCACGGCCGGTCCAGCACCTCGGGCACCAGACGCTCCAGGAACGCGTACCGCCGCAGCGCGGTCGGATCCTGGCCCTCGACCGACTGGACCCGACGCCACCACGCCCCGATCTCCGACCATCCCGGCGCCGACAGCGACCCGCCGAACTCCTGCACGGACAGAGCCGCCGTGAGTCCCGCGAAGGCAAGACGGTCGGCGAGCGGCCAGCCGGCCAGCGTGCCGGTCACGAACCCGGCCACGAAGACGTCCCCCGCCCCGGTCGGATCGAGCGCCTCCACCGCGATCGCGGGCACCTCGGCGGTCTCCCCGGTCCTGCGGTCCACCGCGTACGCCCCCTCCGAGCCGAGCGTCACGACGGCCACCGGCACATGCTCGGCCAGCGCACGCGCCGCCGCCCGCGGACAGGCCGCGCCCGTGTACCGCATCGCCTCCTCGGCGTTGGGCAGGAACGCCTCGCAGTGTGCGAGGTCGGGAAGGCCGGCGAGATCCCACGCGCCGGTGTCGTCCCAGCCGACGTCCGCGAAGATCCGGGTGCCCTCGCGGGCGGCCCCGGCGATCCAGGGGGCGCGCAGGCCGGGCGTGAGGGAGGCCACGGCGGCGCGTGCCGGGGGCGGGATGTCGGGTGCCGTCTCCTGCGGGGGCGGCTCGTGGCCGTGGGACACCATGGTCCGTTCGCCCTCGTAGGCCATGGAGACGGTCACCGGCGAGTGCCAGCCGGGCACCGTGCGCGAGGGCGCGAGGTCGATGCCCTCGCCCTGTTCGAGCGCGTCCCAGCAGTACTCGCCGTAGTGGTCGTCACCGAAGGCCGCGGCGAGGGACGTCTTCAGGCCGAGGCGGGCGAGCGCGGTGGCCATGTTGGCGACACCGCCGGGGCTGGAGCCCATCCCCCGGGCCCAGGACTCGGTGCCGCGCACGGGCGCCGAGTCCAGGCCGGTGAAGATGATGTCGAGGAAGACCGTGCCCGTGAGGTAAACGTCCCAGGGCGGATCGCCCGGTGTGCGCAGCGCCGCGAGCGGGTCGACCTGGGCCTGACAGCGCGCTGCCTGCGTGAGGTGCTCGGGTTCCTCTCCGGCGATCGTGCGGGACGGGGTCACGGTGCGCTCCCTGACGTGGTGCGGGTCTGGTCAGTGTGCACCACATCCCGCTCCGCGCACGGCCCCTCGCACCGGACGCCGTGCCACCGCGCACGGCCCCTCGCACCCGACGACCGGTGCCGCCGTGCACGGGCCCCCGCACCCGACGCCGTGCCACCGCACACAGCCCCTCGCACCCGACGACCGGTGCCCGCGTGCACGGGCCCCCGCACCGGACGCGCTGCTACCAGCGCGGCATCGCCGGTGTCCGCCAGCCCGGTTCGCCCGCCCGCATCGCCGCCGCGTCGTCCCTGTCGCGCAGCGTGCCGTCGTCCTCGGCCCATCGCCGGTGCAGCCGGGCCAGTTCGTCCCGGTCGAGTGCGACGCCGAGGCCGGGGGCGTCGGACACGGCGACCCGGCCGCCGGTGAAGGCGATCCGCTCGGTGAGGACGTCCTCCGACTGCCAGGGGTAGTGGGAGTCGCAGGCGTGGTGGAGGTTGGGCACGGTGGACGCCACCTGGGTCATCGCGGCGAGGCTGATGCCGAGGTGGGTGTTGGAGTGCATGGACACGCCGACACCGAAGGCGGCGCAGATCGCGGCGAGGTGCCGGGTGTTGCGCAGCCCGCCCCAGTAGTGGTGGTCGGAGAGGACCACCTGGACGGCGTCCTCGGTGAACGCCTCCTTGATCTCCCCGAATGTGGTCACGCACATGTTGGTGGCGAGCGGGACGTCGGTCCCGGCGGACACCGCGGCCATGGCGGGCGTGCCGAGCGTCGGGTCCTCCAGGTATTCCAGGACGTCCCCGAGTTCCCCGGCCACCTTCAGCGAGGTCTCGACGGACCAGGCCCCGTTGGGGTCGAGGCGCAGCGGGTGTCCGGGGAAGGCCTCGGCGAGGGCGCGTACGGCCGCGATCTCCTCCTCGGGCGGGAAGACGCCGCCCTTGAGCTTGAAGGAGGTGAACCCGTACCGCTCGGTGAACGTCCGGGCCTGGGCGACCACTCCGGCCGGGTCGAGGGCGGCGCCCCAGTCGTCCGGCTCGGCCGCGACGCCCTCCGGGTGGGCGGCCCACTTGTAGAAGAGGTAGGCGCTGTACTCGACCTCGTCCCGCAGCCTGCCGCCGAGCAGCGCGTGCACGGGCAGCCCGAGCGCCTTGCCCTGGGCGTCCAGGCAGGCCACCTCGAAGGCGGACAGGACGGACAGCCGCAGCTTGTCGGCGCTCTGCACGCCGCGCAGCCCGCCCGCGTCCACGGCACCCCTGATCCGGCTGTCGTCCACGGCCAGGTCGAGGGCGAACAGACTGTTCACATCCATGACCGAGCGTCCGGTGAGGTGCCCGGCGATCGGGCGGGCGAGTTCCAGGTACTTGGTGTCGCCGTAGGTCTCCCCGAGGCCGGTGATCCCGTCGGCCGTCACGACCTCCACGATCAGCCGGGGGGTGTACGGCTGGTGCACGCCCTGGGTGTTGAGCAGCGGCGGGTCGGCGACCAGGATCGGCGTCAGCCGCACCTCGGCGATGGTCAGGTCACGGGTCACAGGGAGGCTCCTACGAGGTCGAGTCCGGTGGCGAGCAGGGCCTTCAGGTCGGCGAGGTCGGCGGGTGCGGGGTCGGTGAGCGGGGCACGGACGGGACCGACGCGCTGTCCGCGCAGCCGGGCCGCCGCCTTCACCAGGGACACCGCGTATCCGGGTGCGCGGTCGCGCAGTTCGACGAAGGGGACGTAGAAGTCCCGCAGCAGTTTCCCGGTCGTTCCGTGGTCGCCGCCGTGCAGGGCGGTGAAGAAGGCGTCCGCGATCTCCGGGGCGAAGGCGTGCACGGCCGAGGAGTAGGCGGGGACGCCGACGGTGGCGTAGGCGCGGGCCTGGATCTCGGCGGTGGCAGCGCCGTTGAAGAACAGGAAGTCCTCGGGGGCGGCGAGGGTGAGCCGCTGCAGGCGGTCGAGGTCGCTGTGGCCGTCCTTGAGGCCGATCACGTTCGGGATGCGCGCGATGCGCCGCACCGAGTCCGCGCTGTAGGCGACCTGGCCGCGCTGGTAGGCGACGAGCGGCAGCCGGGTGCGGGCGGCGAGCTGCTCCAGCTGGGCGGCGAGGCCGTCCTGCGGGGCGGCGACCAGGTAGTGCGGCAGCACCAGCAGGGCGTCGGCCCCCGCCTCCTCGGCGATCCGGGCGAACCGGGCGGCCTGCGCCCAGCCGTATCCCGTGCCGGCCACCACGGGCATCCGCCCGGCCGCCTCCTCCACGGCGATGGCGACGACCTGCCGGTACTCGTCCTCGTCCAGCGAGAAGAACTCACCGGTGCCGCAGGCCGGGAAGACGGCCCCGGGCCCGGCCGCGAGCCGCTCGGCGGCATGGGCGCGGAAGCCGTCGGGGTCGAGGGAGCCGTCGTCGTGGAAGGCGGTCAGCGGGAACGACAGCACGCCGTGCGCCATGCCCTCCCGCAGTCGCCGCGCCACGTCCTGAGGACTCGGGTCGCCGCCCACCTGACCATCTCCCCTTGTGAATGTCGTCTATGTATGAGAACAGAGGCTAGATACACGAACATGGGGCCGTCAATGGGGCCCCGCGGGCGGGAGGGTGAAGAGAGACAAAAAAGAGCCCCATCCCGCACAGAGCGGAATGGGGCTCGATGGAGCGCCGGGCAGGCCTTGCACCTGCATCTCCCCACAGGAAGCGGGGCGTCTTTCCTTGGACCACCAACGCGCGGTCCGCCACCGGAAGTTCCGGCGACCGCGACGTGATCAACCTTAGCGCATACGGCCGGGTCCAAGCCAACCGGCCGACGGGTGCGCTCTTTTACCCCGGACCGCCGGCCACAAACGCAACAGTGACCCGGATCACTCCCACCGACCTTCTTCTCGAACCGCGTGCTTGATACAACTTGCTCGCGCGTTCCTGTCCGTCGACGGTCGTCGCCCCCTCCCCCTCTTTTCGAGCCGCTCCTTCCGCCTGCCCTGGGAACGCCCGTGTCCGCCCCCCGCCCCCGTCCCTGGCCCCTCGTCGCCCTTTTCACGGCCGGGTACCTCGCCCCCTACCTGCTGCCGACCACCGTCGGCCGCCTCGACTCCGGGCTGCCGCTCTCCGCCACCCAGGCCGGGGCCATCGGCAGTGCGCTGCTGCTCAGTTCGGCCGCCGCCGGCTTCCTGCTGGCCTCCCGGGTCGAGCGGATCGGCCCCCGCACCCTCGCCCGGCTCGGGCTCGCACTCGCCTTCCTCGGCTACGGCGGGGCCGCCCTCACCGGGTGCGTACCGGCCGTCGTCGCGGGCGCCCTGGCCGGCGGGTTCGGATCCGGTACGGTCACGGCGGTCGCGGCCGGCGGCATCGCCGCCCAGCGCGACCCGCACCGGGTCACCACGCTCGGCCTGCTCGGTGTCTCCGCCCTCGCGGGCCTCCTCTACCTGACCATCCCCCGCCTCGGCCCCGGTCACGGCCAGCCCCTGGCCGCGCTGGCGCTGACCGCGCTCGCGGTGTGGCCGCTCACCGGCGGGCTGTCCGGCCGTACCGCCCCGGCCCGCACCCACGCGGGGCACGGCAGGCTCCCCAAGCTACGGGCCGGTCTGCTGCTGGCCGCCGCCATGCCCTGCTGGTCCCTGGCCCAGAACTCCCTGTGGGGCGTCAGCGGCCGCATAGGGCTGGGCCAGGCCCATCTCACCGAGGTCACCGTCGGAGCGGTGTTCGCGGTGGCGCTCGGGGCCGGCCTGGTCGGGGTCGTGGGCGCGGGCGCGCTCGGGCAGCGGCTGGGCCGGGCGGTGCCGATCGGCGCGGGTACGGCGCTCATCGCCGGCTGTATCGCGCTCAGCGCGTCGGCGACGGATCTGCCGTCCTTCGCCGGGGGCGAGATCGCCTGGAACCTGTTCTATCCGGTCGTGCTGTCCTACGTCATCGGCCTGGCCGCCGCACTCGACCCGCGCGGCCGCTGGGCGGTGTTCGTCGGCTCGGCGTCCTCGCTGGGCACGGCGGCGGGCCCGCTGGCCGGGAGCCTGCTGGCCGCGCGGACCGGCTTCCCGGTCATGGGCGAGGTCCTGGCCGTGGGCCTGCTCGCGGTGGCGGTGCCCCTGACGACGGTGGCGCTGCGGGCGGGCGGGCAGCCGCTGTCCGTGGTGGAGATCCAGGTGGACACCCCCGTCACGCCCGCCCGGCACGCGTACGACACAGCCCGCCCGGACGCGTACGACACCGCCTACGCCGATGCCTGCGACAGCGCCTACCCGAACGCGTACGCCTCCACCTCCGCGAGGTAGCGGGCCCGCCGCTCCTCGTCGTCCTCCAGGAAGGAGGCGCGGAAGGAGTTGCGGGCCAGCTCGCGCATCTGCTCCTTGGTCAGCCCGAGGGCGTCGCGGACGGCGTGGTAGTTGTCGCCGACGTAGCCGCCGAAGTAGGCCGGGTCGTCGGAGTTGACCGTGCACAGCAGCCCGGCGTCGATCATCGCGGACAGCGGGTGCTCCGTCAGGACGTCGACCGCGCGCAGCCGGACGTTGGAGAGCGGACAGAGGGTGAGCGGGATCCGCTCCCGCACCAGCCGCTCCACCAGCGCCGGGTCCTCCATGCAGCGCAGCCCGTGGTCGACGCGCTCCACGCCGAGCACGTCCAGCGCCTCGGTGATGTACTCCGGCGGTCCCTCCTCGCCGGCGTGCGCCACGCGCCGCAGCCCGAGCGCGGCGGCGGCCTCGTACACCTCCCGGAACTTCACGGGCGGGTGCCCGACCTCGGCCGAGTCGAGACCGATGCCGGTGATCCGGTCCAGGTGGGGCCGGGCCGCCTCCAGCGTCTCCAGCGCCGAGTCGGCGGACTGGTCGCGCAGGAAGCACAGGATGAGCCGGGTGGAGACGGAGTGGTTCTCCTCGCTGCGGCCGAGCGCCCGCCACAGCCCCTCGACCACCGTGCCCATCGGCACGCCCCGCGCGACATGGGCCTGCGGGTCGAAGAAGATCTCCGCGTGGCGCACGCCCTGGGCGGCGGCGCGGGCGAGGTAGGCGTCGGCCAGGTCCGCGAAGTCCTCTTCGGTGCGCAGGACCGCCATCAGCTCGTAGTACAGGTTCAGGAAGGACTGCAGGTCCTCGAACTGGTACGCCTTGCGCAGCTCGTCGGTGTCGGCGTAGGGCAGTGCGACCCCGTTGCGGGCGGCCAGCCGGAACGCCAGCTCGGGTTCGAGGGTGCCTTCGATGTGCAGGTGCAGTTCTGCTTTCGGGAGGGGCATCGAAGCATCGTACGACGGCCCTCCCCTCCCACCTGCGCTTTCACCGGCGTTTGGGGACCGGCACCCGCTGGAGGTCGTGCGCCACGGTCAGCTCCCCCTCGAACCCCGCGGCACGCGCCTGCCGCTCGAACTCCTCCGGTTCGGAGTAGCGCTGGCTGAAGTGGGTGAGGACGAGGTGCCGCACCCCGGCGTCCCGGGCCACGGTCCCCGCCTGCCCGGCCGTCAGATGTCCGTGGTCGGCGGCGAGCCGGGCGTCCTCGTCGAGGAAGGTGGACTCGATGACGAGCAGGTCGCAGCCCTCCGCGAGCGCGTGCACACCGTCGCACAGCCGGGTGTCCATGACGAAGGCGAACCGCTGCCCGTGCCGCACCTCGCTGACCTCGTCCAGCGTCACGTCCCCGAGCCGTCCCTCGCGCTGGATCCGTCCGACGTCCGGCCCCTTGATCCCGTGCGCGGCGAGCCGGTCGGGCAGCATGCGGCGCCCGTCGGGTTCGGTCAGCCGGTAGCCGTAGGACTCGACGGGGTGGGAGAGCCTGCGGGCCTCCAGGGTGTACGACGGCGTCACCGCGAGGATGCCGTCGGCGTCGACCGGCGCCTCGGTGAGGCGCACCGTCTCCCGGTAGGCGGTCGCGTACCGCAGCCGGTCGAAGAAGCGCCGGCCGGAGCGCGGGTAGTGCGCGGTGACCTCGTGCGGCACCTGGTCGAGGTTGATCCGCTGGATGACCCCGGCGAGACCGAGGGAGTGGTCGCCGTGGAAGTGCGTGACGCAGATCCGGTTCAGGTCGTGGGCGGCGACCCCGGCGCGCAGCATCTGCCGCTGTGTGCCCTCGCCGGGGTCGAACAGGATGCCCTCGGCGTCCCAGCGCAGCAGGTAGCCGTTGTGGTTGCGGTGCCGGGTGGGGACCTGGCTGGCGGTGCCGAGGACCACCAGTTCACGGACGGACATGGCGACTTATCCCGGGGGCCATTCCATGCCACGGCCGCCGAGCACGTGCGCGTGGGCGTGCCAGACGGTCTGGCCGGCGCCGCTGCCGGTGTTGAAGACGACGCGGTAGCTCTCCAGCTTTTCCTCGTCGGCCACGGCCTGGGTCTCCCGCAGGACGTCGGCGGCGAGCGTCGGCGCGGCGGCGGCGAGCTCGGCGGCGTTCTTGTGGTGGGCCTTGGGGATCACCAGGATGTGGGTCGGTGCCTGGGGATTTATGTCCCGGAAGGCGAGGGTGGTCTCCGTCTCTCGGACGATCGTCGCCGGGATGTGGCCCGCGACGATCTTGCAGAACAGGCAGTCGTCCTGCGGCTCTCCCGCCATACGCTGCGCTCGCTTTCGCCGGTGGTGATCAGTACGGGGGCATCGTAGTCGGTCGGGTGCGGGCGGGTGGGGGGTTGTTCGCGCCCACGCGGCGGGAGCCGCACCGGGGCACGGTCCCGCCCGTCGGGTCGTCGGGCCGGGCGCCCGTCAGGCCGGCAGGTCCGGCGGAGTCCTGGCCGGCCGCTCCTCCAGTTGCGCCAGCGCGAGCGCGATGGCCTCGTCGAGCTGGGTGTCGCGGCCCTCCGCCCAGTCCTGCGGCCGCTGGACCACCTCCACGTCCGGGTCGACGCCGTGGTTCTCCAGGTCCCAGCCGTAACCCTCCAGCCAGGTCGCGTACTTCGGCTGGGTGACGAGGGTGCCGTCGACCAGGTGGTAGCGGCTGTCGATACCGATCACCCCGCCCCAGGTGCGGGTGCCGACGACCGGGCCGATGCCGAGGGCCTTGATCGCCGCGTTGACGATGTCGCCGTCGGAGCCGGAGAACTCGTTGGCGACGGCGACGACCGGACCTCTCGGCGCGTCCAGCGGATAGCTGGTGGCCCGCATGCCACGCGGCACGTCCCAGCCGATGATGCGGCGGGCGAGCTTCTCCACGACGAGCTGGGAGGTGTGCCCGCCCCGGTTCTCCCGGACGTCGACCACGAGCCCCTCCCGGGTCACCTCGACGCGCAGATCGCGGTGGATCTGCGCCCAGCCGGGGGCCTGCATGTCCGGGACGTGGAGATAGCCGAGCCGGCCCCCGGAGGCCCGGTGGACGTGGGCGCGCCGGCCGGCGACCCAGGCGTGGTAGCGCAACGGCTCCTCGTCGGCGACCGGGACGACGACCGTGTGCCGCGCCTCGCCCCCGTCGGCCGGTGCGACGGTCAGCTCGACGGGCTGTCCGGCCGTACCGACGAGCAGCGGTCCGGGCCCCCGCACCGGGTCGACGGGGTGGCCCGCGACGGCGACGATCGCGTCCCCGGGGCGTACGGCGACGCCGGGTGCGGCGAGCGGGGAGCGGGCGTCCGGGTCGGAGGTCTCGGCCGGGAGGATGCGGTCGATGCGCCAACTGCCGTCCTGGTGACGGGAGATGTCGGCGCCGAGCAGGCCCTGCCGCGGGCCGCCGCCGGATCCGCCGGACGGGGTGACGTAGGCGTGCGAGGTGCCGAGTTCGCCGTGCACCTCCCACAGCAGGTCGACGAGGTCGTTGTGGGTGGCGAGGCGGTCCAGCAGCGGGCGGTAGCGGTCGAGGACGCCGTCCCAGTCGACGCCGTCGAGGTCGGGCCGCCAGAAGTGGTCGCGCATGAGGCGGCCGGTCTCGTCGTACATCTGCCGCCACTCGGCCGCCGGGTCGACGGTCTGCCGGATGCGGGCGAGGTCGACGGTGACGCTGCTGTCGCCGTCGTCGTCGGAGCCGGTGCGGCGGTCGGCGGGCACGACCCGGAGCCGGCCGTCGCTCCACAGCAGGACCCGTTTGCCGTCGCCGCTGACCTCGAAGTGGTCGGCGTCGGAGGTGAGGTGCTCCAGACGGCGCTGGGCGAGGTCGTAGCGCTCCAGCTCGCTGTGCGGGCCGGGGTCCTCGGGGTGGGCGCGGGAGGCACCGAGGACGCCGTGCACGGGGTGTCGCAGCCAGAGCACGCCGCCCTTGGCCGCGCGCAGACCGGAGTAGCGGCCGGCCTCGACGGGGAAGGGCACGATCCGGTCGGCCAGGCCTTCCAGATCGATGCGGGTGACCGGGGTGCCCTCGCTGTCGGGGGTCTCGTCCTTGTCGGGGGCCTCGAAGGGGCGGCCGTGCCGCTGCGGGCCGAAGGGCGAGGGGGTGGTGGCGGCCAGGGTGATCAGGTGCGGGCGGGCGCCGACCACGAACGCGAGATCGAAGACGTGTTCGTCGTAGACCGGGTCGAAGGCGCGGTGGGAGAGGAAGGCGAGGTGTTTGCCGTCCAGGGTGAAGGCCGGCGCGTAGTCCTGGAAGCGCAGCGGGGTCGCCTCGGTGACCGACAGGTCGGTGGTGTGGGCGAGCCGCAGCTGGGACAGCGGGCGGGGGCCGGGGTGGGCCCAGGCCAGCCAGCCGGAGTCGGGTGAGAAGACGAGGCCGCTGACCTCGCCGTCGTCGCTGCGGTCCACCTCGCGCACCTCGCCGCTCTCCCGCTCGACGAGCAGCAGCCGCCCGTCGTGCGAGGCGACGGCGGCCCGGCTGCCGTCGGGTGCCACGGCCAGCTCCAGGACCCGGCCGAGCCGGCCGGCGGCGAGCCGCCGGGCGGTGGTGCCCGGGGCGAGCCCGGTCGCGGGGGCGAACTCCAGGGCGTCGTCGCCCTCGGCGTCCGTCACCCAGACCACCCACTCCTCGCCCTCGGCGCGGAAGGTGCGCGGCAGCCGGGCCCGGACACCGGGCGCGGCGGTGAGGGCGCGGGCGGGCCCGGCGCGGTGGGTGACCCAGTGCACGCCGCCGCGGACACCGACGGCGCTGCCGCGCGCGGTGTGGTCGGGTGCCGCTTCCCCGAACCACCGCGCCGCGTTCACCGGATACGGCCGCAGGTCCAGGCGCGGCCCGCCCAGCCGCACCTCCAGCCGACGCGGCTCGGCGCCCTCCAGGTCGTCCAGCAGCCACAGTTCACCGGCCGAGCTGTAGACGACCCGGGTGCCGTCACCGGCCGCGTGGCGGGCGTAGAAGCCGTCGAGGGGGGTGTGCCGGCGCAGGTCGGAGCCGTCGGCGAGCGAGGAGTACAGCGCACCCGTGCCCTCGTGGTCGCAGAGGAAGGCGATCCGGTCGCCGGCCCACACCGGGCACTCGATGTTCCCGTCCAGCTCCTCGTGCAGCCGTACGAAGGCGCCGTCCGCGGCGCGGTCGATCCACAGCTTGCCCGCCGTGCCGCCCCGGTAGCGCTTCCAGTACGCGGCTTCCCGGCCCATCGGCGCGGACAGCAGCACGGTGGCCGGCCCGAACGCCACGCCGCCGACGGGGCCGTAGGGCAGCGTGGTGGCGGGTCCGCCGTCGAGCGGGACGGCGTGCGCCCAGGTCCGGCGGGTGCTGGGCCGGCCCTGCGCGCTGAGCGCGAGCACCTGCCCGTCCGGGGTCCAGCCGCGCACCTCGGTGCGCCGGTTGCCCCAGTGCGTCAGCCGCTCGGCGGGGCCTCCCGCCACCGGGGCGAGGTGCACCTCGGGTGCGCCGTCCCGGGTGGAGGTCCAGGCGAGGGCGGTGCCGTCGGGCGAGATCCGGGGCAGCGTCACCGGCACGTTGTCGGCGCTGACCCGCCAGGCCCGGCCCCCGTCGAGGGGTGCCAGCCACACGTCGTCCTCGGCGACGAAGGTCACCAAGTCGCCGTGCAGATGGGGAAATCGGAGATAGGCGGAAGCCGCCGTGGATCCCGTCGAAGCGCCCTGAGTCACCCCGTCACCTTACGCAGCGGCCGCCGCACCGCGCTCCCGGTTCCGATCACTTGCCCTGCGCGGGCCAGCAGGTGGGATCGCCCTTGCACCAGATGGTCCGGGTGACGGTGACGGTGGGGGCCGGCTGCCGGGGGGCGGGGTGGTACGTGGGGTGGTAGGAGGGCGGCTTGTACGTCACGCGGGGCGTGGCACTGCAGTTGCCGAGGCCGCTGACGCGGAACACCTGCCTGCCTGCGACCTCCGCCGTCAGATTCCCGCGCACACAGGCCCCGTCGACGACCCTGGTCACCTTCCCGGTGACGGTGATCTTGCGCTTGTCCGTGGTCTGCCCCTGGCAGTCGACGGAGACGACGGTCTGTGTCGTCGAGGTCGAGGGGGCACGGGTCTTCCCGAAGCCGGCGGTGAAGCTTCCGGTGCAGGTGAGCCAACTCACGCCCACGTGGTGCTGTTTGAGTTCGTCCGTCGCGGTCTTGTCGGTGGTGTACGCGACCATGGCCGAGCTGAGTCCGCCGGGCTCACAGGCCACCACGCCCCCCAGGGCCACCACCGCGAGCCCTGCTCCGGCCGCCACCCGGGTCCCGCGCGCCCGCCGCGTCCGCTGCCCACTGCGCTTCAAAGGCCCCATGCAGGGCAGCGTCCCACCGGCGCCGGACCGGGCGGTAGACCGGAAACGGCCACGTGACCTGAACCTGCGCTCCGCCCGGGCGGTTCCGTACGCTGGCCCGATGCGCAGCACACGCAGGGTCCGGCGGCTGGTCGTGGGCGAGGGGGACGAGTGGCGGTGGACCGTCCGGCACCGGCACTCCCGCGAAGGGCCCTGCCGGGAGGTGCTGACGCTGTCCCGGAACGAAGGGGTGGTGCGGGTGGTCTTCCGGGGCGGGCCCGGCCGCGTGGTCGCCGACGGTGGCTACGCCCACTCCGGGCTCGTGGCCGACGAGCAGGGGCGCTGGGTCAATCTGCACGAGCCCGGTGCCGTACGCGCCTTCGTGGACGAGGTGCTGCGGCGCGGGCCCGCCGCCGGCGAGGTGGACGGCTGGGAGCTGCTGCCGGCCGTCGTCGTCAGGCGCGCAGCAGGAGCCATTCCTGAAGCTCCACCAGATTGCCCTCCGGGTCCTTGAGGTGGGCCACCCGCATACGGTCGGTCATGAGGGCCGGGCCGTGCAGCAGGGTGGCGCCGCGGGAGGTGATCCCGGCGCAGTAGGCGTCGAGGTCGTCGACGCGCAGGACGACCAGGGAGCGGTGACCGCAGGCCTCCTCGCCCAGCTCGCCCAGGACTTCGGCCATCATCGCGCGGTCCTGCAGCGCGATCCCGGCGGAGCCCGTGTGCGGGCTGAACTTCTCGTACGGTCCCTCGGTCGCCCCGGACTGCGGCTTGAGCCCGAGGACGTCGGCGTAGAAGCGGTAGCAGGCGGCGAAGTCGGTGACGAGCAGCCGGACTTGGGCGAGTTCCACGGTGATGCTCCCTGGGGTCAGGACCAGCGGCCGGTGCGGCCCAGCAGGAGAGCCGCGGCGGCGGTGCCGGCGGTGGATGTGCGCAACACGGTGGGCCCGAGCACATAGGCCCGCGCGCCGGCCTCCTGGAAGAGCGCCAGCTCGTCCCGGGAGACGCCGCCTTCGGGCCCGACGACCAGCACGATCTCGCCCTCGGCGGGGAGTTCGGCGGTGGCGAGCGGGGTGCTGCCGTGCTCGAAGTCGGAGTGGAGGACGGCGGCGAAATCGGCTTTGGCGAGAAGTGCGGCAACCTGCTTGGTCGTCACTGCGTCCGCGACCTCCGGGAAGCGGACCCGGCGGGACTGCTTGCCGGCCTCGCGGGCGGTGGCCCGCCACTTGCCGAGGGCCTTCAGCCCGCGGTCGCCCTTCCACTGGGTGATGCAGCGGGCCGCCTGCCAGGGCACGACGGCGTCGACGCCGACCTCGGTCATGGTCTCGACGGCGACCTCGCCCCGGTCGCCCTTGGGCAGGGCCTGGACGACGGTGATGCGCGGGGCGGGCTCGGGCTCCTCGGAGACCGATGCCAGGTGGACGATCAGCCGGTCCTTGCCCTCGGTGCCGATCACCTCGCACACCGCGTAGCGGCCGGCGCCGTCGGTGAGGACGACCTCCTCACCGGGCTGCAGCCGCTTCACGGAGACGGCGTGCCGACCCTCGGGGCCGTCCAGGACGTACCGGTGGCTGTCCGCGTCGAAGTGCTCGACGACGAAGACCGGGGCGGTCATCGCGGGTCACCCCCGGCCGACAACGCTGTCCGGGCGTCGGCGAGTTCGCCCGCCAGCACCTCCACCAGCCGCCCGGCCGGAACCTCCCGGGCCAGCCGGTGTCCCTGGCCCGCCCACAGCGCCATGCCCTGCGCGTCCCCGGCCTTGGCGGCGGCCTTGCGCAGCGGCGAGGTCAGGTGGTGGATCTCGGGGTAGGCGGCGGGGGCGTACGGGCCGTGTTCGCGCAGGAAGCGGTTGACCAGGCCGCGGGCCGGGCGGCCGGAGAAGGCGCGGGTCAGCTCGGTGCGCGCGAACAGGGGGTTGGTGAGCGCCTGCTTGTGCAGGGCGTTCGCGCCGGACTCGGGGGTGGCGAGGAACGCCGTGCCCAGCTGGGCCGCGCTCGCGCCCGCCGCGAGCACGGCGGCGATCTGACTGCCGCGCATCAGGCCGCCGGCGGCGACGATCGGGATGCCCACGGTCTCCCGTATCTGTGCGACCAGCGAGAGCAGGCCGATGCCGGAGCCGTCGTTCTCCGGGACGTCCCGGTGGCTGCCCTGGTGGCCGCCGGCCTCCACGCCCTGTGCGATCACCGCGTCCGCCCCGGCCCGCTCGACCGCGCGGGCCTCCTCGGCGGTGGTGGCGGTGACCAGGGTGAAGGTTCCGGCACGGCGCAGGGAGTCGATGACCTCGCGGCTCGGGACGCCGAAGTGGAAGGAGACCACCGGCACCGGGTTGTCGAGGAGCACGGCGAGCTTGGCGTCGTAGCCGTCGTCCCGGCCGCTGTCGGGGTCGCCCAGCTCGGTCTCGTACCAGGCGGCCTCGCCGGCCAGCTGGTGGGCGTAGACCTCGACGGCTCCGGAAGGGGGCGTGGTGGTGGCCGCTCCCGTGGTGCCGGTGCCCGCACCGGGGTGTTCGGGCTGGGGCATGAACACGTTCACGCCGAAGGGACGGCTCGTGAGCCCCCGCAGCTGCTTGATCTCCTGGTACATGCCGTCGGCGGTCTTGTATCCGGCGGCGAGGAAACCGAGACCGCCCGCCTCGGACACGGCGGCGGCGAGCTGCGGGACGGAGACACCGCCCGCCATGGGGGCCTGCACGATCGGCTGGGGGAAGAGATCGGTCAGCGCGGAGGACATGACGGCATGTTGTCACGTCCTGTGAACAAGTCCGAATCCGGGCTTCCCGTGGCATAGGTCACCGGCATAGGGGGTCCCGAAGCACCCCGTGCGCGACGGCCCGGCGCCCGCCGGAGGCGTCCTTCGACAGCGGGAACGGCTCTTGCCGCCCCGGCCGGCGGTGGCTGCCCGGGGGCCGGTGCCCCCGGGCCTCCATCCGACGTCAGCGCCCGTTGAACGCGTCCTTCAGCCGCGAGAACAGTCCCTGCTGCCCCGGCTGGAACTGGCCCGTCGGACGCTCCTCACCCCGCAGCTTCGCCAGCTCCCGCAGCAAGCGCTCCTGCTCGGGGTCCAGCTTGGTCGGCGTCAGGACCTCGACGTGCACGATCA
The DNA here is from genome assembly GCF_055657175.1 of Streptomyces sp. NPDC107581. Lineage (NCBI taxonomy): Bacteria > Bacillati > Actinomycetota > Actinomycetes > Kitasatosporales > Streptomycetaceae > Streptomyces > Streptomyces sp. NPDC107581. The sequence continues at coordinate 396,442 of NZ_JBVKBH010000003.1, forward strand.
GGTCGCCCCGGCCGCCGCCGCGCAGATGCGTGATGCCCCGGCTGTGCAGCGGGATCGACTGCCCGGACTGCGTACCGGGCCGGATGTCGACCTCCTCCATCCCGTCCAGCGTCTCCAGCGGCACCTTGGTGCCGAGGGACGCCGCGGTCATCGGGATGGTGACCGTGCAGTGCAGGTCGTCGCCGCGCCGCTGGAAGGTGGGATGCGGCAGCTCGTGGATCTCCACGTACAGGTCGCCGGCCGGACCTCCGCCGGGCCCGACCTCGCCCTCGCCGGCGAGCTGGATCCGGGTGCCGTTGTCGACACCGGCCGGGATCTTCACGGTGAGGGTGCGGCGGGAGCGGACCCGGCCGTCGCCCGCGCACTCCGGGCACGGGGTCGGCACGACGGTGCCGAAGCCCTGGCACTGGGGGCAGGGGCGGGAGGTCATGACCTGGCCCAGGAAGGACCGGGTGACCTGCGAGACCTCGCCGCGGCCGCGGCACATGTCACATGTCTGGGCGGACGTTCCCGGAGCCGCGCCCTCGCCGTTGCAGGTGTTGCAGACGACGGCCGTGTCGACCTGGATGTCCTTGGTCGTCCCGAAGGCCGCCTCGTCCAGCTCGACCTCGATCCGGATCATGGCGTCCTGGCCGCGCCGGGTGCGCGAGCGCGGCCCGCGCTGCGACGCCGTGCCGAAGAACGCGTCCATGATGTCGGAGAAGTTGCCGAAGCCACCGGCCCCGAAGCCGCCCGCACCGGCGCCGCCCGACTGGGAGAGCGGGTCGCCGCCGAGGTCGTAGACCTGCTTCTTCTGCGGGTCCGACAGCACCTCGTAAGCGGCGTTGATCTCCTTGAACCGCTCCTGGGTCTTCGGGTCGGGGTTGACGTCCGGGTGCAGCTCGCGCGCGAGCCGGCGGAACGCCTTCTTGATCTCATCCTGCGACGCGTCGCGGCGCACGCCGAGAACGGCGTAGTAGTCCGTGGCCACTTACGACTCCGCCAGGATCTGTCCGACGTACCGTGCCACTGCGCGTACCGCTCCCATCGTTCCCGGGTAGTCCATGCGGGTCGGTCCGACCACGCCGAGCTTGGCAACCGCCTCGCCGCCCGAACCGTAGCCGACCGACACGACGGAGGTTGAGTTGAGTCCCTCATGGGCGTTCTCGTGCCCGATGCGCACGGTCATGCCCGGATCCTTCGCCTCGCCGAGGAGCTTGAGGAGCACGACCTGCTCCTCCAGGGCCTCCAGGACGGGCCGGATCACGAGGGGGAAATCATGTCCGAAGCGGGTGAGATTGGCGGTACCGCCGATCATCAGCCGCTCCTCGTTCTCCTCGACCAGTGTCTCCAGCAGAGTGGAGAGCACTGTGGAGACCGTACCGCGGTCCTCGGCGTCGAAGGCCTCCGGCAGGTCCTCGACCAGCTTCGGCACATCGGTGAACCGGCGGCCCGCGACCCTGCTGTTCAGCCGCGCCCGCAGATCGGCCAGGGACGCCTCGCCGAACGGCGCCGGGCAGTCGACCATCCGCTGCTCGACCCGGCCGGTGTCCGTGATCAGCACGAGCATCACGCGCGCGGGTGCGAGCGAGAGCAGTTCCACGTGCCGCACGGTGGACCGGGTCAGGGACGGGTACTGCACGACGGCGACCTGCCGGGTCAGCTGCGCGAGCAGCCGCACGGTGCGCGCCACCACGTCGTCGAGGTCGACGGCGCCCTCCAGGAAGTTCTGGATGGCCCGCCGTTCGGGCGCCGTCATCGGCTTGACGCCCGCGAGCTTGTCCACGAAGAGCCGGTAGCCCTTGTCGGTGGGGATGCGCCCGGCACTGGTGTGCGGCTGGGCGATGAACCCCTCGTCCTCCAGGACGGCCATGTCGTTGCGCACGGTCGCCGGGGAGACGCCGAGGTTGTGCCGCTCGGTGAGCGCCTTGGACCCCACCGGCTCCTCGGTGCCCACGTAGTCCTGGACGATGGCGCGCAGCACCTGAAGCCTGCGTTCACTCAGCATCCGCGCGCACCTCCAGCATGTCGTCCCTGGGCCCTTCGGTCGTCCGCCTGGCACTCTGCGTGTCCGAGTGCCAGAGTTCCCCGGGCCAGTGTACGGCCGTGGGGTACTGACTGGGCAAGGTCGCTGCCGCCTTACCTGGTTGAACAGCCAGGGCCTGCCTTCTGGATCAGGTCGCAGGAAAGCCACGGTACGTGTCCGGCCGACCCGGGCGGGGGCCGGTGCGTGCAGCTGCAAGGCGGAGGAGGGCGTCGACGCGATGGGGGTCCCCCCGCGCGAGCGGAGCCGGGCGCGGGGGAATCGGCAACCGACGACAACGCGGCAGATGTGCGTGCCGGCCCCGCGTCTGCGAGCGGATCCGGAAGGCAGGCCCTAGCGTCACGGTATGACGGTGACTTGGGAAGAGGCGGGGTGGGAGCGGCTGGCCGCCGGGGTCGGGCGGTGCCGGCTGCCCGGCTGGGACTGCACCGTGGGCCTGGTCCTCGGCGCGGGTACGGCGCTGGTGGTGGACGCCGGGTCGAGTCTGGCCGAGGGCGCCCGGGTGCGGGAGCGCGCACAGCAGCTGGCAGGCCTGCATGTGACTCATCTCGCGTTCACCCACCCCCACTTCGACCATGTCTTCGGCGCGGCCGCCTTCGCCGGGGCGGAGGTGTACGGGGCGGTGGGCGTCGACGCGGTGTTCGCCCACGAGCGCGAGGAACTGCGCCTGGACGCGATCAGGAACGGCCTGCCCGCTTCGGACGCGGACGAGGCGGTGGACGCGCTCGTCCCGCCCCGCCATCCGGTCTCCGGCGAGTGGACGCTGGACCTCGGCGGCGGCCGCCAGGCACTGCTGGCCAACGTGGGTCCCGGCCACACGGCCCACGACCTCGCGGTGCTCGTCCCCGCGGTCCCGGGGGTCGCGGGGGTCGCGGGGTCCCCGGAGATCGTCTTCTGCGGCGACCTGGTGGAGGAGTCCGGCGAACCCCAGGCGGGCCCGGACGCCGTGCCGTCCCGCTGGCCGGACGCCCTGGACCGGCTGCTCGCCCTCGGCGGCGAGGACGCGCTGTACGTGCCCGGTCACGGAGCGGTGGTCGACGCGGCGTTCGTACGACGGCAACGCGACGAGCTGGCAGCCCGTTTCGGCGTGTCGTGAGCGCCGGTCCGCGACTTCTCCTATCGTCACTCGAATGCGCCAGTACTCCGCCGACCTGACCCCTCCGTGGAAGAAGTCCCGGCCTGTGCCGGAGGTGGCGGCGGAGCCGGGCCTGGTGGTGGAGGAGCCCGGTACGGGGTTCTGCGGGGCGGTGATCCGCTGCGAGGCGGGCACGGTGACGCTGGAGGACCGCTTCGGCAAGCACCGGGTGTTCCCGCTGGAGCCGCGCGGCTTCCTGCTGGAGGGGCGGGCGGTGACGCTCGTGCGGCCGTCGTCCACGGCTCCGGTACGTCCCACCCGTACGGCCTCCGGCTCGGTCGCGGTCCCGGGGGCCCGCGCCCGCGTGGCCCGCGCCGGCCGCATCTATGTCGAGGGCCGGCACGACGCCGAGCTGGTCGAGAAGGTGTGGGGCGACGACCTGCGCGTCGAGGGCGTGGTCGTGGAGTACCTGGAGGGCGTGGACGACCTGCCGTCGATCGTGTCGTCGTTCGCGCCGGGTCCGGACGCGCGGCTCGGGGTGCTCGTGGACCACCTCGTCCCGGGCACGAAGGAGTGGCGCATCGCGGAGTCGGTGACCAGCGAGCACGCGCTGGTGGTGGGCCACCCGTACATCGACATCTGGGAGGCGGTGAAGCCGGCCTCGGTGGGGATCGCGGCCTGGCCGAAGGTGCCGCGCGGGCAGGACTGGAAGACGGGGGTGTGCCGGGCACTGGGGTGGCCGTCGGAGAACACGGGCGCGGTGTGGCAGGCGATTCTGCAGCGGGTGGGGTCTTACAAGGACCTGGAGCCGGAGCTGCTGGGGCGGGTGGAGGAGCTGATCGATTTCGTCACGGCGTAGCGGTCGGCGGTGCAAGAGCTGATCGTCACGGCGTAGCGGTCGGCGGCGGAAGAGCTGATCGTCACGGCGAAACAGTCAGCAGCGGAAGAGCTGATCGTCACGGCGAAACAGTCAGCAGCGGAAGAGCTGATCGTCACGGCGAAACAGTCAGCGGCGGAAGAGCTGATCGTCACGGCGAAACAGTCAGCGGCGGACGAGTGCCGAACCGGCTCGTATCCAGGTCGATGCCCACGACCGGCAGCTGCACCGGGTCACCGGACTTACGAGTCCGCTCGGTCCGGCAGTCCGCCCCGAGCCCCGTGCCACCCGGCGATCATCCACAGCGGTCATCTCCGTGGCCCTCCGCATCCGCCGCGTACCGTCGGCGGCAGCCTGCGGACCAGGTTGGGGACCGAACCGGCGTTCCGCAGTGATTCACTCCGCCGGGTGATCAGTCCACCAGATCCCGCACAACGGCGTCCGCCAGCAGGCGTCCCCGCAACGTCAGCACCGCCCGTCCCTCCTCGTACGGACCGGACCGCAGCAGCCCATCGGCCAGTGCCCGCCGCGAAGCCGCGAGTCCGTCCTCCTTCAGGAGCGACAGCGGCACGCCCTCCCGCAGCCGCAGCTCCAGCAGGATCCGCTCCACCCGCCGGTCCTCGTCGGAGAGCAGCTCGCGGCCCGCGCCCGGTGAGCGGCCGGAGGCCAGGGCCGCCGCGTACGCCCCCGGGTGCTTGACGTTCCACCAGCGCACCCCGCCCACGTGGCTGTGCGCGCCCGGCCCCGCGCCCCACCAGTCGGCGCCCCGCCAGTACAGCTCGTTGTGCAGACAGCGCCCGGCCGGTGAGGTGGCCCAGTTGGAGACCTCGTACCAGTCGAAGCCCGCCGCCGACAGCAGCTCCTCCGCGATCAGGTAGCGGTCCGCGTGGACGTCGTCGTCCGTCATCGGGACCTCGCCCCGGCGGATACGGCGGGCGAGCTGGGTGCCCTCCTCCACGATCAGGGCGTACGCCGAGACGTGGTCGGGGCCCGCGCCCAGGGCCGCCTCCAGCGAGGCCCGCCAGTCGTCGTCGGACTCGCCGGGGGTGCCGTAGATCAGGTCGAGGTTGACGTGCTCGAAGCCGGCCGCCCGTGCCTCGGCCACGCACGCCTCGGGGCGCCCGGGGGTGTGGGTCCGGTCGAGCACCCGCAGCACGTGCTGCTTCGCGCTCTGCATGCCGAAGGAGATCCGGTTGAAGCCGCCCTCGCGCAGCGTGGCGAGGTAGGCCGGGTCGACCGACTCCGGGTTCGCCTCCGTCGTGATCTCCGCGTCCGGTGCGAGGCCGAACTCGTCGCGGATCGCGGCCAGCATCCGCACCAGGTCGTCGGCGGCCAGCAGCGTCGGCGTACCGCCGCCGACGAAGACCGTGCGGACCGCGCGCGGGTCGTCGCCGAGCACCTTGCGGGCCAGGCGGACCTCGTCGGTCAGGGTGTCCGCGTAGTTGTCCCTGGAGGCGAGCACTCCGCCGGTGCCGCGCAGCTCGGTGGCGGTGTACGTGTTGAAGTCGCAGTAGCCGCAGCGGGTCGCGCAGTACGGGACGTGCAGGTAGAACCCGAAGGGCCGGTCGGCGGCGCCGGCGAGCGCGGCGGAGGGCAACGCGCCGTCGTCGGGGACGGGCTCGCCGTCGGGGAGTGCGGAAGGCATGTCCTCCATTGTCCCGCACGACGGCGGTCACTCCGCCTGGAGCACCAGGAGGGCCAGATCGTCCTCCGGCAGGCCGCCGCCGAAGTCGTGCACCAGGCGCCGGATCCTTTCCGCGATCGGTTCGGCGCCCAGGCCCGCGCAGCCGGACAGGGCCCGGGCGAGGCCGTCGCCGTCGTCGAACTGGCGGGAGCCGGAGCGCCGCTCGGTCACCCCGTCGGTGACGCACAGCAGGCTGTCGCCGGGCCGCAGGTCGAGGGTCTCGCTGGTGTACGTCTCGTCCTCGACCACCCCGAGCAGGGTCTGCGGCCGGGCGGCGGTGCGCACCTCGCCGTCGGGGCGCAGGACCAGCGGGAGCGGGTGCCCGGCCGAGGCGAGGGTGCAGCGGACGCCCTCGTCGTGCGGGGTCAGCTCACCGTAGAGGAGGGACAGGAAGCGGGTCTGCGGGCCGTCCCCGTGGGGCACCGGCCGGCCGCCGGCGGCGACCAGGGCGCGGGCGGCCGCGTCGGCGGCCTCGGTGGCGTCGTCCAGGAGGAGCTGGTTGAGGCGGTCCAGGACGTCGGCGACCCGGTAGCCCTCGCGGGCGAGGAGGCGCAGCCAGGGGCGGGCGAGCCCGATCACGACCGCCGCCTCGGGGCCCTTGCCCTGTACGTCGCCGATCGCGAAGCACCAGCGGCCGTCGCCGGCCGGGAAGAGGTCGTAGAAGTCGCCGCTCGGGCCGCCCTTGTCGCAGGGCTCGTAGACCAGCGCGCTGCGCAGCCCGGGGATCTCGGCGACCGCGCCGGGCAGCAGGCCACGCTGCAGGACGGCGCTGATGGTGGCCTGCCGGGCGTACTGGCGGGCCGCGCCGATGGCGAGGGCCACCCGGCGGCTGAGGTCCTCGATCAGTCCGGTGACCTCGTCGGGGAACCTGTGCAGCCCGCAGCGCCCGATGACCAGCGTGCCCAGCGGGCGGCCGCCCGCGATGAGCCGGTAGGCGAGTGCGGTGCCGTCGGCGCCCTGCGGGCCGAGCGCGTCGCCGGGCCAGGGGTACGGCTCCGGGCCCGACCGCAGTCCGTCGCGCGGGCACGGGGGGTCCTTCTCCAGGGCGCGGGTCAGTTCCTCGATGCGGTTCTCGCTGGCGTGCCACACGCGTGCGGGCGCGCCGCCGTCGCCGCCGCGCACGCTCGCCTCGTCCTCCAGCCACACGGCGCACCAGTCGGCGAGCCGGGGCACGATCAGCTGCCCGGTGAGGGCGGCGACCAGGTTCTCGTCCAGTTGTCCGGCGAGCAGGTCGGAGGCCTCGGCGAGGAAGGACAGCGCGCCCCGGCCGAGCCAGTCCCGGTCGGCTCCGGGGCGCTGCGGCTGCGGGGCGAGGGCCTCGGCGGCCTCCAGGGCCGGGGCCGGGGCGGGCCGGGCCGGCTCGTCCCGGCCACCGGGCGGCAGCCGTGCCCACACCGTCTTGCTGCCGGTGCGGTAGGTGACGCCCCAGGACTCGGCGAGGGTGGCGACGAGGCGCAGACCGCGCCCCTGTTCGGCCACCTCGTACGGCGCCTCGGCGCCCGCGGGGTCGCGCGGGGCGCGCGCGGGATGGTGGTCGCGCACCTCCACGACGAACGCGCCGCTCTCCTCCAGACGCCAGTCCACCTCCACGTCCGTGCCGGCGTGCACGACGGCGTTGGTGACCAGTTCGCTGACCACGGCCATGGCGTCGTCGGCGAGCCGCGCGCAGACCTCGGGGGCATCGGCGAACGCCGCCCGCAGCAGCGCGCGGGCGGACCCGGGCGCGAGGGGGCTGCCGGGCAGGGTGGCGCGCCCCTTGGCCCCACGGGCCGGCGTCTCGTTCTCCCGCTGCGTCGGTATGGCCGCCATGTCCATGCGGCCAGGGTGACAGACCGACCCCACACATGTGCGCTGAGTCACCGAAGCGACCAGCAACGCATGAGAACTGCGCTACGCAAGGACAGTTTTGAACGCGATGCGAAGCCAGCCGTAAAAAGCGCGCCGTAAAGAGGGGTGTGGGGACCCTGCACCCGGCCACGGACGAGGGCGTGGGGACCGCGCACCAGGCCACGGACGAGGGCGTGGGGACCGCGCACCCGGCCACGGACGAGGGTGCAGCCGCTCGGCGGCGCGCTCGGGGAGGCGCGCAGTCCCCCGGAGGTCAGGCCTCCCGCGTGCCCGCGTACATCTCGTCGATGAGCTGCTTGTACTCCCGCTCGACGACGGGCCGCTTCAGCTTCAGGCTCGGGGTGATCTCCCCGTGCTCCACGTCCAGGTCCCGCGGCAGCAGCCGGAACTTCTTGATCGTCTGCCAGCGCTGCAGCCCGCCGTTGAGCTCCCGCACATAGCCGTCGACCATCTCCACGGTCTGCGGTGCCGCGACGATCTCGGCGTACGACCTGCCCTCCAGGCCGTTCTCGTTCTCCTTCGCCCACTGGAGGATCGCGATCTCGTCCAGGGCGATGAGGGCGGTGCAGTAGTTACGGTCGGCGCCGTGCACCAGGATGTTGGAGACGTACGGGCACACGGCCTTGAACTGGCCCTCGACCTCGGCGGGGGCCACGTACTTGCCGCCGGAGGTCTTGATGAGGTCCTTCTTGCGGTCGGTGATGCGCAGATAGCCGTCGGGCGACAGCTCGCCGATGTCGCCGGTGTGGAACCAGCCGTCGGACTCCAGCACCTCGGCGGTCTTCTCGGGCTGCTGGTGGTAGCCGTCCATCACGCCGGGGCCGCGCAGCAGGATCTCGCCGTCCTCAGCGATGCGCACCTCCGTACCGGGCAGCGGCTTGCCGACCGTGCCGGTGCGGTAGGCCTCGCCGGGGTTCACGAAGGAGGCCGCGGAGGTCTCGGTGAGGCCGTAGCCCTCCAGGATGTGGACGCCGGCGCCGGCGAAGAAGTAGCCGATCTCGGGGGAGAGCGCGGAGGCGCCCGAGACACAGGCGCGCAGCCGGCCGCCGAAGGCCGCCCGCAGCTTGGAGTAGACGAGCGCGTCGGCGGCCTTGTGCTTGGCGGCCAGACCGAAGGGCACGGAGGCGGTACCGGTGCGCCGGAAGTTGTCCTGGCCGGCCTTGGCGTACTCGCGGGCGACCTCGGCGGCCCACTGGAAGATCTTGTACTTGGCCCCGCCGCCCTCGCGGGCCTTGGCGGCGACGCCGTTGTAGACCTTCTCGAAGATGCGCGGCACGGCCGCCATGTACGTCGGCTGCACCACCGGAAGGTTGTCGATGATCTTGTCGACGCGGCCGTCTACGGCGGTGACGTGACCGACCTCGATCTGGCCGGAGGTGAGCACCTTGCCGAAGACGTGGGCGAGCGGCAGCCACAGGTACTGCACGTCCTCGCCGCTGATCAGGCCGGTCGCGGCGATGGCCTTCGCCATGTACGACCAGTTGTCGTGCGGCAGGCGCACGCCCTTGGGGCGGCCGGTGGTGCCGGAGGTGTAGATGAGGGTGGCGAGCTGGTCCTTGGTGATCGCGCCGACCCGCTCCTTGATCAGCTCGGGGTGCTGGTCCAGGTAGGCGGCGCCGCGCTGCTCCAGTTCGGGGAGGGTCGTCACCCAGTCGTCCGTCTCGACGCCGGCCGGGTCGATCACCACGACCTTGGTCAGCGCGGGCAGCTCGGCGCGCTTCTCCACCGCCTTGGCGAGCTGGGCCGCGTCCTCGGCGATCAGCACCCGGCTCTCGGAGTCGGCGAGGATGAACGCCGACTCGTCGGCGTTGGTCTGCGGGTAGATCGTCGTGGTGGCGCCGCCCGCGCACATGATGCCGAGGTCGGCGAGGATCCACTCGACGCGGGTCGAGGCGGCGAGCGCCACCCGCTGCTCCGGCTGGACGCCCAGCTCGATGAGCCCGGCCGCGATCGCGAAGACCCGCTGTGCCGCCTGGCCCCAGCTCAACGACTTCCAGTCGTCCGGGCCCTGCCCGGAGGCCGGCGCCACGGGATAGCGGTAGGCCTCGGCGTCCGGTGTGGCCGCCACGCGCTCCAGGAAGAGGGCCGCCACGGACGGCGGACGGTTCTCGATCAGGGTCTGTGTGTCGCTCACGACATCCTCCGGGGCCCGCGACGATGCGGCTGGCTCAAGTGCGGCTGGGTTAACTCACGGTGGGGTTGGCGCTTGTTGTTTAACTCGCGAGTAACTATCGAGCAGGGATCAGAGTAAGCCGCGACCGGCCGCTGCGTAAGGGGCTTCGGCCTGTCACTTTCCACGCTGAGCGACGCTACGCACGCGTAGGGGCCCGCCGCACTTTCGCACGACGAGCCCCTGTTGTACCCGGTTTGCGCGTGCAAGCCGTCGTTACCCGCGGTTACTTCTTGCTCTTGGCCGATCCCGCGCTGTCATCGCTGGACAGGACCGCGATGAAGGCCTCCTGCGGAACCTCCACGGAACCCACCATCTTCATCCGCTTCTTGCCTTCCTTCTGCTTCTCCAGCAGCTTCCGCTTGCGGGAGATGTCACCGCCGTAGCACTTGGCGAGGACGTCCTTGCGGATGGCGCGGATGGTCTCGCGGGCGATCACCCGCGAGCCGATGGCGGCCTGGATCGGCACCTCGAAGGCCTGCCGCGGGATGAGCTCGCGCAGCTTGGCGACGAGCCGCACCCCGTACGCGTACGCGGCGTCCTTGTGGGTGATCGCCGAGAAGGCGTCCACCTTGTCGCCGTGCAGCAGGATGTCGACCTTGACCAGGGAGCTGGTCTGCTCGCCGGTGGGCTCGTAGTCCAGGGAGGCGTAGCCGCGGGTCTTGGACTTCAGCTGGTCGAAGAAGTCGAAGACGATCTCCGCGAGCGGGAGGGTGTAGCGGATCTCGACCCGGTCCTCGGAGAGGTAGTCCATGCCGAGCAGGGTGCCGCGCCGGGTCTGGCACAGCTCCATGATCGAGCCGATGAACTCGGTCGGCGCCAGGATGGTGGCGCGCACGACCGGTTCGTACACCTCGGCGATCTTCCCCTCGGGGAACTCGCTCGGGTTGGTGACGATGTGCTCGCTGCGGTCCTCCATGACCACGCGGTAGACCACGTTGGGCGCGGTGGCGATCAGGTCGAGGCCGAACTCGCGCTCCAGGCGCTCCCGGATCACGTCCAGGTGCAGCAGGCCGAGGAAGCCGACGCGGAAGCCGAAGCCGAGGGCGGCGGAGGTCTCCGGCTCGTAGACCAGCGCGGCGTCGTTGAGCTGCAGCTTGTCCAGGGCCTCACGCAGCTCGGGGTAGTCCGAGCCGTCCAGCGGATACAGACCCGAGAAGACCATGGGCTTCGGGTCCTTGTAGCCGCCGAGCGCCTCGGTGGCGCCCTTGACCTGGCTGGTGACGGTGTCACCGACCTTGGACTGCCGGACGTCCTTCACACCGGTGATGAGGTAACCCACCTCGCCCACGCCGAGACCGTCGGCGGGGAGCATCTCCGGCGAGTTGGTCCCGATCTCCAGCAGCTCGTGGGTCGCGCCGGTCGACATCATCTTGATGCGCTCGCGCTTGTTGAGCTGGCCGTCGATGACACGGACGTAGGTCACGACACCGCGGTAGGAGTCGTAGACCGAGTCGAAGATCATCGCGCGAGCCGGCGCGTCGGCGACCCCGACCGGTGCCGGGATCTCCTTGACGGCCTTGTTCAGCAGCGCGTCGACGCCGAAGCCGGTCTTGGCGGAGACCCTGAGCACGTCCGACGGGTCGCAGCCGACCAGGTTCGCCAGCTCCTCGGCGAACTTCTCCGGCTGCGCGGCCGGCAGGTCGATCTTGTTCAGCACGGGGATGATCGTGAGGTCGTTCTCCATCGCCAGGTAGAGGTTGGCGAGGGTCTGCGCCTCGATGCCCTGGGCGGCGTCGACGAGGAGGATGGTCCCCTCGCAGGCGGCCAGCGACCGCGAGACCTCGTAGGTGAAGTCGACGTGCCCGGGGGTGTCGATCATGTTGAGGATGTGGGTCGTGCCCTGGTCGGGGCCCTCGGTCGGGGCCCAGGGCAGACGCACCGCCTGGGACTTGATCGTGATGCCGCGCTCGCGCTCGATGTCCATCCGGTCGAGGTACTGAGCACGCATCTGCCGCTGCTCGACCACACCGGTCAGCTGGAGCATCCGGTCGGCGAGTGTGGACTTGCCGTGGTCGATGTGCGCGATGATGCAGAAATTGCGGATCAGAGCCGGGGCGGTACGGCTCGGCTCGGGCACATGGTTAGGGGTCGCGGGCACGCAGGGTCCTGTCTCTTGAGGCGCCTTATGCCTCGGGTCGGATCGATACGTAGTCTCCATGGTCCCACGCGGAGGGACCGAGGACCGTTTTGGGCCGCCCGGATGGCCACTGGTACTGTAGATGGCTGTGCCTCATGCCCTCTCAGCACGAGGCACAACAGAAAATTTTTGGATCACCGGTACGGACCCGAGCGGTTCCGCACCAGAACCTGAAAAGGCTCCTTCGTGGCGAACATCAAGTCCCAGATCAAGCGGATCAAGACCAACGAGAAGGCTCGGCTGCGCAACAAGGCCGTCAAGTCCTCCCTGAAGACCGCGATCCGCAAGGCCCGTGAGGCCGCTGCCGCGGGTGACGTCGAGAAGGCCACCGAGCTGCAGCGCGCTGCTGCGCGTGCGCTCGACAAGGCCGTCTCGAAGGGCGTCATCCACAAGAACCAGGCCGCCAACAAGAAGTCGGCGCTTGCTTCCAAGGTCACGTCCCTCAAGGGCTGAACCTCTTTTTGATCTGACCGCCGGAAGGACCCAGAGCGGGCCCTCTCTATCCGCTCCCGTCCGGCACTCCAGAGCCTGTTCGCGGCCTGCGTTCGCCACGCGGGAACGGGCTCGTCAGCTTGGTCCGAAGGCCCCGGCGCCCTCCCTTCCCCAGGGTGGGCGGCGGGGCCTTCGGCATGACAGCCGACGGCCGGGAGGGGCACGACAGCGACAGGCGACAGCCGACAGCCGACAGCCGGGAGGCTCCCGCGTCACGGCCAGAACACGTCGTCCAGGCCGGATGACCGGTACACACTGGTCGATGTCGGTGATCTTGTCCCCGACGATCCGGAAGACGAGACATCCGTCCTCGCGGCAGCGCCTGCCCTCCCCGCGGTAGCGTCTGTTCTCGCGGTAGCGCCGCGCCTGCTCTCACGCTCCGCTGTGATGTGGTGCAGGCCATGGCATGGACCCAACAGCGCCCCAGCGCCTCGGCGACGTACGGCCGATACCCACGGTTATCGCCGCGCGCCCCTGCGGGGCGACTGGATCACCGCGGCAAGGCGCGCCCCTAGGACCGTCCTCTGGAGCGTGCGGCCCGGGCGATCGTCACGACAGCCTTCTCCAGGGCGTACTCGGGGTCGTCGCCGCCGCCCTTCACTCCCGCGTCGGCCTCGGCGACCGCTCTGAGCGCCACCGCGACCCCGTCGGGCGTCCAGCCCCGCATCTGCTGCCGCACCCGGTCGATCTTCCAGGGCGGCATCCCCAGCTCCCGGGCGAGGTCGGCGGGCCGGCCACCGCGCGCCGAGGACAGCTTGCCGATCGCCCGCACGCCCTGCGCGAGCGCGCTGGTGATCAGCACCGGCGCGACACCGGTCGCCAGCGACCATCTGAGCGCTTCCAGCGCCTCTGCCGTACGCCCTTCCACGGCCCGGTCGGCGACCGTGAAGCTGGAGGCCTCCGCCCGCCCGGTGTAGTACCGCCCGACGACGGCCTCGTCGATCGTCCCCTCGACGTCGGCGACGAGCTGCGCCGCCGCCGATGCCAGCTCTCGCAGGTCGCTTCCGATCGCGTCGACCAGGGCCTGGCAGGCCTCGGGCGTGGCCGACCGCCCGAACGAACGGAACTCCCCTCTCGTGAACGCCAGCCGGTCCGCCGGCTTGGTCATCTTCGGGCAGGCCACCTCGCGCGCGCCCGCCTTGCGCGCGGCGTCCAGCAGGCCCTTGCCCTTGGCGCCGCCCGCGTGCAGCAGCACGAGGGTGATCTCCTCGGCAGGGGACCCCAGGTAGGCCTTCACGTCCTTGATCGTGTCCGCGGACAGATCCTGCGCATTGCGTACGACCACGACCTTGCGCTCGGCGAAGAGCGAGGGGCTGGTCAGCTCGGCGAGCGTGCCGGGCTGCAGCTGGTCCGGGGTCAGGTCCCGTACGTCCGTGTCGGCGTCGGCGGCCTTGGCGGCGGCCACCACCTCCTGCACGGCACGGTCGAGCAGGAGGTCCTCCTGGCCCACGGCAAGCGTCACCGGGGCGAGAGGGTCGTCATTCGCAGTCTTCCTGGCCATCGACTACAGCATCCCACGCGGCACTGACAACGAAGCGGCCGCGCACCCTGACCGGTCCCCGACCGCACCCGGAGGGCGCCTCGGGGTCACGGCTCCTCGCGCCAGCCGTCCCACTCCCCCGCGAACGCGTCCAGTTCGGCGGGGTCCAGGCGTTCGCCCTCGTCGTGCAGGACGATCAGCCACTGGGCGTCCTCGGCGTCGTCCTCGCCGGCCAGGGCGTCCCGGACGAGCTGGGGCTCCTCGTCGAGGCCGAACCGCTGCCCGATAGCCTCGGCCGCCTCCTCGGCGGCATCGCGGTCGGGCAGCACCAGCACATGTCTCACATCGCTCACGGCGCCCATTCTCCGGCACCCCGCCGGTGCCGAAGCGCCGGGCCGGCCCATCGGCACGGGCTGCCGCCCTCACGCACCGGCCGCCGTCCCCACGCACCGGGCGCAAGCTCGCGCCCGCACGGACCCTTCGACAACTCCGGTCACTGACACGACGTTCGACGCAGGATGAGCGCACTTCGAACGCGCTTCAGGGCCGTTTCGGGCCCCCTCAGACTCATTTCAGGCCCCCTTCAGGCCCGCGTCAAAGGAACGTGACCCCCTTCGAGGGAATCCGGCACGTGGGCCGGGAGTGAGCCGCGTCAGTCGGCCCGGTCCGGGTTGCGCACGGTCGGCACAGAGCCGAGACCGATCCCGAACCGCTCCCGGTACACCCCCAGCAGCTCCTCGTCGGAGCCCAGTTCCTGTGTCTCCTTCTTCCCGTCCGCGGCCGTCGTGGTCAGCTTCCGCCCGCTCAGCGTGATCCTCCCGCCGTCCTCGGTCACCCGCGAACACACCAGGGACCGGGTGAAGTGCGACTGCGGCGAGGTGCTGTGCCACCAGGCCCCGGCCACGAAGTCCCCGAGCAACCGGGGCCGCCGCTCCAGCCGGTACTGAGGCGCGCCGTCCCGCATGACATCCAGATCCGCAGACCAGGCCGGGGCGACCCTGCCTCCGCCACCGCCGAGCGCCACGGCAGCCTCAGGTCTGGTCTCAGGTCCGGCCTCAGCTCCTGCTCCTGGTTCGGGCTCTGGTCCGGCCGCCGGTCCGGCCTCCAGTCCGGTCCCTGGTCCAGCCTCCAGTCCGGTCTCTGGTCCGGCCTCCGCCACCCGGAACGTTCCGCCGGGGTCCGACTGCTCCCCGCGTTCCGCGAACGCGAGCGGAAAGTGGCTGTGCGCCCCGAACCCGACATCGGCGAGCAAGTCACCGCCGTCGGCCGTCCGCACGCGCAGCGCGAGGTGGTCGTACGGGATCCCGAGCCGCCCCTCGTCACCGTGCACCCGTGCCGCGAGCAGCTCGACCTCGTAGCCGAGGGCGGCGAGCAACGCCCCGAACGCCCCGTTGAGTTCGTAGCAGAAGCCGCCCCGCCGCGCCTCGACCACCTTGTCCAGCAGCCGCTTCTCCTCCAGCACGATCTCCTCGCCGAGGTGGATCGACAGGTTCTCGAAGGGGACGGTCCGCAGATGGCGCAGGTGCAGGTCGCGCAGCGCCCCGACGGTGGGCCGCTGCGGGCGCGCGGCCCCGAGCCGACGGAGATAGGCGTCGATCTGTGCTGAGTTCATTCCCCCAGTCTGTGCCCGGCCCCTGGCCGGGGCGAGGTCCGGCCACGTTCTCGTCCGAGGCCGGTCCGCTCGGCCCGTCGTGTCCTCCCTTGTGCGCGCGGGGCCCGGTCCACTGTGTGCGGGGGGCCTGGTCCGTCGTTGTCTTCGCCCGGTGCTCGGCCTGTCCCCTCTCTGCTGTGCGCCAGGGTCTGGCCCGCCGTACGCGGGAGCCTGGTCCGTCGTTGTCTTCGCCCGGTGCTCGGCCTGCCCCTTTCCTCTGTGCGCCAAGGCCCGGACCGCCTTACGCGGGGGCCTGGTCCGTCGTTGTCTTCGCCCGGTGCTCGGCCTGTCCCCCCTCCTCTGTGCGCCAGGGCCCGGACCGCCCGGTGTTCGGTCGATGCGGCGTGTCCGTCCGGGGTTCCTCAGTCCCGGGCCACCCGTAGCTCTCCTCCCGCCCCTCCGGTCCCGCCCACCGCGAGTGCCCCGTCCCGGTCCGTGCGCAGCACCATCGCGCCGTTCGCCCGCAACGCGGCCACGGTCGCCGGTGCCGGGTGGCCATAGGGGTTGTCGACTCCGCAGGAGATGAGTGCCACCCGTGGAGCCACCAGCCGTATCAACCCGGGGTCCTGATAGGCCGAACCGTGATGGGCCACCTTCAGGACGTCCACGCCGGCCAGCTCGGCCGCCGCCGGTGAGCGCAACAGCTCCTGCTGTGACGGGGGTTCGAGGTCCCCCAGCAACAGCAGCCGCAGCCCGCCGGAACGGACGAGCAGGGCGACACTGGCGTCGTTCGGGCCGTCCGGCTCCGGTGCGGGGGTCTCGCCGGGATGCGGGGCCGGGGGCGGCCACAGCACCTGCCAGGCGAGCGCCCCGACGCGCCGTTCCTCCCCGGCCGCGGCCCGGGTGAGCGGGATGTGCCGTGCGGCCGCCTCCTTCCTCACGAACTCTGCCTGGTCCGCGGGCTCTTCGAAATCCGTGGTCTCGATCGCGGCCACCGAGCGGCCCCGCAGGACACCGGGCAGTCCCGCGACATGGTCGGCATGGAAGTGGGTCAGTACGACCAGGGGGATGCGGGTGATGCCCAGCGCCCGCAGGCAGTGGTCCACCAGTGCGGGATCGGGTCCCGCGTCCACGACCACCCCCGCACCCTCGCCCGCGGCCAGCACCGTCGCGTCGCCCTGTCCGACGTCGCACATCGCGAACCGCCAGCCCGGCGGCGGCCACCCCGTGATGACCCGGGTGAGCGGCACCGGCCGCACCACCACCAGCAGGAGCAGCACGCCGAGGACAGCGCACCACCAGGGGTGGCGCAGCAGCCGCCGTCCGGCCAGGACCACGGCCACGGTGACCGCAGCGAGCAGTGCCGCCCCCGCCCAGCTCCCCGGCCAGTCCACGCCCGCGCCGGGGAGCGCCGCTCCGGTCCGGGCGACCTGGGCGACCCACCCGGCGGGCCAACTGGCCCCCCAGGCCAGCACCCTGGCCACGGGCATCGCCACGGGCGCCGTCGCCAGCGCCGCGAACCCCAGCACCGTCGCCGGGGCGAGGGCCGCCTCGGCCAGCAGATTGCAGGGCACCGCCACCAGGCTCACCCGGGCCGACAGCACCGCCACGACCGGCGCGCACACGGCCTGCGCGGCGGCGGCAGCGGCCAGCGCCTCGGCGCACCGGGCCGGCACCCGGCGACGCCGCAGTGCCTCGCTCCAGCGGGGCGCCAGGACGAGCAGCGCGCCGGTCGCCAGCACCGAGAGCAGGAAGCCGTAACTGCGCGCCAGCCACGGGTCGTACAGGACCAGCAGGAGGACGGCCGCGGCCAGGGCCGGGACCAGGGATCTGCGGCGCCCTGTCGCCAGCGCGAGCAGGGCGACCGTGCCGCAGGCCGCGGCACGCAGCACGCTGGGATCGGGCCGGCACACGATCACGAAACCGAGCGTGAGCGCTCCCGCGAGCAGCGCGGTCGCCCGCAGGGAGAGCCCCAGGCGCGGGGCGAGCCCGCGGCGCTCGGTGCGCTGGGCCAGGCCGGGCGGCCCGATGAGCAGGGCGAGCAGGATCGTGAGGTTGCTGCCGGAGACGGCGAGCGTGTGTGCCAGGTCCGTCGCCTTGAAGGCTTCGTCCAGTTCGGGTGTGATCCGCGAGGTGTCGCCGACGACCAGCCCGGGAAGCAGCGCACGGGCGTCCCCCGGCAGATGGTCGGTCGCCTCCCGCAGCCCGGCCCTGAGCCGGCCCGCCAGCCGCTGCGGCCCGCTCGGCCCCGCGATGATCTCCGGCACCGGCTTGCTCCGCACACGCAGCACGGCCGCGGTCCGGTCGCCGCCGGTCAGGGCGGGCGCCAGCCGGGCGTACACCCGCAGCCGCGTCGACGGCAGCAGCCCCAGCCACACCGGACGCGCACCACGCACGCCCGGCACTGCGCGCACGGCCCTCCCACCACGCACGCCCCACGCTGCGTACCCGTTCCTCCCATCACGCACACTCCACGCTGCGTGCACACCCCACCCATCACGCACGCCCCGCACCGTGGGCGCGTCCGCCGGAGCCGTGGCCCGCGGCTCAACCGGGGCCGCGCGCCCGGGAGAAGGCGTTCGCGGGGCCGGAACATCGGCGTCGACGACCACGAGCACCGGGCTCCGCGTACGCACGCCCGTCCCATCGTCCTTCTCCACGCGGCGGACCTCGGCCCGGGCCAGCACCGCGATCGGCGCCGCGTGGTCCCCTCGTACCCGGGACCGGCTCAGCCAGGGGTCCCCGGTCAGCTCGACCTCGGCGGTCACCGTGGCGAACCGGCGCGCCAGCTCGGGAACCGGCCCGCGCCGTACGTCCTCCCCGTGCAACCCGGCCGAGGCGGCGGCCGCGGCGACACAGAGCAGCACGGCGGCGATCGAGGCGCAGAACCGGTCGGGCCGGGCCCTCGGCCTGGGCCGCCCCGGCCGCCACGCCGCCAGCGCGGCGACTCCCGCGACCAGGCAGACCACCGCGATGCCGGCGCTCCAGCCCGGCGCGGCGTCCACGGCCAGCGCCGCCGTCCCCCAGGCCGCGAGCGCGGGCGCCACCAGACGCAGGTCGGCCGGGGCCGGTGGCCTCTCGTCGGCGGGGCAGGGCCCGGCGGCACCGGCCGCCGCGCGCCCCGGCGGTGCCTCCTCCGGTGCGCTGTTCATGGGCGCACCAGACTGCGCAGGTCGGAGAAGCGGCGGTCACCGATGCCGTTGACCTGGCGCAGCTCGTCGACCGAGCGGAAACCACCGTGCCGGGTGCGGTAGTCGATGATGTGCTGGGCCAGGACGGGGCCGACTCCGGGCAGGGTGTCGAGCTGGTCCGCGGTCGCCGTGCTGAGGAAGACCGGGGCCGCGGGTCCCGTGCCGCCCGCCGGGGCGGAGCCCGCCCCGCTCCCGGGCCCGGGCGGAGCGGCCGCCGACCCCGGGGATCCGCCGACCAGGACCTGCTCGCCGTCCACCAGAAAGCGGGCCCGGTTCAGCCCGTCGGTGCTCACGCCCGGCCGTACCCCGCCCGCCGCGCGCAGCGCGTCGGCCACGCGTGAACCGGCCGGCAACCGCCGGATCCCCGGCTTGCGGACCTTGCCACTGACGTCCACGACGATCTCGCCGCCCGTACTCGCGTCTGCGCTCACGGCGGCGCGGGACTTGGCGTCGTCGTCCTTCTTCGCGTACGGCGCCTGAGCGCGGACCACTTGGGGTGCGCTCACGGTCTGGGTCCGGCCGGCCCAGAAGTGCTGGGCGGCGAAGACGGCGGCTGCCACGAGCACCACGGAGAGTGCGACCACTCCCCGCCGCTCCATTCCGCACCGGGCCTGCAGCCACACCGGCAACCGCTCGCGCAGGGCCAGCCGGGCCCGCTCTCGCAGGTCCGGTGCGAGAGGGTCCGCCGGCTCCGAGCGGCCCGCTGGAGCTGTCCGTTGCGTCTCCGGGTACCTGGCCTCCGCGCCGGGCTCAGTGAACAGCGCCCGCGGCCCGTCCAGCCCGTCCAGCCCGTCCGGCCCGTCCGGCCCCGGCGGCGCCGTAGCCGACGCAACCGACGCAACCGATCCAGTCGCCGTAGCCGCCGTAGTCGCCGCAATCGCCGTACTCAGCAAGGGAGCTGCCCCCGCCACCGTTTCCGTAGGCGCTCCGGGCGCCGATCCCGCCGCCGTCGCCATGCGTAACCCGGGCGCCAGTCCCGTCACCGTCGTCGTACGCGCGGGAGCGTGCCCCTGTGGCGGAGCGTTTGCCGACTCGCGCCATTGCACGGCCCGTTCGCCGAAGAGGAGTTCAGCGCGGCGGCGCAGTTCCTCCGCCGGGGCGGGCGGGCGGCGGGCGCGGCCGCGGTCGACGGGGCGTCGGCGGACGCGGCTGTCGGAAGCGGGGCCGCGGCCCGGGCCGCTGGTCGGGGTGGCTGTGCGGGAACGTGATCGAAGTGCCATGCGACGAGGATCTGACATCTCGCCACTTCGCGATGATCTTGGTCAATTTCCGGGGATCACCGGCCAGTTGTGGAAAACTCCACCACTCACACGAGTGACGGCGGCCCCGAGGAGCCGGGTGTCAGCGCGGTGAGACGACCGCTCCCAGCAGCCCGGGTCCGGTGTGTGCCCCGATCACCGCACCGACCTCGCTCACGTGCAGGTCGGCCAGTCCGGGCACCCGTGCCCGCAGCCGTTCGGCGAGGGCGGAGGCCCTGTCGGGGGCGGCCAAGTGGTGCACGGCGATGTCGACCTCGGCCCCGCCCGCCCGGTCGACGGCGATCTCCTCGAGGCGGGCGATCGCCTTGGACGCCGTACGGACCTTTTCGAGGAGCTCGATACGGCCGCCCTCGAGCTGGAGCAGCGGCTTGACGGCCAGCGCGGAACCGAGCAGGGCCTGTGCGGCGCCGATGCGGCCACCGCGGCGCAGATAGTCGAGCGTGTCGACGTAGAAGTGGGCGGAGGTACCCGCGGCCCGCTTCTCGGCGGCCGTCACGGCTTCGTCCACCGTCCCGCCGGCCTCCGCCGCCTCGGCGGCGGCGAGCGCGCAGAAGCCCAGGGCCATCGCGACCATCCCGGTGTCCACCACCCGCACCGGCACCGGTGCCTCGCGCGCCGCCAGGACCGCCGCGTCGTAGGTGCCGGACAGCTCTGCGGACAGGTGCAGGGAGACGATGCCGCTCGCGCCGGACTCGGCGACCCTGCGGTAGGTGTCCGCGAACACCTGGGGGCTGGGGCGGGAGGTGGTGACCGGCCGCCGCTTCTGCAGTGCCTGGGCCAGGGAACGGGTCGAGATCTCGGTACCCTCTTCGAGCGCCTGGTCGCCGAGGACCACGGTCAGGGGTACCGCTGTGATGCCATGACGCTCCATCGTCCGCGGCGGCAGGTAGGCCGTTGAATCGGTGACGATCGCGACATGGCGGGACATGAGCTGGAGGTTACCTGCCGTAGTGCACGTGCGGCAGCCCGGCCCCTGCCGTCCGGGACGGGAGCGGACCGGTCATGTGGTGCTCTCGGGGCGCGGCCTCTTCTGCCAGAGGTAGGGATGGCTCCGCGTGGGCGGGGTGATCTCGGGGGTGGCCGGCTCGTCGGCCGGGCGGGACCCGGGGGCCGGGGGCCAGGTCTGCTGCTGCGCGGCCGGGGCGTCGGCGGCGGCCGGGGCGTCCGGCCAGGGGGCGGACTCCGGTCCGGGTTCGGCCTGTGTCCAGTGCCGCAGGGCCCCCGCCTCGACGTCTATCTGGGCGCTGAGCATGTCCAGGTCGTCGTCGGCGAAGCGGCGGGCCCGGTCGCGGGCCGCCCAGCGCAGCGAGTCCGCGGACTTGGTGATGCGCTCGGTGCGCCGGCGCAGCTCGGGCAGCCGCGCGGCGAGCGTGGAGCGGTCCGGCTCGGCCTCCAGGCGTTTGAGCTCGGCGTCCAGTTCGTGCCCGTGTGCGCTGAGCCGCTGGAAGAGACCGAGGGACTCCCTCAGCGACTCGTCCTGCGCCGTGCCCGCGTACAGCGCGTCCTGGGTGGCGCGCATCGAGGTGCGCAGGGTCAGGCGCAGCTGGGCGACCTCACCGGCCGGGCCGGGCTGGGCGAAGGACTTGGCGCGCAGGGTGTGATCCTCGACCGAGCGACGGGCCTGCGCGATCGTACGGTCCACGCCGCGCTTGGCGGCTCCGACCGCCTTGACCGTGATGTATGCGCCGAGGCCGATGAAGATCAGGAAGAGCAGGGCGAACACGGTGATCACAGTTCCCATGGCGCTCCTCCTCCGGCTGACGCGACAGTGCCCGCCGCGCTCTCCACAGTAAACGCAGCGGGCAGGCCCGGAGTTCCAGAAAAACCCCGAACCTGCCCGTAGGGGACTACCCCGACGCCCGGTGCGCCCGGTGCATCCCGTGCGCCCGGTGCCCCGAAGCGTTGCCTTGCTTACGCCGGAACGATGTTCACCAGCTTCGGCGCCCGCACGATCACCTTGCGGATGCCCGCGCCGTCCAGCGCCGCGACGACCTTCTCGTCGGACAGTGCCACCTTCTCCAGCTCCTCCTCGGAGATGGCCGGCGACACCTCCAGCCGGGCCTTGACCTTGCCCTTGATCTGCACGACGCAGGTCACGGTCTCGTCCACCACGTACTGCGGGTCGGCGACCGGGAAGTCCTGGTGGACGACCGTGTCGGTGCGGCCCAGCCTGCGCCACAGCTCCTCGGCGATGTGCGGGGCCAGCGGGGCGACCATCAGCACCAGCGGCTCGGCGACCGAGCGCGGCAGCGCGCCGCCGGCCTTCGTCAGGTGGTTGTTCAGCTCGGTGACCTTGGCGATCGCGGTGTTGAAGCGCAGGCCCTCCAGGTCCTGGCGCACTCCGTCGATCGCCTTGTGCAGGGCACGCAGCGTCTCCTCGTCGGGCTCGGCGTCGGTGACGGTGACCTCGCCGCTGTCCTCGTCGACGATATTGCGCCACAGCCGCTGCAGCAGCCGGAACTGGCCGACCACGGCGCGGGTGTCCCAGGGCCGGGAGACGTCCAGCGGGCCCATCGCCATCTCGTACAGGCGCAGCGTGTCGGCACCGTACTCGGCGGCGATCTCGTCCGGGGTGACCGCGTTCTTCAGGGACTTGCCCATCTTGCCCAGCAGACGGGTGACCTTCTCGCCCTGGTAGTAGTAGGCGCCGTCGCGCTCCTCCACCTCGGCGGCCGGCACCGCGATGCCGCGGCCGTCGCGGTAGACGTAGGCCTGGATCATGCCCTGGTTGAACAGCTTGTGGAACGGCTCCACGGAGGAGACGTGCCCCAGGTCGTACAGGACCTTGGACCAGAAGCGCGCGTACAGCAGGTGCAGCACCGCGTGCTCGGCACCGCCGACGTACAGGTCGACGCCGCCGTGCGGCAGGCCCTCGCGCGGGCCCATCCAGTACTGCTCGATCTCGGGGTCGACCAGCTTCTCGCTGTTGTGCGGGTCCAGGTAGCGCAGCTCGTACCAGCAGGAACCGGCCCAGTTGGGCATGGTGTTGGTCTCGCGGCGGTACTTCTTCGGCCCGTCGCCCAGGTCCAGGGTGACGTTGACCCATTCCTCGTTGCGCGACAGCGGGGTCTCGGGCTGGGTGTCCGCGTCGTCCGGGTCGAAGGTGCGGGGGCTGTAGTCCTCGACCTCCGGCAGCTCCAGCGGCAGCATCGACTCGGGCAGCGCGTGGGCGACGCCGTCCTCGTCGTAGACGATCGGGAAGGGCTCGCCCCAGTAGCGCTGGCGGCTGAACAGCCAGTCGCGCAGGCGGAAGTTGACGGTGCCCTCGCCGATGCCCTTGCTCTGCAGCCACTCGGTGATGCGGGCCTTGGCCTCGGTGACGCCCAGGCCGTCCAGGGAGATGCCGTCGTTGGACGAGTTGATGATCTTCGCGTCGTACGACGCGAAGGCGTCCTGCCACGTGGCCGTGTCGGTGCCCCGGCCGTCGGTCGGCTCGACGATGCAGTGGATCGGCAGCTCGAAGGCGCGGGCGAACTCGAAGTCGCGCTGGTCGCCCGCCGGGACGGCCATGATCGCGCCGGTGCCGTAGCCCATCAGGACGTAGTCGGCGATGAAGACCGGGACCTTCTCGCCGTTGACCGGGTTGGTGGCGTACGCGCCGATGAAGACGCCGGTCTTGTCCTTGGCCTCGGCCTGGCGCTCCACGTCCGACTTGGAGGCGGCCTGCGCGCGGTAGGCGGCGACCGCGGCGGACGGGGTGGCGTGGCCGCCGGTCCACACCTCGTGGGTGCCCTCCGGCCAGGCGGCCGGGGTGAACTTCTCGACCAGCGGGTGCTCGGGGGCCAGCACCATGTAGGTCGCGCCGAACAGCGTGTCCGGGCGCGTGGTGAAGACCGTGATGCGCTCGCCGTCGATCGGGAAGTCGACGCGGGCGCCCTCGCTGCGGCCGATCCAGTTGCGCTGCTGCAGCTTGATGGCCTCGGGCCAGTCCAGCCCCTCCAGGTCCTCCAGCAGCCGGTCCGCGTAGGCGGTGATGCGCATGTTCCACTGGCGCAGCTTGGCCTTGAAGACCGGGTAGTTGCCGCGCTCGGAACGGCCGTCGGCGGTGACCTCCTCGTTGGCCAGCACGGTGCCCAGGCCGGGGCACCAGTTGACCGGCGCGTCGGAGGCGTAGGCCAGGCGGTACTCGCCCAGCACCTCGGCGCGCTCGGCGCCGCTCAGCTCGCTCCACGCGCGCGTGGAGCCCGGGACCGGACGCTCACCGGACTCGAACAGGGCGATCAGCTCGGAGATCGGGCGGGCCTTGCGGGCCTGGTCGTCGTACCAGGAATTGAAGATCTGCAGGAAGATCCACTGGGTCCACTTGTAGTAGTCCGGGTCGATCGTGGCGAACGACCGGCGCTTGTCGTGGCCCAGGCCCAGCCGGCGCAGCTGGGACTTCATGTTCTCGATGTTGGCCTCGGTGGACACGCGCGGGTGCGTGCCGGTCTGCACCGCGTACTGCTCGGCGGGCAGGCCGAAGGCGTCGAAGCCCAGGGTGTGCAGGACGTTGTGGCCGGTCATGCGCTGGAACCGGGCGTAGACGTCGGTGGCGATATAGCCCAGCGGGTGGCCGACGTGCAGGCCCGCACCCGAGGGGTACGGGAACATGTCCATGATGAACTTCTTGGGCTTCGCGACCAGCTCCGGGTCGCCGGCCAGGTCACCCTTGGGGTTCGGCGCCGCGTAGGTGCCGTCGGCGTCCCAGAAGTCCTGCCAGCGTGCCTCGATCTCGGCAGCCATGGCGGCCGTGTAGCGGTGCGGCGCTGCCACCTCGGTGGTGGCAGCGGGGTTCGTCTCGCTCATGATCCTCAAAGCTCCATCGATCGTCTCTGCCTGCGGAAATGAAAAAGCCCCTCGCACAGGAGGGGACGCCGCGCCGATGCCGGCCACCCGGCCGTAGCCGGTGGTCGGTACTGATCAGCGCGGCCCGCTAAGCAGAAGGCGTACGGCACGCATAGCGGTAGGGTACCGCAGCCCTTGAGCAAGCCGCGACGCGCTTGCGTATGCCTTGTGGACATGCCACGAACCCGACCAGAACTGAACGAAGGTCAAGGATTACTTCGCGTAACACCCACTAAGGGACATGGACTCGGTCACATTGTCCTTTGATAACAACGCAATAACTCAAACCTCGTACTGATCGGTATGGCTCCACTTAGAGTGCGGCAGCGGGACCGCTTTCCCGAAACTGCTCGGAGTTGCCCCCATGAACCCTCGTCGTAGTAACAGCTCGCTCCCCAAACCCGGCCGGTCGGCCTATGGGGTGGCGTCCGCCGTCGTCCTGCTGCTCATACCCGTGGCCGTGCTGGTCGGAGGCAGCCAGTTCCGCGAGTTCCTGAACTTCGGTGCGGGCGTCCTGTGCCTCGTCTCGCTCAGCTGCTCGGTGATCTGGGGCCTGTTCGCCCAGGACCGGATCTTCCTGAACACGCGCCAGCGGATCGTGGGCCAGGCGGTGCACCGGACGACCGCGGTCGCCTCGATCGCGTTCCTGCTGCTGCACATCACCACCAAGATCGCGCTCGACCACACCCAGCTGATCGCCGCGGTCATCCCGTTCTCGCTCGGCATCACCGGGAGCGGCGGCCTGATCGGCCTGGGCTCGCTGGCGGGCCTGCTGATGATCTTCGTGGGCATCACCGGCGCCCTGCGCAGCAACTTCGCCGCTCCGGCGCCCGTCGCCGCGCGCTGGCGGGCCATGCACATGCTGGCCTATCCGGCCTGGTGCGCGGCGCTGATCCACGGGCTCTACGCGGGTCGCCAGGCCAAGCCGATCTTCGTGATCCTCTACAGCCTGTCCCTGCTGGGCGTCATGGGCGCCCTCGCGCTCCGCTCCGCCCCGCGCCCGTTCAAGCGCAAGGTCGCCGACCGGCTCGTCGCCCTCCTGGGCAGCTCGGAGCGGCCGGACCTCGACGACCTGGACGCGAGCCGCTCGCGGGTCGCCGAGTCCGCCCTGCCGGGCTTCGAGGGCCGGCGCGAGCCCGCAGGCCGGGCGGGCGCCCCGTCCGCACCCCTCTACCAGTCGCCCGCCCAGTCGCCCGCCGCCCCGGCCCCGGAGCCCGCGACCGGCTTCGCGGCGGCCTACCGCGCGGTGTCCACTCCGGGCCGTCCCCAGCAGCCGTTCGCGGCCGGCCGGACCGCGCGCATGGACCTGCCGCTCGACCTGCAGGCGACGGAGGCCGTCCCGCGCGTGGACGGCCCCTCCAGCACCTCGGGCAGCTGGCCGATCCCGTCCCCGCCGCCGGTCGGCGAGGCCCCGCCGTCGGCCTACGACCCGCTCCAGGACACCGGATACACCGTCCCCGTCTACGGCAATCCGGGCACCGGCGGATACGGCGGAAGTGACATGTACGACACCGGTGAGACGGGCACCCTCTACGGGACGTACAACTCGGGTGACACGTTCAACAGCGGTCCCGCCACTGAACCATCCCCTGGCACCTCCTTCGATGCGCCCGGTTCGGGCGAACCTTGGAACATGCCTTCCGGAGGCTATAGGTGAACGAGGCCCTGCCCGACGTACCCGAAGTCCGCGTGGTCGGGCTTCCCCAGCTCACGTCGGGTTTCGACCTTGTGGAGCGGCTCGACCTGCCCATGCATCTGAAGGTGCACGGGCCGCTCGACCCGCTGGGCGGCGAACAGCTCGCCCAGCTCGCCGAGGCCATCGGCCTCAAGGGCCGCGGCGGGGCCGGCTTCCCCTTCCACAGGAAGCTGCGCTCGGTCGCCGAGTCCGCGATCAAGCGCGGGGTACGGCCGGTCGTCGTCGTCAACGGCAGTGAGGACGAACCGGCCTGCCGCAAGGACACGGTGCTCATCAACCGTGCCCCGCACCTCATCCTGGACGGCGCCCTGCTGTGCGCCGAGGCCCTCGGCGCCCGCACGCTCGTCATCGGGGTCACCCGGGAGTCCACCCAGCGCTCCATGGAGGCGGCCCTCGCCGAACGGGGCCTGAGCAACAGCCGCAGGTCGGCGCTGCGCGCGTGGGTGCAGCGCAATCCCGTGCGCATGGTCACCGGTGCCGCCGCGTCGCTGATCCGCTCGGTCGACGGGGGTCCGGCGATCCCGCCGGGCCGCAAGATCAGCGCGTCGCAGAGCGGGGTCGGCGGGGCGCCCACACTGCTGTCGAACGCGGAGACGTTCGCCCAGCTGGCCATCGCCGCGCGCATCGGCCCCGAGCGCTACGGCAACACCGGTCTGTACGACGAGCCGGGCACCGTCATGCTGACGGTCTCCGGCGCGGTCGCCCGCCCGATGGTGATCGAGGTCCCCACGGGCGTGCCGCTGCGCTACGTCCTGCAGCTGGCCGGCGCCCCGCCGGTGCCGCAGGGCGTGCTGACCGGCGGTTACCACGGCAAGTGGATCGACGCGGCGACCGTCAACGAGGCGATCGTCTCGCGCAACTCCCTGGACGCCGTCGGCGGTTCGCTGGGCGCGGGCGCGATCCTGCCGATCAGCCAGGAGACGTGCCCGCTGGGCGAGTCGCTGCGGGTCGCCCAGTGGCTGGCCGAGGAGAGCGCGGGCCAGTGCGGCCCCTGCTACCTCGGGCTGCCCGCCGCCGCGCGCGGTCTGGAGGACATCCTCAACGGCGGCGGACCGGCCGCCCTGGAGGCGCTGAAGCAGGTCGCGAAGAACGTGAAGCGGCGCGGGGCGTGCTCGCACCCGGACGGCTCCGCGATGTTCCTGGAGTCGACCATCAAGGCGTTCACCGACGACCTGGCCGCCCATGTCCTCGGAAACGGCTGCGGACGGCCCGTGGAGGGCGTCCTGCCGCTCTTCGAGGGGGGCAAGGCGCCCACGGGCATCCCGGGCGGCGCGGAGCCCGAGGAGACCGGCGCCAGCCGCCAGAAGATCTACGTCGACTGGACGCTGTGCCGGGGCCACGGCCTGTGCGCGGACATCCTCCCGGAGGTCTTCGAACTCGGTGCGGACGGCTTCCCGACCGTGGCGCAGGCCCACGTGCCGCGTTACGCGGAGGCCAAGGCACTGCGCGCGGTGCGCCGCTGTCCGGCGCTGGCGCTGCGCATCGAGGAGGACACGCGCGGGCAGGCGCCGGCGCGCAACCTTCCGGTCCTCTCCCAGGGCCGCGGCCGCCGCGCCCTGGGACGCTGAGCGCACGACGGTGGGTCACCCGAGCCAGGGTGACCCACCGTCGTGTGACGCCCCGGCATCGCGCACCCGGGAACATGACGAAGACCGAGCACCCCGGAACACGCCGAAGGCGGACCATCCGTTCGGATGGTCCGCCTTTGATTTCTGTGGAGCTAAGGAGAATTGAACTCCTGACCTCCTGCATGCCATGCAGGCGCTCTACCAACTGAGCTATAGCCCCTTGTGGTCTTGCGGCGAAGCCGCTTGTCGACCGTGTCGCCCGGTTTCCCCGGCGGCGACGCCAACATTACACGGTCCCCCCGGTGCTTCACCAAATCGGTTTCCGCTCTGCTCCCATACGGGCACTAATGTCGCCTTTCGTGACCGTGATCGCGTTCTCCGGGGCCCGGCGCCGGGTGTCCGTGGCCGTGGGCGCGTGCCTGGTGTCGTTCACGGCGTTCTGGCTGGCGCAGCGGGCCGCGCACGTGTCGATGATCGACCTGATGGTCTACCGGGCCGAGGGGGCCACCGTCCGGGCGGGCGGCGACCTGTACGCCCTGCGGGCGACCGCCGCACACCTGCCCGCCACCTACCCGCCGTTCGCGGCCGTGCTGTTCACCGCGCTGACCCTGCCGGACACGGTGACCCTGCGGCTGCTGGCGACGGCCGGGAACCTCGCCCTCCTGGTGGCGTTCGTACGGCTGTCACTGAAACTCGTCGGCCACGCGCGCGGGGAGACCGTCTGGTGGATCGCGGCGGTGGCCGTGTGGTGCGAGCCGGTGTGGACGACCCTGCGCTACGGCCAGGTCAACCTGCTGCTGGCCGCTCTCGTGCTCTGGGACCTGTCCCGCCGGCCCGGCCGGGGCCACGACCGCTGGGCCGGGGCGGGGCTCGGGCTCGCCGCCGCGGTCAAGCTGACTCCCGCCCTGTTCCCGGTGTTGCTGCTCGCCGCGGGCGTCACGGCCCGGCTGCGGGGCGGCGACGGAGGGCCATGGCTGCGGCACGCGCGCGGGGCGGCCGCCGCGTTCACCGGGGCGACGCTGCTGGCGGCGGCCGTCCTGCCGTACGACTCGTGGCGGTTCTGGACGGACACGGTGTTCCGCGCGGACCGGGCCGGCCACGTGGAGGGCACCGCCAACCAGGCCCTGCGCGGCGCCCTGGCCCGCCTGCTGCACGCGTCGGACCCGGGAACCCTCTGGGCCGCCTCCGCGGCCGTGGTGGCCGCCCTGGGGCTCGCCGTGGCGGTGGCGGCGGAGCTGCGGGGGCGACGGCCCTGGGCGGTGTGCGCCTGCGCGGTCACCGCCCTGCTGGTCAGTCCGGTGTCGTGGACCCACCACTGGGTGTGGTGCGTACCCCTGGTGCTGCTGCTGTGGACACGCGGGCACCGGGCGGCCGCCCTGGCCACGGCGCTGGTCTTCTTCTCGTACGCCCCCTGGTGGGTGCCGCACGGCACCGGGCGGCCCGAACTGCACCAGACGGCCGGCCAGTTGGCCGTGTCGGCCCTCTACGGAGGGGCCGCCGCGCTGTTCCTCGTCCTGGCCTGGACATCGTTGCCGAGGCCCCGGACGCGGTCAGGAGCGGGTCAAGCGGTGACGAAGGAGTAGAACCTTTTGAGTGTGCAGTGCTCTTCGAGCAGGCGGCCGTAGATCGGCTCGCCCTCCAGCTCTCGGTAGGTCTCGATCGGGTCGCCCTTTATGATCAGCGCCCGCGCGCATTCCTCGCACCAGTACTGGTAGTCGGGATTGATCGGCTCCATGTCACGGACGATCGGCGTACCGCTGCCACACCAGTCGCACTTTCGCCTGTGTGCACCCATCGATCAGCTCCAGCTGTGGCCGCAGGCCGTGCACACGTAGGAGATTCCGCCGTTGTCGCCGAGAACCTGGGCCACATGCGCGGAACCGCAGGAAGGGCAGCTGAGCCGGGTGGCCGTATCCCGTATCAACGCCGCACCGAGGAGGTGGCCGCCCTCCCCAAGGATGCTCGCAGGCATCGCTACTCCCTCCCGTCGGGCCGCGCCCCCTTCCGGCCGTTTGATTCTGCCACGGCCGGACCAATACGGTCAGCGACGCCTCAGTACCAGTCCGGACACAGCCCCCGCAGCGGCCGTTCCGGCCAGTGCCCGGGCGCAGGCCGAGAACGCCTCCGCAGAGGTATACGCCTCAGGGCCCCGAGTCACTCAAACCGGTTCGGGAGCAGTGTGCCGAAGGCCGCCGCCCCGGTCGGCCGGCCGAGCGGACCGACCGTCGCCGACGGCCCGCCGGCATCCACCGCGTCCTCGGGCCGGCCCTCGGACGTATACAGAAAATCCCGCCCCCCTGAGGGGACGGGATCTTCATCACCGGTCTTTGCCGACCCTGCAGAGAGTCGACCAGTGGAGCTAAGGAGAATTGAACTCCTGACCTCCTGCATGCCATGCAGGCGCTCTACCAACTGAGCTATAGCCCCTGGTGTTCTTCCCGCTCGGCGGGGCGAACAAGAAGAACTTTAGCCTGTGACCTGCCGGAAAGTGAAATCCGGGTCCCCGGCGGGAAACGACGGGCCCTTCGGCGGCTCAGTCGTCGTCGCCGAGGACGGGCTCCGGGAGGGTGCCCGCGTTGTGCTCCAGCAGACGCCAGCCGCGGGCGCCCTCGCCGAGCACGGACCAGCAGCAGTTGGAGAGGCCGCCGAGGCTCTCCCAGTGATGGGCGTCCAGACCGAGGAGGCGGCCGATGGTGGTGCGGATGGTGCCGCCGTGGCTGACCACCACGAGCGTGCCGTCCTCGGGCAGCTTCTCGGCGTGCCGCAGCACGACGGGAGCGGCTCGGTCGGCGACCTCGGTCTCCAGTTCGCCGCCTCCGCGGCGGACCGCCTCGCCGCGCTTCCAGGCGGCGTACTGCTCGCCGTGGCGGGCGATGATCTCCTCGTGGGTCAGCCCCTGCCAGACGCCCGCGTAGGTCTCCCGCAGGCCCTCTTCGCGGATGATGTCGAGACCGGTGAGGGCGGCCAGCTCGGCGGCCGTGTGCGCCGCCCGCCGCAGGTCCGAGGAGACGATCGCGTCGGGCCCCAGGGAGGCGAGCAGGCGCGCGGCGCGGCGGGCCTGGCCGATGCCGGTCTCGGTGAGTTCGACGTCCGTGGTGCCCTGGAAACGGCGCTCCACGTTCCACGAGGTCTGGCCGTGCCGCCACAGGATGATGCGGCGGCCCCGGCTCCGGTGATCGCTCACCTCACCGGTGGCGCTCATCACCACTCCCCGCCCGGCTCGTCGGCGTCCTCGACGGACTGCAGCTTGGCGTGCTCCTCGGCCTTGCCGCGGGTGGCCTTGGCATCGGCGGGCAGTTCGATCTCGGGGCAGTCCTTCCACAGCCGCTCCAGGGCGTAGAAGACCCGCTCCTCGCTGTGCTGGACGTGCACGACGATGTCGACGTAGTCGAGCAGGATCCAGCGCGAGTCGCGGTCGCCCTCGCGGCGTACCGGCTTGACGCCGAGGTCTTTCAGCAGGCGCTCCTCGATCTCGTCGACGATCGCCTTGACCTGGCGGTCGTTCGGCGCGGAGGCCAGCAGAAATGCGTCCGTGATCGACAGCACGTCGCTGACGTCGTAGGCGATGACGTCGTGGGCGAGCTTGTCGGCCGCTGCCTGCGCGGCGGTGGTGATGAGCTCAAGGGAACGGTCGGTGGCGGTCACTACATGGCTTTCCGTCAGGCGGTCACTGGACCTCAAGGGTCTCACGGACCGCCTGAGGCACCCCACGTGATTACCGCAGCACGTGGGGTGCCCGGCCCGCCGCCTCGGGGAGGCGGGCCGGTGGACGCCGTCGGGAGGCGGGTTCGTGGCCGCCGTCAGGAGGCGGGTTTGTAGTCCTGGCCGAGGACGACCGAGACGTCGGCCCCGGAGGAGACGTCGCCCTTGGCCACGGCGCCGGCCGGCAGGCCCAGGGTCTTGGCGACCTCGGCGGCGTTCGCCTTGGCCGCGGCCCCGGAGTAGAGCACCTGGGAGGTGGCCCGGGTGCCGGACGCGGAACCGCCCTCGAGGAAGGTGAAGCCGCCGTTGAGGAGCACCACGCGGGCCTTCTCCGTGTCGTCCTTCACACCGGTGGCGTTCTGGACGGAGACCCGGACCGCGGAGCCCGCGTCGGGGCTCTTGGCCGTGCCGCCGAGGATGTCCTTGACGACGCTGTCGCTGGTCTTAGCGCTCAGTGTGCCGTCGGATCCCACGGGCAGCAGGGCCGTCCTGTAGTCGCCGCCCTTGGCGAGGTCGGCGAGCTTGGCGAGGAAGGCGCCGAGGTCGCTGTCGGTCAGCGGCGGGTCGAGGATCTGCGCGAGGGTCTGCACGGTCGTCGTGGCGTCCGCGGCGTCGGAGGAGATCTTGCGCAGCACGCCCTGCAGGACCTGCCCGAACCGCTCCAGCTGGGCGTTCTGGGCCTCGCCGGCGGCGCGGTAGGTGGCGTAGGCGACGGCCATCTTGCCGCTGAGGTCCTGGTCCTTGCCCTGGTGGACGAGCGGGGAGGCGCCCTTCTTCTTGGCGTCCGGGTCGGGCACGTCGGCGTTGGTGTCGATGTCGATGTTGCCGACGAGGTCGACGAGGTTCTGCAGATACGGGGTGTCCAGGCGCCAGGTGCCCTGGATGTCGGTGCCGAGAACGGTGTCCAGCTGGTCGCGGGTGCCGGAGGCGCCGTCGTCGTCGACCGACTTGGCGAGGGTCGTGGTGGAGCCGTCGTCGTCGCTCAGCGCGAGGGAGTTGGGCAGCAGGACCGTCGTGCCCTGTTTGGTGGTGGTGTTGTCGACCAGCAGCGCCGTCGAGGTGCCGCCCTTGCCGGTGTTGTGCAGGTGGATGACGATGACGTCGCGCTTCTGGGCACCCACCGCCGTCGCCGTGCCGGTCCTGGAGCCGGAGGAGGACAGGCCGGGCAGCTTTCCTGCGTACCAGAGGTAGCCGACGCCGCCGACGGCGACGAGCGCGAGGACCACGAGCAGCGCGACGATCCGGGTGCGGGCGCGGCGGCGGGCCTCCTCGCGGCGCTCGGTGCGGTTCTCGGTGAACTTCAGCCAGTCGATGACGTCCTCGGAGTCGCCGTCCGGCTCCTCCACGAAGGCGAACTGCTCCGTGCGGTAGTCCGGTTCGCCCGGGGCCGGCTCCTCCTCGGGCTCCCGCGCGGACCGTGGCTCCTCGGCCGGGCCGGCCTGCTGCGGGATGTGGGCGGTCTGCTCGGCGACCCGCGGCTGCTGCCCGCTGGTGGCCGTCTGCCCGTAGGGGTCGTACGGCGCGGCCGCCCCGTGGGTGCCGGTGCCGTACGGGTCGTAGGGGGCCTGGGAGCCGTAGGAGTCGTACGGCGGTGCGGCGGGCGGCTGTTGACCGGTGTCGTACGGGTCGTAGGACGGCACGGTCTGCTGCCGGCCCGTGGCGTACGGGTCGTAGCCGTAGCCCTGCTGGGCGTACGGATCGTAGGTCTGCTGCTGCGGCGGCTGCTGGGCCGGGACCTGCCGGTAGACAGGCTGCCCGTACTCGTCGTAGCCGACGAGTTCGTACTGGTCGCTCCCGTACCCCGCGTCGTATCGGTCGTTCACCGGTAGCCCCTCTCGGCTCACTCGCCGCGGTACAGCTCGCGCTTGTCGATGTAGCGCACGACTCCGTCCGGCACCATGTACCAGATGGGATCGCCCTTGGCGACTCTCGCTCGGCAGTCCGTGGAGGAGATGGCGAGCGCGGGCACCTCGACGAGCGAGACGCCGCCTTCCGGCAGCCCGGGGTCGGTCAGGTGGTGGCCGGGGCGGGTGACGCCGATGAAATGCGCGAGGGAGAACAGTTCCTCCGAGTCCCGCCAGGTCAGCAGCTGGGCGAGGGCGTCGGCGCCGGTGATGAAGAAGAGGTCCGTGTCGGGGTTGAGGGCGCGCAGGTCGCGCAGGGTGTCCACGGTGTAGGTGGGCCCGCCGCGGTCGAGGTCGATGCGGCTGACGGAGAACTGCGGGTTCTCGGCGGTCGCGATGACCGTCATCAGATAGCGGTCCTCGGCCGGGGAGACCTTGCGGTGGGACTTCTGCCACGGCTGGCCGGTGGGCACGAACACCACCTCGTCCAGCTGGAACTGCGCGACGACCTCGCTGGCCGCCACGAGGTGTCCGTGGTGGATCGGGTCGAAGGTTCCGCCCATGACGCCGAGGCGGCGCTTGCCCAGGTGGGCGGGGCCTCCGCCCGGCCCGTACGCCGAGGTCTTCACCGTGCCGGCCGCCGGGTCGGCGGTGTGAGCGGCGTCGGCGGCGTGCACGGCCGCGTCGTTCGCCGGACCGGTAGGCATGTCCTGCTCTCCCATGCGTGCAGACCCTACCGGCCCGGTCTGAGGGCCCCGGCCGGGGACGGGGTCCGCGGTCAGCGGTCGCGGTTGAAGCGGGTGGTGATCCACAGGAGCAGCAGCAGGATGACGAGGGCGCTGCCGCCGGTGACGGCCGGGTTCAGGCTGTTGTGGTGGCCGCCGTGCTCCTCGCCCTCGGCGGCGAGGGTGACCAACTGGGCAGCGGCGCTGTGGAAGCTCATCTTCGGCAGGACCTATCGCGTGTGGGCGGGATAAAGACGTCGGCTCATCGTAAGCGGGCGGCCCGGCGCCGATCACGCCGACTCCGCCGTTGGGGCGGGCACGGGACGCGGACCGGCCGCCGACGGGGAACTTTCGCCGCCCGTCAGTCGTCCTTCTGCTTGTAGCCGCGCAGCAGGAACCATGCGGTCAGTGCGCAGCCAAGGATCATCACGATCAGGACGACCCGGAGCAGATTGCCCGCCCCGTGCTGCGGGACGGCGATCGTGGCGGCCTCGGTCAGCCAGGTGGCTGCGGGGTGTTGCTCCATGACGTGGACTCCTTCGGCTGTACTGCCCGTCCACGGTATCTCCGCCTAGGCTGGCCTCTGCCTCGGGGGCACAGTGGGCACTCATACGCATATGGGGGAAGACATGTCCGACGACGGCCACGAGCAGACCGGGCACGAGCGCGTGCCGAGCAGGCAGCGCAGGCGCTTCCCGGGGATCTCCTCGCGCGCTTACGAGCACCCGGCCGACCGGTCGGCCCTGGTGGCTCTGCGCAAGCTGAGCGGCTTCGACACGGTCTTCAAGACGCTGAGCGGGTTGCTTCCGGAGCGGAGCCTGAGGCTGCTGTTCCTGTCCGACTCGGTGCGGGTCTCGGAGCGGCAGTTCTCGCATCTGAACGACATGCTGCTGGACGCCTGCTACATCCTGGACCTGGAGAAGGTCCCGCCGATGTACGTCACGCAGGATCCGCAGCCGAACGCGATGTGCATCGGGCTGGACGAGCCGATCATCGTGGTCACCACGGGTCTGGTCGAGCTGCTCGACGAGGAGGAGATGCGGGCGGTCGTCGGGCACGAGGTGGGGCACGCCCTGTCCGGGCATTCGGTGTACCGCACGATCCTGCTCTTCCTGACGACCCTGGCACTGAAGGTCGCCTGGATTCCGCTGGGCAACCTCGCGATCATGGCGCTCGTCACGGCGCTGCGGGAGTGGTTCCGCAAGTCGGAGCTGTCGGCCGACCGGGCAGGGCTGCTGGTGGGACAGGATCTGCGGGCCTCGATGCGGGGGCTGATGAAGATCGCCGGCGGCAACCATCTGCACGAGATGAACGTGGACGCCTTCCTGGAGCAGGCCGAGGAGTACGACTCCGGGGGCGACCTGCGGGACTCCGTGCTGAAGATCCTGAATGTGCTGCCCCGTTCGCACCCCTTCACCACGGTCCGGGCGGCCGAGCTGAAGAAGTGGGCGGAGTCCCGGGACTTCCAGCGGATCATGGACGGGCACTACCCGCGGCGCAGCGAGGACAAGGACACCTCGGTCGGCGACTCCTTCCGTGAGTCCGCCGCGAGCTACGCCAGCGATGTGAAGAGCTCCAAGGACCCGCTGATGAAGCTGGTCACGGACATAGCGGGCGGCGCCGGCGACCTGGGCGGCCGGGTCCGCCGTGGCTTCAACGGCTTCACCAGTCAGGCTCCCCCGAAGGACGCGCCCCGGGACACTCCCCCGGACACGGAGCCCCGCGACGAGGAGTAGAGGCGCCATGCGGGCGGCAGCGGGCTGACGCGGTCGAAGCACCATCGGCCCGCACCGCCGGTCCGCACCACCGGCCCGCACCACCGGCCCGCACTACCGGCCCGCACCGCTCAGCCTGCACCACCGGCCCGCACCGCCCCGGTGAGGCCCACCGTGGCGGCCTGGGGCGTCCAGGAGGCGCCGAGGGTGCCCTTGGGGCGTCCGGCGGCGACCAGGCGGCGTCCGGGGCCACAGAGCACACGGCCTCCACCGGCGAACGGCACGGCACGCCCCGCACGCCCCGCACGCCCCGCACGCCCTCGCCCGGCCCGCACGGCACGCCCCGCACGCCCTCGCCCGGCCCGCACGGCCTCGCCTGGGCCGCACGGCCCCCAAACCGGTTGCCCGGCCTCTCACACCTTCGGCTGGGCCTCAGCGGCCAGCGTGCCGCACAGGGACGCCGCGCTGTCCGTAGCGAAGGGGTTGGTGCCCGCGGGGGCGCCGGTGCGGGCCGTCTGGCCGGCGAGGAGCGGGCGGAGGTAGGCGGTGGCGTCCTCGGCGCAGGACAGGGGGCCCGCCTGGGCGTAGGAGCCGGCCAGCTGGAGCTGGCCCACGCGCAGGTTGTCGCGGTCGAAGCGGAAGGTCAGCTCGCGGCGGACGGTGAACAGGGACACCGGGGCGCCGGCTGCGGCGCCGGCCGGGCGGAGCGCATAGACGAAGATCGTGTCGGAGCTGATCTCCAGCGTGGCCGCATCGGACTCGGCGGCCTGCAGGGTGCCCTGGACCCGGATCCTGTCGTCGGCCAGCCGGACGCGGGAGGGGTCCAGACGGACCACCCAGCCGGTGGGGCTGTGCCGGCCGTCCGCCGCCGGGTGGTCGAAACTCTGGTCGAACTGGTCGAGCTGGCCGGAGTCGAGCAGGGACCGGGCGAGGCGGACCTGGCGGCCGGCCAGCACATCGGGGTCGAGGGAGGAGCGGACGAGGTAGTTCCTGGCGCTGCTGAGGGCGGCCGTGACCTGGCTGTCGGAGAAGTGCGCGGTGCTGTGGGTGGCCGGCAGCGGAATCCCCGCGGCGCCCACCTCGAATTCGGCGGCGGGGCTGTGCTCGTACAGGAACTCGGCGTCCGCGGTACCGGGCACCTTTCCCTGTGGGGCCAGCGGGATGACGGTCATCCGCAGGGGCTCGGCGGAGCGCCGGGCCTGCGGAGAGCCGTAGGGGTGGCGGACGCCCATGTAGATCGCGGTGCCGAAGGCGACGGCGATCAGCACGGCGAGGATCATGAGCTGCCGGGTCAGCCCGCGGTGCAGCGGACGGCGGCGGCGGACGGCGGGCGCGTGGTCGGCCATGCGCTCCTGCGCGGAGTACTCCTGGAGGCGGGCAGCACGCACGAACGATTCGTCGAACACGACGGATCGGTACTCGTCCTCTGCACCGCCGGGGCCGCCCTCGGGTGTCCCCTCCGGTGGGTCTCCAGGCCCGCCCATACTTTCAGAGTAGGTCTCGCGGGCCTCGGGTAAACGCCCTGCTACGCGACAACTTCTGACAGGTTCTCACCAGAAGCGCGCCGGAGCGTTCAGGGCGTACGGGGGATCACGGAGATCGCCGGATGCGAATCGCCGGCGGACACCGAGGGCGCGGCGGCACTGCCCTGTTCCAGGCCCGTGGAGGCGGGGGCGGGCACCCGGTCGCGGGTGCCCGAGGAGGTGCCCCGGTAGACTGCGGCGAAGGCCAGCGCGACCATGCCGATCCCCATCACGAGGGCGAGCACCCAGGCGACGGGCCGGTGCCAGCGGACCTGCTTGCCGTAGGGTCCGAAGGGGCCGCGATGGTCGCTGAGGACGTAGGCGTCGTTCAGCTCGTCGTCGTCCCGATCTTGACCGAAATCGGTCCCCTCGGGGCCGTACCCGTCGTCGTAGCGCTCGCCTCTGGCGTGGGCGCGGCGGGCCTCTGCCTCGGAGGCCTCGGCTCTGGCCTGCGCGGCGGCCAGGAGGCGTTCCACCGCGGTCGGCTCGTGCACCACGGCCGCGCGTACGAAGGCCTCGTCGAAGACCACGGAGGCGAACTCATCGTCCGGCACCCCGTGGTCGTGGTCGTCGTCGGGCTCCCAGCCGTCAGGGAACGGCGTGCCCCCCACGTCCTCCGGCACGGATCCAGAGTAGACCTGGGGGGTCAATTTGGGCAGACGGTATGGAAATTCATCCGTCAGGTGAGACGCCTTTTCGGACGTGCCGGCCGCGGGCGGAGCGTTGGTCCGAACGGGTGGTTCAGCGGCGTACGTGCCCGTCACCGGTGACGATGTACTTCGTGCTGGTCAGCTCCGGCAGGCCCATCGGGCCGCGGGCGTGCAGCTTCTGGGTGGAGATGCCGATCTCGGCGCCGAAGCCGAACTGGCCGCCGTCGGTGAAGCGGGTGGAGGCGTTCACGGCGACGGTGGTGGAGTCGACCAGCTGGGTGAAGCGGCGGGCGGCCTGCTGGGAGGTGGTGACGATGGCCTCGGTGTGGCCGGAGGTCCACAGCCGGATGTGCTCGACGGCCCGGTCCAGCGAGTCGACGACCGCGGCGGCGATGTCGTAGGAGAGGTACTCGGTCTCCCAGTCCTCCGGGGTCGCCTCGACGACGGTGGCCTTGGAGTCCTTGGCGTAGGCGAGGACCCGCTCGTCGGCGTGGACGGTCACCCCGGCCTCGGCGAGGGCGTCGAGGGCGCGCGGCAGGAACTCGGGGGCGATGTCCTGGTGGACCAGGAGGGTCTCGGCGGCGTTGCAGACGCTGACCCGGTGGGCCTTGGAGTTGATCAGGATGTCGACGGCCATGTCGATGTCGGCCTGGGCGTCGACGTAGACGTGGCAGTTGCCGGTGCCGGTCTCGATGACGGGGACGGTGGATTCGCTGACCACGGTCTGGATCAGGGAGGCGCCGCCGCGCGGGATGAGGACGTCGACCAGGCCGCGGGCGCGCATCAGCTCGCGCACGGACTCGCGGCTCTCCCCCGGCACGAGCTGCACGGCGTCGGCGGGCAGTCCGGCACCGCCCACGGCGTCCCGGATCACCCGCACGAGGGCGGTGTTCGACTCGTACGCGGAGGCCGAGCCGCGCAGCAGGACCGCGTTTCCGGACTTCAGGCACAGGGCGGCGGCGTCCACCGTCACGTTGGGGCGGGCCTCGTAGATGATGCCGACCAC
Organism: Streptomyces sp. NPDC107581; assembly: GCF_055657175.1. Lineage (NCBI taxonomy): Bacteria > Bacillati > Actinomycetota > Actinomycetes > Kitasatosporales > Streptomycetaceae > Streptomyces > Streptomyces sp. NPDC107581. Next base: position 435,525 of record NZ_JBVKBH010000003.1, read on the forward strand.
GCCGAGCGGGACGCGGACCTGGCGCAGGTCGATGCCGTTGGGGAGGGTGGAGCCGCGGACGACCTCGCCGACCGGGTCGGGCAGCTTCACGACGTCGCGGACGTCGGAGGCGATGGCGCGGACCCGCTCGGGGGTGAGGGTGAGCCGGTCGACGATGGCCTCGCTGATGCCGCCCTCCCGGGCCTTGGCCACGTCCTTGGCGTTGGCCTCGACGATCTCGCCGGTCCGGACCTCCAGGGCGTCGGCGATGGCGAGCAGCGTGTCGTCCTTCACGGCGCGCGGGAGCGGCGCGAGGTCGGCGGCTGCGGCCTTGGCCCGGTAGGCGGCCTGGGTGACCGGGGACATCGAGTCGTACGGCGAAAGCGTGGTCATGGGGGAAGGGTAGTGCGCGGCGCGTGGCGGCTCAGCCGTCGTCCCACACCGCGAGACAGGGCAAAAGGGACGGACCTCTGCCGATCCGCGACCCCGCGCCTGCCCGGTCGGAGCGGCCCGGCCCGGTCAGAACGGATGCACCCCTACAGGGGTCGCGGGTGCGGGACCGTAGCCGTCGGCGATGCGCTGGTGGTAGGTCTCGCGGTCGATGACCTCCAGGCCGACGATCTCCCAGGGCGGCAGTCCGGCGCTCTGCCGGTGCTCGCCCCACAGGCGCAGCGCGACCGCGGCCGCGTCGTGCAGGTCGCGGGCCTCTTCCCAGTACCGGATCTCCGCGTGGTCGCTCGCGTATCTGCTGGTCAGCAGGAAGGGGTGGTCGTGGGCGAGCTGTTCCAGGGCGCGCCGCAGGTCCGGCAGCGCGACCTTCTGCCCGGAGACGCTGAGGGTGACGTGCCACAGGCGGGGCAGATCCCTGGGCTCCTCGTGGTCCTGGTAGGTGTCCCCGGCCGCGACGCTCGTCAGAGCACCGCGGGACGCCGCCCCAGGGCGCACTCGTCTCACGACGGCCTCCTTCACGCAATGCCCCTTGCCGGAACGTGTCCCTGCAACATGCCTCTGACTCAAAGTTGAGCAGGCCGCAGGGTTCCGCGTGGCGGTTTTACGGAACGTCCCCCACCGGGACACTCCATACGCCCCGATTTACCGGCAGTTCGACGGGAGTTACGAGTACAGGAGCACCAGGTCGTCCCTGTGTACGACCTCCCGTTCGTACGCCGGACCCAGCTCGCGCGCCAGCTCCCGGGTCGAACGCCCGATCAGCTGGGGGATCTCCTTGGCGTCGAAGTTGACGAGCCCGCGGGCCACCGCGCGTCCGGTGCCGTCGCGCAGCTCGACGGGGTCGCCGGCGCTGAACTCGCCCTCCACGGCGGCGATTCCGGCGGGCAGCAGCGAGGTGCGCCGCTCGACGACCGCGCGTACGGCGCCGTCGTCCAGGGTGAGGGAACCCTGCGGGGTGGAGGCGTGCTGGAGCCACAGCAGCCGGTCGGCGGAGCGCTTGCCGGTGGGGTGGAAGTAGGTTCCGGTGTCGCCGCCGGAGAGTGCCTCCGCCGCGTGGACGGCGCTCGTGAGCACCACCGGGATGCCCGCGGCGGCCGCGATCCGGGCGGCCTCGACCTTGGTGACCATGCCACCGGTGCCGACGCCGGCCTTGCCCGCACTGCCGATCTCGACCCCGGCGAGGTCCTCGGGCCCGCACACCTCCGCTATCCGTGAGGTGCCCGGCTTGCTCGGGTCGCCGTCGTAGACGCCGTCGATGTCGGAGAGGAGCACCAGCAGGTCGGCGTGGACGAGATGGGCGACGAGGGAGGCGAGACGGTCGTTGTCGCCGAAGCGGATCTCGTCGGTGGCGACGGTGTCGTTCTCGTTGACGATGGGGAAGGCGCCCATCGCGAGCAGCTTGTCGAGGGTGCGGGAGGCGTTGCGGTGGTGGGCGCGGCGGCTCATGTCGTCGCTGGTGAGCAGGACTTGGCCGACGCGGACGCCGTAGCGCGCGAAGGAGGCGGTGTAGCGGGCCACGAGCAGTCCCTGGCCGACGCTGGCGGCGGCCTGCTGACGGGCCAGGTCCTTGGGGCGGCGGCGCAGGCCCAGCGGGGCGAGGCCGGCGGCGATGGCGCCCGAGGAGACGAGGACGATCTCCCTCTCCCCGCCGCTGCGGATCTTGGCGAGTACGTCGACCAGCGCGTCGACGCGGTCGGCGTCCAGGCCGCCCGCGGCGGTGGTCAGCGACGAGGACCCCACCTTGACGACGATCCTGCGGGCCTCACCCACGGCCTGCCTTGCCCTTGCCACCTTGCCTGCCGTCCCCTCGCACACATCCGGCTGCCTGAGCGGCAATCTACGCGAAGTGGGCCGGGCGGTGCGCGCCGGTCCAGCCCCCGGACAGGCGCGGGGTAGTCGTTTGCTCACCGTTCGCGTACGGCAAAAAGGTTGTGTTGGTTGCTTATAGAAATTAAAACTGACACAAACATAAGTTGAAGTTTGTGTATCCCAACGTTCACAACGCGCAACGCATTCTGCTCAGATCCGGCAAAAGCCCCTACGACGTCCTGTCCGTGGAGGAGGCCCTCCACCGGGACGTCATCGCCACCAACTCGGGCAATCTGATCTTCAGCGATGCCGCGCACAAGATCCTCGAGACACCGGACACCGAGGTCGTCTCGAACGGCATCGGCACGGATGTGTCCGCGGCCGCCCGGATCAACGAGGAGTACGACGCCTTCGTCGTCCCGCTCGCCAACGCCTTCCGCCCGTCGTTCGAGGGCGGGCTGAAGCGGCTGACCAGGCTGATCGGCAAGCTGCGGATCCCCGTGGTGGTCCTGGGGGTCGGCGCGCAGACCGGGGTGGGTTACGACCCGGCGCGGCTCAGGCCCATGGAGCAGTCCGTGCGCGAGTTCTGCTCGGCCGTGCTGGACCGCAGCGCCTCGATCGGGGTGCGGGGAGAGTTCACCGAGCAGTACCTGAGGGACATGGGCTTCAGGGACGTGGAGGTCATCGGCTGCCCGTCGCTGTTCATGTACGGCCGCGACCTGGACGTGCGCAAGCGGGTGCCCGAGCTGACGGCCGCGTCCCGGATCGCGGTCAACGGTTCGCACAGCGCGGTGCAGAAGCAGGGCCTCGGCGGGATCATCACCCGTACCCACGAGCGCTATCCGAACCTGTGCTTCGTCGGCCAGAACCTCAGCGACGCACGGCAGCTGCACTGGCGGGACCTCACGGACCCGAACGCCCGGGTGACGGCGATGCCGACGCACCCGGACCACCCGATGTACCGGGAGGGCCGGGTGCGGGTGTACGTCGACCCGGTCACCTGGATCGACGACCTGCGCTCCGTCGACTTCTCCTTCGGCTCGCGCATCCACGGCAACATCGCGGCGCTGCTCGCGGGGACGCCCGCGACGGTGCTGTGCGGCGACTCGCGCACGCTGGAGCTGTGCCGCTACTTCGAGATCCCGCACCAGCGGCTGGACCAGGTCGTCAAGGACCCCGAGGCGGCGGACCCGGCGCGGCTGTACGAGCAGGCGGACCTCGGCGGGCTGACGGGCGGGCACGCCGAGCGCTTCGAGCGGTTCACCGCGTTCCTGGACAGGAACGGGCTGCGGAACACCTTCACGCACGGCGACGGCGGCGCGGCCTTCGAGGAGCGGATGCGGTCGCTGCCCTTCCCGCCGGGCGTGCGCCCGTGGAACGAGGCCGACCCGGCCTCACTCAGCAGCCGGTTCGGCTGGCTGCACACACGGGTCGGCGAGCTGACGCAGGACAACGCCCAGTTGAAGCGGGAGCTGGCACGGGCCAGGAAGGCCAAGGACGTGGTCCCGGCGCCCCCCGCCTCGGTCTACCGGCGCGCCCGCCGGGTCGTGGGCCGGCCACTGCGGCGGGCACTGCAGTCGGGCAAGGGCTAGACACCGGCCCCGTCGGCCCGCCCCCGCGAACGGACAAGGGGCGGGACCATCGGACCCGTGCCGCCCCCGCACCCCCGGCAGGGGCGGCGCACCGGCTCCGTCAGGCCGCCGCCGCCTTGACCTTCCGCGCCGACAGCATCCGCCGCGCCTTGCGCAGGGCCCGGCGCGGGAAGGAGGTGGCGGCGGCCTCGCGGTACCCCAGGAAGGCACGGGCCTCGCGGGGCTCGGCGAGATAGACGTGGTCGGGGACGCCCGCCTTCTTGGACCGGAAGTGCGGGTAGACGAGATAGACGCGGGTGCCGCGCTTCTCCAGGATGGCGGCGGCCTGCTTCTTCGCCTTGACGAACTTCACCACTTCCAGCAGCAGATCGGGCCGCTGCACGGCCACCAGGTGCAGCCGCAGCCGCTCGTGCACCTTGAGCCGGCAGGCAACCTCGGGCGTCCAGTAGGCGTCCATCAGCGGCTTGGCCAGCTCGAACTTGTGCCGGCGGACCTCTTCGCTGTCCGTGAGGAACTTGGGTCCGAACTGCGGCAGCAGGGTGATGAGGAAGGGCCGGACCATGAGGAGGTCACGCTTGGTGCCGGCCGGGACCATGTCCGCGATCAGCTTCATCAGGGCGCGCGCGGAGTCGAAGCGGAGCGTGTAGCTGCCGGTCTTCGTGACGTGCTTGCCGTCGTCGCGGCCGACCAGGTAGTAGCAGGGGTAGTCGGCGACGACGGAGACGCCGTCGGCCCGCAGATAGGCCTCCAGCGTGAACAGCGCGTCCTCGCCGGTCCACAGGGACTCGTCGAAGCGCATGCCGTGCTTCTCCAGCAGCGCACGGCGGAACAGCTTCTGGGCGCTGAGGGTGAACTTGATGTTGGAGGAGAAGACGTCGGTACGGTCCAGCGTCTTGCCCCACATCGACTTCGGCGGGGTGCGGTTGACGCCCTCGACCTTGCCGAGCACCACGTCGGTGCCGTTCTTGTCGCCCATGGCGACCATGCGCTCCAGGGCCTCGGGCCCGAGCCGGTCGTCGGCGTCGAGGAAGAAGACGTAGCGGCCGGCCGCCTTGCCGAGGCCGACGTTGCGCGGGCCGCTGGGGCCGCCGGAGTTCTCCTGGCGGATGACGGTGACCTGCATGGGGGCGCGAGCCGCGAACTCCTCCAGGTACTCCCCGCTGCCGTCCGTCGAACCGTCGTCGACCGCGATGACCTCCAGGCGAGCCGGATCGATGGTCTGCGCCTCGACGGATGCCAGGCACTCGACCAGGTACGGCATCGCTTCGTACGCCCCGATGATCACAGTCACATCAGGCTGCGTCACGACGGTCACGTTTCCCCCTAGTCAACAGAGCATTTACCCCGTATCGCCTCAATCGCAAGTTGTTAGACGGACGGCTCATGGAAGCGGTTGCCCTGCACAGGCCAATGAGTGGTACACGTCACACAATGTCGCGGCGGACCTGGGCCGCGGCGGATGTCGACCGACGTTACGCAGCGTTGGTAAGAGATTCTCAGTGTCTGCAGGCAGGACGGGTAAGAGCGCTCTCGGCAGGGACCTGAGCGAGGGTACGAAGCGGAAGAGGGCCGGCCCCCGGGAGCGATCCCGGGGGGTGGGTCTCCTCCCTTCGGGTTGGGTCTGTCCCGCTCCCCCCCTCCCCTTTCACCGCCGTTTCCCCCCACCTTCCCCGACACCCAATTGTTCACGT
>NZ_JBVKBH010000003.1:441055-578882 GCF_055657175.1 Streptomyces sp. NPDC107581
TTGGTGCGAGAGGGAAGGAGGGGGGATTGCGTTCGGGAGAAAAATCGAAGAGGGGGGAAGGAAAAGAAGTTCCCCCCCCCGGTGGCCCCCCCCGGGGGCCCGGCCCTCTTCCGGCAGGGTGGGTCAGCCCGCGCTCACGCCGTCCGTCTCACCGGCGGTCGCCCCGCGCTGCCCCGGCACCGCATTGGTCAGCTCGACGGGGTCGGCGCCCGCCGGGCCCAGCCGGGACTCCTGGCCGACGTTCCGGGCCTCGGCCTTCAGGGCGAGGTCGGCCACGGCGGTGTTGAACTGGTCGATGGACTTCGGCTCGTCCGGGCCCAGCAGATAGCGCTTGAGCTCTCCGCGGTCCTGGGCCAGCGGGTCGCCGGACGGGTCGCGTACGGCGTCCAGCAGGCCGTCCAGCTCGGCGGCGCTGTTGGAGAGGATCACCGCGGCGCGCACGGCCGTGTTCTGCCGCTTGAACTCCTCCACGCCGAGTGCGGCGGAGTCCGTGACCGCGTACGGCTTGCCGCTCGCGATGAAGTCGGAGACCACGGAGGAGATGTCCGAGACCATCGCGTCGGAGACGTTGAAGCAGTCGTACAGGCGCGGCTCGGAGCCCGTGACGACCCGGTGCTCGTGCGTCGGGAAGGAGCGCCAGTAGGCCTCGTTCCACTCGGCCCGCAGCCGGGCGATCTCCTCGTGCTTCCTGACGTCGACGACACCCTCGCGGGTGGCCTCGGCCTCGTCGCCCCTGTCACCGCCGGTGCCGGTCAGCTCGGCGATCCGGGCCTCGATCCGGGCCAGGTCCGCCTTCGCCCCGGCCTGGGCGGCCGCGTCGGCGGTGAAGCGGGCGTCCGCGGCGCGCTCGGCGGCGGCCTTCTCCACCAGGGCGGTGATGCGCACGTGCGCGGCGCCGGCCTCCTTGCTGACGGTGCCGGTGAAGGGGTGCGGCTTGTACAGGACACGGACCGGCGGGTCGGCCGTCACCAGCTTCTTCACGATGTGCTCGCCGGCGAGCACGATCGAGGTGTTGCCGGGGTTGCCGTCCCAGCCCTCCCAGGTGGGCGCGTACAGAACCGTCGGGCAGCGTCCGTCCACGGCCCCGCCGTGCGGGCCCCCGGGCAGGCCCTGCCAGGTCTGGATCGGCGCCAGCTGCGGGCGGCCGACCTCGACGATGTCGTCGTCACGGACGCCGACGTCGGCGATGGCGTAGCGGTCGCGGCCCGCGCGGCCGGCGGTCCACACCTCGTCGTACGCCTTGCTGTACGGGTTGACGCTGGCCAGCTTGTCGCTGTCGCCGTGGCCGATGAAGACGTGCTTCATGGTGGGCACGCGCAGCAGGTGGATGTTCTTGCCGACGTTCGCCGCGTAGAGGGCGACCCGCACGGTCGACAGGTCCAGGTTCATCAGGTGCACGCCTCCGGGCACGCAGATGACGGGGACCGTGGTGGGCGCGAGGTTGGCGAGGATCACGCGCTCGCGGAGGATGATCAGCGGCCGGGTGTCCAGCTGCTCCATCGTCTCCAGCCACATGTTGACCTGGTACGCGGAGTCCTTGGAGCCGGAGAAGTACAGGACCGTCTCGGGCTTGTAGGCGGCCAGCCAGTCGTCGACGGCGGCGAGGACCACGTCGGCCTTCGGCGGGGTCTTCCTGCCGCGCACGTACGGCAGCAGCACCGCCACGTACAGGCAGCCGAGGCCCGCGGTGAGGCCGATCCCCACGAAGCCCTCGACGGGCGAGTCCACAAGGGCCGAGACCAGGACGCCGACGACGGCGAACAGGTCGAGATGGAGCATCTTCTCCGCGGAGCGGTGCAGCAGGCCGCGCGGCGGGGCGTCCGGGATGCGGATGCGGGTCTTCAGGTCGATGTTGCGGGTGGCGACCGGCATCCGGCGGCGATTGCGGATGAGGGTGACCAGCGCGCCGTGCGGGGCCTGGAGACCGTAGAAGGCGATGAAGCAGGCGATCGCGCCGTAGAAGATCAGGTCGTCCGCGTGGGACAGGCGGGCCAGCAGCATGATCAGCAGCAGCTGCCGGATCAGGAAGCGGATCGACAGTCCGGCCCGGACCTTGCTGAGGCGGTTGATCAGGTAGCTGCCCTTGCGGTGCAGATAGTGATCCGCCAGGTACGTCACGGCGGCCGCGGCCGCGAAGGCGGGAACGCTCGGGACGAGCGCGGCCAGCATGAGCGCCGGGAAGCCCAGGATCATGAGGGCCGCCGCGGCCAGCTCGGCCGCGCTGCCCACCCGGGCGACGCGAATAGCGGTGGATATCACGGATAACCTTTTGCTGACAAAGAGGCCGGAATGTAGACCTTGCGGATGATCTGGGCGACTTACGGATTCAGGCCTCTGTGAATGCTCCGCATACGCGCAGCCACAGAGGCCTGAATTACCGATAACTAATTGATGCCGATTATGCCACGCCGTCCTGGCGGTCCAGAACACTGGCCAGCGCCTGCTCGAAGCCGGAGGCCTGCCCCGCGGGCGCCGTCGGGTCCTGCTGGCGGACGTCGATCACATGGCCGGTCAGCTCCGACAGCAGCACGTCGAGCGAGGTCCGGGCCACGGCCTCGGAGGAGAGCAGCGAGCCCGCCGGCTCCTGGCCGAAGGCCTTGGTGCGCATCGGGGTGGCGGTGCGCTCGGGGTTGATGCAGTTGACGCGGATGCCGTCGCCGGCCCACTCGTCGGACAGGGCCTGGGTGAGGTTCACCATGGCGGCCTTGGTGGAGGAGTAGAGGCTGTACTCGGCGCGGCCGCGGGTGTAGCTGCTGGAGGTGTAGAGCAGCAGCTGGCCCTTGGTCTCGGCCAGGTACTTGTACGACGAACGGGCGATCTGTACCGGGGCCAGGTAGTTGACCTTCAGCGCCTCCTCGATGGTGGCGTTGTCGGTCTCGTCGAGCCTGCCGATGCGCAGCACACCCGCGGTGTTGACGACGTAGTCGATCCGGCCGGTCTCCGCGTACGCCTTGGACAGCGCGTCGTCGACCTCCTCCGGGTTCTCCACGTGGGTGCCGGTGGTGGAACGGCCGAGCGCGTAGACGTGTGCGCCGTAGGACTCGACGAGTTCGGCGATGTCCTTGCCGATGCCGTACGAGCCACCGAAGATCACGATCGTCTTGCCGGTGAGCAGCTCGCGGTAGGCCTCCTCGCCGTTCTGCTCGGGCGCGGCGGTGGAGGCGAGCTGGAAGAGCTTGTCGGCGATGAAGACGTCGACCGGCTGCGTCACCTTCATGTTGTACTCGTCGCCCGCGACCACGTGGATCGGCACGTCGGGCAGGTACTTGAGGACCACCGAGCAGTCGTCCGTGGCCTGGAAGTTGGGGTCGCCGGCGGCGACCTCGTAGGCACGGCGGATCGTGGACAGCTTGAAGGCCTGCGGGGTCTGGCCGCGGCGCAGCCGGGAGCGGTCCGGGATCTCGGTGATGAACTCGCCGTCCTCGCCGTGGGTGCGGGTCACGATGATGGTGTCCGCGGACGGGATGGCGACGTCGACCGCCTGGAAGCGCTCCAGCGCGGTCACGCAGTCGTCGATGACGCGCCGCGAGAGCAGCGGGCGCACGGCGTCGTGGAAGAGGACGTTGACGTCCTCGCCCTCGGCCAGGCCCTCACCGAGGGCCGAGATGGCGCGCTCGGTGGTCTCGTTCCGCGTCGAGCCGCCCTCGATGATCTTCTTGACCTTGCGGAACCCGGCCTTGGCGACGATCTTCTCGATGTCCGGCACATAGCCCGGCGCCATCAGGACGATGATGTCGTCGATCGAGTCGGCGTTCTCGAAGGTGGTCAGAGTGTGCTCGATGACTGCCTTGCCGGCGATCTTCAGCAGCTGCTTGGGGATCGACAGACCCACCCGCTGACCGGTGCCACCGGCCAGGACGACTGCGGTGGTTCGGGGCTTGGCTATGTGCTGTGACACAGGCTGACCTACCTTGGGGCGACAGGGAACCGTGAAATGGTCCCACTTCGGGTAACCGCAGTGCAAGGTGAGTGACGTCCCATGCATATGTGCGCGCAACCTGGCATTCACCTGACCGTCCTGGTGATTGGGTGCGGGCGCCGTGGAACCCCCGTGGAATTGCTGTGAGTAAGTCCACAGGTGCCGTTCGGCACCTCCCGAGCCGCTTCGGACGGCGGGGGCCGAGGGGGCGCCGGTGAGGAGCGCCTGGGCGGGGCGGAGATCCTCGCGCCCCGGGACGCGGTGCTGCACGCGTTCTTCATATGCGGCACGGCACGGTTATATACGGCACGGCACCGTTGCGGGACGGGCAGGGAATACGGCTCGCCGGGCGGCTCATTGCCGCAGAATTCCCACATAAAGATTCCGCAGCATTTCGGTCTCGGCCGGGACGAGCGGCCGATTCACACCGTGCGGAACCCGAGTGCGCCGCCTCGGGCGGAGCTGACGAGAGCCTGGGACACGGATGCGTCCCAGGCTCTCGTCAGCTCGGCGTTATACGACGCTAACGCCCGGTTCGTCCGATTCCACGCGCAGTCGCGCCAGCGTGCTCGCGGTGGCCTGCGGCTTCACGACCGTGTCGACGATCCGGACCTGGGCGTCGATGCCGTCGCGGCGGATGTCGAAGAGGTGGTAGCCGCGGTGCGCGTCGATCACCTTCCAGTGCGGGTTGTCCGCCTTCAGCGGGTCCCACTGGGCATGGAAGGCGGCCTGGTCCTGGTCTCCGTTGCTGGAGATGGAGGTGCCGACGAACTCCGCGCCGACGACGTCGGAGTCCGGGTCGGCGAAGTCCTCCTTGAGGTCGCTGATCATCGTCAGGTGCCGGTCGCCGCTGAGCACGACCGGATTGCGGATGCCGGCGAAATCCTCCAGCAGGGCGTTGCGCTCGACCTGGTAGCCGTCCCAGGCGTCGTAGTACCAGAGCTTGCCCTCGCCGAGCAGCAGGTCGGTCTCGGCCATCATGATCTGCGAGGCGATCAGGTTCCAGCGGGCCGGGGAGTCGTAGAGCCCGTCCAGCAGCCACTGCTTCTGCTGCGCGCCGAGCATGGTCATCGACGGCTCCTCGGCGCCGGCCTGGCCGGTGGCCTGGTCGCTGCGGAACTGCCGGGTGTCCAGCACGTTGAGCCGGACCAGCCGGCCGAACTCCAGCCGGCGGTACATCTGGATGTGCGGGCCGTCCGGGATCGCGGTGGCGCGGACCGGCATGTGCTCGTAGTACGCCTGGAAGGCCGCCGTCAGCCGGGCGACGAACGCGTCGTGCGACTGCTTGTCAGGGTCCTGCGGGATCTCGCCGGCCCAGTCGTTGTCGACCTCGTGGTCGTCGAAGGTGACCACCCAGGGGGTGTTCGCGTGCATCGCGGCGAGGTCGGGGTCGGTGCGGTACTGGGCGTAGCGGTTGCGGTACTGGACGAGGGTGTACGGCTCCCCCTTGCCCTCGTGCCGCCGCACGGAGGCCGCGGTGGGCGCGGACTCGTAGATGTAGTCGCCGACGAAGAGGACGAAGTCGGGGTCCTGGGCGAGCATGTCGGCGTACGGCGTGAAGTAGCCGTGCTGCCAGTTCTGGCAGGAGGCGAGGGCGACGCGCAGCGAGCCGCCCTTGCGGTGCGAGTGGGGAGCGGTGCGGGTGCGGCCGGCGGGCGAGAGCTGGCCGCCGGCCCTGAAGCGGTACCAGTACGGGCGGTCCGGGCGCAGCCCCCGTACGTCCACGTGAACGCTGTGCCCGTACTCGGGCCGGGCCTCGGCGGTGCCTCTGCGGGCGGTTCTTCTGAACCGCTCGTCCTCGGCGATCTCCCAGTCCACGGGGAACACCGCGTCGGGCATGCCGCCGCCGTTCAGCGGGTCGGGGGCGAGCCGGGTCCACAGCACGATGCCGTCGGGCAGCGGGTCGCCGGACGCGACGCCGAGGGTGAACACGCCGTCGGGCAGCGGGGTGTCGGCGGCCCGGGCGGTGGCCGGCAGCCAGAGCTGGGCGGTGGCCGCGGCGCCGAGCACGGCGGCTCCGGCGGCCAGAAAGCGGCGTCGGTCGGGGGTCAGTAATCCGGTCATTCGCTAACTCCCTTGCCACGGGGGCCTCTTGGACTTCTCTCGCGGACCTTCGGAAGCTCCCACGGCCGGCCGGTCCGCCCGCTGAACGGGAGCACGCGCGTGCATGACAACTAGGCAGACAGCAGAAGACCCGTTGCGGCACCGGAACCACAGGAAAGCGCGTGATCTTGCCACAAACGGGTCTGATCGAAGTGTCAGGGGATGTTCACGGTAACGGGTGTTCAGTGGGTGAATCCCGAACCTATCCGGCCATTCCGCTCACGCCGGAGTACGACACCGGCGGACGCGAACGCACGAGGGCCCGGGGGCAGCAGCCCCCGGGCCCCGGCAAAACCCGGCCCGATTACTCGAACGGGTCGAACTCGTCGTACTCCTGCAGAGCCTCGTCCCGCTCCGCCTGCTTGTCCCGTCGGCGCTGCGCCGCAGGCCGCGGGGCGTCGAAGCGGTGGTCCTCGCCGCGGCGGCCGAGCATCTCCGCACCCGCCATGGCCGTCGGCTCCCAGTCGAAGACGACCGCGTTGTCCTCGGGTCCGATGGCGACGCCGTCGCCGTTGCGGGCGCCCGCCTTCATCAACTGCTCCTCGACACCGAGGCGGTTGAGCCGGTCGGCGAGGTAGCCGACGGCCTCGTCGTTGTTGAAGTCGGTCTGGCGCACCCAGCGCTCCGGCTTCTCACCGCGCACCCGGAACAGCGGCTCGTCGCCGACGTCCTCGCGGGTGACCGTGAAGCCCGCGTCGTCCACGGCCTTCGGCCGGATGACGATCCGCGTCGCCTCCTCCTTCGGCTTCGCGGCCCGCGCCTTGGCGACCAGCTCGCCGAGCCCGTACGACAGCTCCTTCAGCCCGATGTGGGCCACCGCCGACACCTCGAAGACACGGTAGCCGCGCTCCTCCAGGTCGGGCCGGACCATCGCGGCGAGGTCCTTGCCGTCCGGCACGTCGACCTTGTTCAGGACGACGATCCGGGGACGGTTGTCGAGGCCGCCGTACTGCCGCAGCTCCTCCTCGATGACGTCGAGGTCGGAGACCGGGTCACGGTCGGACTCCAGCGTCGCGGTGTCCAGCACGTGCACCAGCACGCTGCACCGCTCCACGTGCCGCAGGAACTCCAGCCCGAGGCCCTTGCCCTGGCTGGCCCCCGGGATCAGACCGGGCACGTCGGCGATGGTGAAGACGGTCGAGCCGGCCGTCACCACGCCCAGGTTGGGCACCAGTGTCGTGAACGGGTAGTCGGCGATCTTCGGCTTGGCCGCGCTGAGCACGGAGATCAGCGAGGACTTGCCGGCGCTCGGGTAGCCCACCAGGGCCACGTCGGCGACGGTCTTCAGCTCCAGCACGATGTCCTGGAGGTCCCCGGGCTCGCCCAGCAGTGCGAAACCGGGTGCCTTGCGGCGGGCGCTCGCCAGCGCCGCGTTGCCGAGACCGCCCCGGCCGCCCTGCGCGGCGATGTACGAGGTGCCGTGGCCGACCATGTCGGCGAGCACATTGCCCGCCTTGTCCAGGACGACCGTGCCGTCCGGCACCGGCAGGATCAGGTCCTGGCCGTCCTTGCCGGAGCGGTTGCCGCCCTCGCCGGGCTTGCCGTTGGTGGCCTTGCGGTGCGGGGAGTGGTGGTAGTCCAGGAGCGTCGTGACCGACTGGTCGACGGTCAGGATCACATCACCGCCACGGCCGCCGTTGCCGCCGTCCGGGCCGCCGAGCGGCTTGAACTTCTCACGGTGGACGGAGGCACAGCCGTGGCCTCCGTTACCCGCGGCGACATGCAGCTCGACGCGGTCCACGAAGGTGGTCATGGTTCGGTGCCTCCAGATGAGTACGGATATGTCTTGTGTTAACACGCGAAAGGCGGACCCGCCTTCCCGACCGGGAAGTGAGGTCCGCCTCGCGAAGTGAAGCGTTCGGTCAGGCGACCGGAACGATGTTCACGACCTTGCGGCCACGGTGGGTACCGAACTCCACCGCACCGGCCTGCAGCGCGAACAGCGTGTCGTCGCCGCCACGGCCGACGCCCGCACCGGGGTGGAAGTGGGTGCCGCGCTGACGGACCAGGATCTCACCGGCGTTCACGACCTGACCGCCGAAGCGCTTCACGCCGAGCCGCTGGGCATTGGAGTCGCGACCGTTCCGGGTGGACGATGCGCCCTTCTTGTGTGCCATCTGTTCTCAGTCCCTTACTTCGCAGCCGCGGGGATCTCAGTGACCTTGATCGCCGTGTACTGCTGGCGGTGGCCCTGACGACGACGGTAGCCGGTCTTGTTCTTGTAGCGCAGAATGTCGATCTTCTGGCCCTTGTGGTGGTCCACGACCTCGGCCTGGACCTTGATGCCGGCCAGCACCCACGGGTCGCTGGTCACAGCGTCGCCGTCGACAACGAGCAGGGTCGAGAGCTCGACCGTGTCGCCAACATTGGCAGTGGAAATCTTGTCAACCTCAACGATGTCGCCGACAGCAACCTTGTGCTGGCGACCACCGCTGCGCACGATGGCGTACACGCGGATCTCTCTTTCGCTCGATGAACGGCACCCCCGCAGGCCAGCCGCCCGGGAACACCACGGGCGACCTCTCCCGGCCAACCGTGTGCCCGGGAGGAAGAGGTTTACAGGGATGTGGCGTTTCAGTGGACACGCCGACGGTCAAGGTTACGGGGCCACGGCCGAAGGGGTCAAACCGGGTCGGGCCCCCGGGGTATGCGGCCGGTCACATGAACCGGCCGCATACCCCTTCGGGCGTCAGCCCTCGTCGGTGGCTGCGGAGACCGTGGTGGTCTTCTTCGCCGTCGACTTCGCGGCGGCCGTCTTGGCGGTCTTGGCCGCCTTCTTGGCCGTCGTCTTCTTTGCGACCGTCTTCTTGGCCACGGTCTTCTTGGTGGCCGCCTTCTTCGCCGTGGCCTTCTTGGCCACCTTGCGGGCGGTCTTCTTGGCCGGCGGCACGGCCTCCTCGGCCGCCTCCGCGCTCTGCTCGGCGGCGGGCGCCTCGGCGGCCGCCTCCGGCGCGGCGGCCGGCACGACCACGACGGCCGTCTCCTCGGAGGCGGTCGGCGCGGTGGCCTTGCGCACGGCACGACGGCGCGGGCGGGCCGGGGCGGCGCTCTCGGCGGGCGCCTCCTCGACCGGCGCCGGGGCCGCGGGCTCGGGCTGCTCGACCGGAGCCGGGACCGCCGGCGCGGCCTCGGTGACCGTCACCACGGACGCCTCCGCACCCGCCGGGGAACCGGCCGGCGCCGACACCTTCCGGGTCGCACGGCGGCGCGTACGGCCCTTGGGCGCGGCCTCCTCGGCCGCGGGCTCCTCGGCGACCACCGGCTCCTCCACGGCGACCGGCTCGGCGAGCGCCTCGGCGGCCGGCACCGGCTGCACGGGAAGAGCGGCCTCCTCGGCGGCCGTGACGGCCTGAGCGGTCGGTGCCTCGGCGACCTCGGCGGTCTCGGCGGCCTCGGCGGCCTGGGCGGCCTTGCGGCTGTCGGCCCTGCGGCCCTCGGCCTTCGGCGCACCGGCCGGAGCCGAGGCCCGGCGGCCGGCGCGGCGACGCGTACGGCCGCGGGTGGCCGCCGCCTCCGCCTCGGCGACGCTGCTGTACAGCTCCTCGTCCGGCGCGAACTCCGGCTCGGGCAGCGCGACCGGCTCGGCGGTCTCGGCCACCACCTCGGCCACGGTCTCGGGCTCCGGCTCGACGGCCTCGCCGGTCTCCACGGCCACGGCGGCGGTCTCGTGCTCGTGCACGTGCCCGTCACCGCCACGCCCGCGCTTCTTGCGCTTGCCGCCACCGCCGGCGACGGCGGTCGGCTGCTCCATGTGCACGATGACGCCACGGCCGTTGCAGTGGACGCAGGTCTCGGAGAAGGACTCCAGCAGGCCCTGGCCGACCCGCTTGCGGGTCATCTGCACCAGGCCCAGCGAGGTCACCTCGGCCACCTGGTGCTTCGTACGGTCGCGGCCCAGGCACTCCAGCAGGCGCCGCAGCACCAGGTCACGGTTCGACTCCAGGACCATGTCGATGAAGTCGATGACGATGATGCCGCCGAGGTCGCGCAGCCGCAGCTGGCGCACGATCTCCTCGGCCGCCTCCAGGTTGTTCCTGGTGACCGTCTCCTCCAGGTTGCCGCCCTGGCCGGTGAACTTGCCGGTGTTGACGTCGACGACGACCATCGCCTCGGTCCGGTCGATCACCAGCGAACCGCCGCTGGGCAGCCAGACCTTGCGGTCCAGCGCCTTGGAGAGCTGCTCGTCGATCCGGTACGTGGCGAAGACGTCGACCTCGGAGGTCCACCTCGACAGCCGCTCGGCCAGATCCGGGGCGACGTGCGAGACGTAGCCGTGGATCGTCGACCAGGCGTCGTCGCCGCTGACGACGACCTTGGAGAAGTCCTCGTTGAAGATGTCGCGCACGACCCGGACGGTCATGTCCGGCTCGCCGTACAGCAGCGTCGGCGCGTTGCCGCTCTTGGCCTTCTTCTGGATGTCCTCCCACTGCGCCTGCAGCCGCTCGACGTCCCGGCGCAGCTCCTCCTCGCTCGCGCCCTCGGCGGCGGTGCGCACGATGACGCCCGCGTCCTCGGGGACGATCTTCTTGAGGATGGTCTTCAGCCGGGCGCGCTCGGTGTCGGGCAGCTTGCGGCTGATGCCGGTCATCGAGCCCTCGGGGACGTACACGAGGTAGCGGCCCGGGAGGGAGACCTGGCTGGTCAGACGGGCACCCTTGTGCCCGATCGGGTCCTTCGTCACCTGGACGAGGACGGACTGGCCGGACTTCAGGGCGGCCTCGATGCGGCGCGGCCCGTTGGCCATGCCCAGCGCCTCGAAGTTGACCTCACCGGCGTACAGGACGGCGTTGCGGCCCTTGCCGATGTCGATGAAGGCGGCCTCCATCGACGGCAGCACGTTCTGGACCTTGCCCAGGTAGACGTTGCCGACGTACGAGGTCGACTGCTCCTTGTTGACGTAGTGCTCGACGAGCACGCCGTCCTCGAGCACACCGATCTGCGTGCGCTCGCCGTGCTGGCGGACGACCATCACGCGCTCGACGGCCTCGCGGCGGGCGAGGAACTCGGCCTCGGTGATGATCGGGACACGGCGGCGGCCCTGCTCGCGGCCCTCGCGGCGGCGCTGCTTCTTCGCCTCCAGGCGGGTCGAGCCCTTGATGGACTGCACCTCGTCGGACGGCTCGGCGGCCTTGCGGGGCTCGCGGACCTTGACGACCGTGCGCTCGGGGTCGTCGGCGGTCGGCTCGGCGTCGACGCCGCTGTCACCGGCCCGGCGACGACGGCGGCGGCGCCGGCGGCTGGAGCTGGAACCGCCGGACTCATCGTCGCGAGCCTCCTCGGCGTCCTCTTCCTCCTGCTCGGCGGTGTCCTCGGCGTCCTGGGCGGCCTGCTCCACGGCCAGTTCGTCGCCCTCGGCGTCCACGCCCTCGCCCTCGCCGGTGTCACCGCGGCGGCGCCGGCGGCCGCCCCGGCGGCGACGGCGGCGCGAACCGGACTCCTCGTAGCCGTCCGCGCCCTCGGCGCCGTCCGCCTCCTCGGCGTCGGCATCGGTGTCGGCCTCGGTGTCGGCGAGGTCCTCGGCGGACTCCTCGGGCTCCCGCGCCGGCTCCTCGTCCCGCGCGGTGGCCTCCACGGCCTGCGTCTCCTCGGCGACGGCCCGGCGGCGACGGCGGCGGCCACGCGGGCCGGACTCGACGCGCTCCTCCGCGTACTCCTCGGGCTCCTCGGGCACCTCGGGCTCTGCGGCCTCGGCAGCGGCCGCGGCGGCGGCCCGCTCCGGGGTCTGGAACCTCGGCTCGGCGAACACCGGTGCCTGGAACACGGCCACGGCGGGCCGGGCCGGCCGGCGCGGCGCCTCGGCGTCCTCGGCCGAGGGCTGCGCGGGGGCGGAGAACCCGGCCGCGGCCTGGCGCACGACGCGACGGCGGCGGCGCGGGGCCGCACCCTCGGCGGCGGCCTCGGCGGCGGGGGCCTGCGGCGCTTCGGCGGCGGGGATCTCGGCGGCGACAGGCTCGGCGGCCTGCGCGGTCGCGGCGGGCTCGATCTCGGTCTCCTCGACGGGCTGGGCGGCCTCGGCAGCGGCCGCGGCGGCCTCCTCGGCGACGGGAGCACCGGCCGGCGCGGACACCCGACGGGTGGCACGGCGACGGGTACGACGCGGGGCCTCCTCAGCGGGGGCCTGGGGCTCTTCGGCGGCCGGAGCCTCGGCAGCGGGGGCGGCCTCGGTCTCCTCGACGGGCTGGGCTGCCTCGGCAGCGGGCACGGCGGCCTCCTCGGCGACGGGAGCACCGGCCGGCGCGGACACCCGACGGGTGGCACGGCGACGGGTACGACGCGGGGCCTCCTCGGCGGGGACCTCGCCGGCATCGCTCGCCTCGGTGACGGGCGCGGTTTCGGGGGTGGGTACGACGTCCGCAGCGGGCGCGGCCTCGGCGGCCGGGGCCTGCGCGGCGGGCTCGGACGCGGGCGTCCCGGCGGCCTTCGGCGCCCCGGTGGGAGCGGAGGCACGGCGGGTGGCCCGGCGGCGCGGACGGCCGGCGGACGCGGCTTCGGCCTGCACGGCCTCCGTCTCCGCCGTCTCCTCTGCCTTCTCCGCGGCCTTGCTTCCGGCCTCGGCGGCGATCGCGGTCTCGGCGGCGGCCGACGCGGCGGCGGGCAGCACGGACTCCGCCGTCGCCGGGGTTCCGGCGGGCGCGGAGGCGCGGCGGGTGGCCCGGCGCCGGGTACGACCGGCGGGGGCGGGCTCCTCGGCGGGCTGCACGGACTCGACCGCCTCGGCAGGCTCCATGGATCCGGCGGCCTCGGGGGTCCCGGAGGCCTCGGCGGCCTCGGCGGCCTCGGTCGTGGCCGTGGCGGCCGGTACGACCGTCTCGACGGTCTCCGCGGACGTGGGCGCACCGGCGGGCGCGGAGGTGCGGCGGGTGGCCCGGCGGCGCGGGCGGGCGGCCGGGGCGGGCTCTTCGACGGCGGCGGGCTCCACGGCCTCGGCTGCGGTCTCGGCCGCCTCCTCCGCCTCCTCCGCCTCGGTGATCTCGTCGGCGTCCGCGGCCGGTATGGCCGGCACGGTGACCTCGGTGGGAGCCTCCCCCGCGGCGGGCGGGCCCGCCGGGCGAGAGGCTGCACGGCGACGCCTGCGCGGCGGCAGGGTGTCGCTGGGAGTGTTCAGTTCGGAACCCTCAGTGGGTTCGGTCGGCTCGAGCATGCGGGCGTTTCTCCCGTCAGGCTCCCGGGCGCCGCACCTGGTCCGGCGCCGGTCACGGTGGACCGTTCGCCGTTGACGTCCGCGGCCCGCGCGATGCGCGATGGCCGCCGTCCGGGGCGCGGGCGCCGCACGGGAGCACTCTGTGTCCTGTCTCGCCGGTTCCGTACGCCTTGTCGGTACGGCCTGGCGAAAGTCTTCTGGTCGGTGCGCTGCCCGACCCAGGTGGCTCCCGAGTACAAGGGCTGCGCTTCGACGTCCGTCCCTACGCGGAACCTTCCGGCGTCGGCGCCGTCGCGGCGGCAGCCGGTGCGGCCTTCGGGGCCTGGGCTGCCTCGCGGTCGGGCGCGAGCGGGTCGGTCACCGTGCCGGTCTCTTCATCGAACAGCCCCTGCGCCAGCCTGGTCACCGCTGCGGGGACCGGCGGCGCCAGGTCGGCCACGGCGCGGAGACCGGACAGGACGTCGTCGGGTCGTACGGCAGGCGTCACGTGCCGAACAACCAGCCGCAGTATCGCACAGGGCTGGTCGGTCGGCCCAGCAAGGAGCGCGTCGTCGGCCGCTCCGGTGGAGCCGATGCTTGCATCGGGCTGCGAAATGTGCGTTTCCAGTTGAACGACAGCGGGGCGGGCGTCGAAGGTGCGGACGCCGTTCTTGGTCATGCGCTGCACCTCGACGGTGTCGGCCTTGGTGAAGGCCTCGACCGCACGCTCCGCGTCGAGGGGGTCCACGCCGTCCAGCCGCAGCTCCCAGACGGAGGCCGTGAGCCGGTCGGCGAGACCGGAGGTCCGTGCCTCGACCGCGTCGACGATGTCCAGCCCGGCGGGCAGGGACTCGTCGAGCAGCCCGCGCAGGGTCTCGGGGTCGCGGGGCGCGGTCAGCGCGATCTCCAGGTACTCCGCCTCACTGCCCGTGCCGGTGGGTGCGGCATTGGCGTACGACACCTTCGGGTGTGGCGTGAACCCCGCCGAGTACGCCATGGGCACCTCGGCACGGCGCAGCGCACGCTCGAAGGCGCGCTGGAAGTCACGGTGGCTGGTGAACCGGAGGCGGCCGCGCTTGGTGTAGCGCAGTCGGATGCGCTGCACCGCAGGTGCGGGCGGCGGGCCTTCGGGCTGTCGCTTGCCCAGTGTCCTAGTCCTTCGTGAGAACGGTCGTACTGCTACCAAGAGTACGTGTGTCGCGGCCCGCGGGTTCCCGGCGGCCCGACCCGCGACGCGCACGGCCCCGGGCGACGCGGGACGCGCCGCGGCGTCGCGCACGGCCCGGCGACGGGCCGCAGGACGGCGTCCGCCCGCGCGGATCCCGTTCCGGCCCGCGCGGCCGGACCCGGCTAGACCGTGCGTGCCTTGTACGACTCCGGATAGCGCTGGGTGAACTTCACGGCCCACACCAGCAGGGCGATGGGGATGACCCAGTTGAACCAGTCGTCCTGGGACGGGAAGCGGATGGCCAGCCATGTCGAGACCGTCATCAGGGCGAAGGCGGCGCCCCACACCGCCGTCAGCACCCTGTTGATGTGCTTGAAGACGGGTGTGTCCCACACGCTGGGCGGCGACTGCTCCCGGGCGTACTGCGCGGTGAAGGGGTCGGCGAGCAGCGATCCGAGGGCCACGACGGCCACCAGCCCGTTGGAGATGACCTGCGCGTACGTCTCCAGCCAGGTGAGCTGTCCGCGGTCCAGGGCCAGGGCGAGGACCGAGAGGACGGCGAAGAACACGATGCCGGCCATGTCGAGGATGCGGAGCTTTCCGTGCAGGATGTCCTGCCCCGACAGGACGATCGAGGCGATCAGTGCGGCGAGCGCCGCGTACTTCCAGGTACTGGGGCTGGCGACCACTCCGAAGATGATCCACGGGGCGAAGGAGAAGAACACGCCGCCCGTACTGACGGACTTCCGGGCCCGGGCTTTCGCCTCCGTCTGCTGAGCCATGGGCAGGCCTCCCGTCGGGTGTCGCGGCCGTCCCCCTTCTCATCGTCCTGCCGGCCGCCGCGGGTCGCATGCCGCCCGTGGCGCACCGGGCCCCGGCGGCCGGGGGCGCATCCGCGGGCCGCCCTTGTCACCGGGCGGACGCAGGACGGTAACGCCTTGGTCTGTGCACGCCAGACCTATGGCTTTCGGTCATGCCGACTGATTCGATGGGGTGACGCACATCACCACACTTGGGGGGCGACGATGAACTGGTACGTCGACGTACTGAAGAAGTACGCGGTGTTCACGGGCCGCGCGCGGCGGCAGGAATACTGGATGTTCTTCCTGTTCAACATGATCATCAGCATCGTTCTGGCGGTCATCGACCTTGCCATCGGATCGAGCATCCTGGGCATCATCTACGGCCTGGCCACCCTGCTGCCCGGGCTCGGCGTCGCCGTCCGCCGCCTGCACGACACGGACCGGTCCGGCTGGTGGATCCTCATCGCGCTGATCCCCCTGATCGGCACCATCATCCTCATCGTCTTCCTCGCCACCGAGGGCAAGGCGGAGCCGAACCAGCACGGCCCCAACCCGAAGTACGCGCCGGCCGTCTGAGCTCGCGGCACACGGAAGGCCCGCCGGAGTTCCCGGCGGGCCTTTTCGCTCTTCATCGCCGGGTCGATTAGGGTCATTTCACCAGCTTCCTCACACATGTCCCGCTCTTCGCACACATCCTGAACGGCCATCAGGGAGGGCACAACGGCGGAGAACAGTCGCCGGCACCTGGTCGGAGCGCTGACGTTCTGGCTGCGGCCCGCCTTCGCGCTGCGGGTCCTCAACCGCTTCCAGCGGGTCGCGGGCTTCGACCGCTCCATGGCTCTGGCGTCCAGCGCCCTGACCGCACTGGTCCCGGTCGCGATCCTGAGCAGCACCCTGCTGGGCAGCCTCACCTCGTACGACGCCGCGCAGCGGATCGTCAAACGGTACGGGCTCACCGGGCAGGGCGCCGAGGCGGTGAACGCCCTCTTCTCGCCCGCCGAGGGCAGCAGCACGAGCGTGAGCGTGTTCGGTGTGCTGTTCCTGGCGATCTCGGCCCTGAGCTTCACCCGGGTCCTGCAGCGCCTGTTCGAACAGGTCTGGGAACTCAAGCCGCTCAGCGTGCGCAACACACGCAACGGCCTGTGGTGGCTGCTCTCCGGCGCCGGCTACGCACTGGTCACCGGGTGGCTGAACGCCCTGCTCGGCTCGGGCCGGACCGGCCTGGCCGCCACGGTCTGCGAGGTACCGGTGACCGCCGTCTTCCTGGTCTGGAGCGGCCATGTGCTGTCCGCCCGCAGGGTCGCCTGGCGGGATCTGGTCCCCTTCGGGGTCACCGCGGCCGTCGTGACGGCGGTCTACTCCGTGGGCACCAGCGTCTACCTGCCGCATCTGTTCAACTCCTCCGCCGAACGGTACGGAGTGGTCGGCGCGGTCTTCGCGATGATCTCGGCACTCTTCGGGGCCATGCTCGCCGTCGTGGGGTCGGCCGCGCTGGGCCGCGAGGTGCAGGACGAGCTGTCCCGGATCGCCCGGGGACAGCGCACTCCGGACGACGAGGTCCGGCGTCAGTGGGACAGCCTGGTCGGGCAGACCCGCTCGCGCTGGCGCACCGTACGGCAGCAGATGTCCCGGCACCGGTCCGAGGACCCGCACGACCGCTGAGCGGGGGCGCGGTCCGCCCTCGCCCGGTGCCGCGGGCGCCGTCGCGGCACCGGAGGACACGCGGACGGCGGCGCACCCGGAAACAGGCTCACCCGGAACCGGCTCCACCGGATGAGGTTCACCGGGAACCGGCTCCACCGGATGAGGTTCGCCAGAAACCGGCTCCACCGGATCACGCTCACCGGGAACGGGCTCCCCCGGATCACGCTCACCCCGAACAGGCGAGGCGTCCCGCCGTCCGGCGGCACAGGCTGGAGGGGCCGGTACGGCACGCCCGAGGGCCCTGGAGCGAGGATGCCGAAGCAGACCCGAAGACAGGCACGCGCACGCCGAGCGGAGCGCCGGACCCACGCGGACTACACCGGCGGCCTGTACGGCTCGCTCCTCGCCGCCTCCGTCGTGGCCGGAACCGGCGCGCACGGCCCCCTCCCCCGCCTGGAACTGGCGCTGTTGCTGCTGGCGACCGGGGTGATCTTCTGGCTCGCACACGTCCACGCCCAGCTGTTCGGCGCCCGCATGGCGCAGCACCGGCTGAACCGTGCGGTCGTCGCCGAGGTGTGCCGTGAGGAGTGGCCGCTCGTGGAGGCCGCGGTTCCGCCCACGGTGGCGGTGCTCGTCAGCCCCCTGCTGGGCCTCGACCCCGTGGGCGCGGCCTGGCTGGCCCTGGCCGTCGCCCTGCTCGGCCAGGTGGGCTGGTCGACGGCTGCCGCGCTGCGTGCGGGCGCCACCCGGGGCCAGGTGATCGTCGCCGATGCCGTCAACCTCGTACTCGGACTGCTGATCGTCGCCCTGAAACTGGCCCTGAAGGAATGACCCGGGGCGCGGTGCGGGCTGCCGGCCCCGATACCACCTCGATGTCACCCGCTCCGGGTGAGGCCGCACGGGGACGCTTCGTCGAGGGTGGACGGGCACAGGTGCGGCACGCCACGCCCGCGGTACCCCGCCACAACTCACCCCTAGCGAGTTGACAGCCATGAGCGAACACACCGAACGCCTGGACGAGATGGGACCCGTCGACTACATGGTCGTGGAGTTCCCTGGCCACCGTCTGACGGGCGAGGGCTTCCCGCTGCTGCTGGATCTGGTCGACCGCGGCATCATCCGCGTCATCGACCTCCTGTTCGTACGCAAGGACAGCGACGGCACGGTCATCGCGCTGGACCTGGGCGACCTGGAGGGAGACATCGACCTGACCATGTTCGAGGGCGCCTCCTCCGGGCTGCTGGACCAGTCCGACATCGACGACGCCGGTACGGCACTGGAGCCCGGGAACTCCGCCGCGATCCTCGTCTACGAGAACGTCTGGGCGGCTCCCCTGGCCGTCGCCCTCCGGCGCGGCGGCGCCCAGCTCGTGGCGGCCGGACGCATCCCGGTGCAGGCGCTGCTCGCGTCCCTGGAAGCCGTCGAGTCCCATGACGCCGAGCACTCCTCGGCGTCCCCCAGGAGGTGAGACCATGCCCGGACTGCTCCGCGGCATCGCCCGCACCGCGGTCGTCGCGGGAACCGCCACGGCCGTGTCGAACCGTGTCTCACGGCGTCAAGCCGGCCGCTGGGCCACCCAGGCCGAACAAGAGGCCCCGCCGCCCCCGGCCGCGCCACCGCCACCGCCGCCTGCCGCGCCGCCGTCCACCGACGACGACATGGCCGCCAAGATCAACCAGTTGAAGGAGCTGGGCGAACTGCGCGACCAGGGCGTCCTGACGGAGGAGGAGTTCGCCGCTCAGAAGCGCGCGGTCCTGGGCTGACCCGGCCGCGCACCCCCTCCGCCCCGTCACCCGGACGGACACCCGGACCGTCACCCGGCCGGACGGAGGCCACGCACAACGGCCGGACGCAGGCAGCGCACGACGGCCGGACGACCCGCAGCGGGAACCGGCGACCCGGCGCCCCCTCGGACGGAGGCGACCCGACGGCCCCTCAGATGGAGCCGACGACCTTGCGCGGGGTGATGCGGACGACCACCCGTTCCGCGTCGCCCTTGGCCGCCGGGTTGAAGTCCGCGTAGTCCTTGCCCGTGTACTTGCGGGACAGCTCATCGATCAGCTGCTGTCCACCCTCGGTGGTGATCGTGGCCGTGCCCCGTACCTCGGCGTAGGTGTACGGCGCGTCCGGCGGATTGATCATGACGGACACGCGGGGGTCCCGGCGGAGGTTCTGCTCCTTGCGGCGCCCGACGGTCGTCGAGATCAGCAGGTCGTCACCGTCGCGCTTGACCCAGGTGACCGTCTGCTGGGCGGTGCCGTCGGGCTGGACGGTGGCCAGGCACACGAAGAGCGGTTGGTCGTCGATGAGGGCCTTGAGGTCGTCCGAGAGTCGAGCCGGCACAGTGCGGGTCCTTTCCTTGACTGCCCCCCGTCCGGAAACGGCCTGCTCAGCCTAGAAGATCACGTCTGCCCCCTTGGTCCAACTCGCCCACGGCCCACGGCGACGTACTCTCGACATACGCGGTGATCAATTAGGCTGAAAAGGGGCATCATGGATCTCCGGCTCAAGGACAAGGTCGCCGTCGTCACCGGGGCGAGCAAGGGCATCGGCTTCGCCATCGCCGATGCGTTCGCCCGGGAAGGCGCACACGTCGTCACCGGCAGCCGGAGCATCACTGCCGACCTCGAAGCGCTCCAGGAGAACCACGGCGTCACCGCGGTATCGGTCGACCTGTCCACCGCAGACGGACCGGACACACTCGTCCGGCACGCGGTGGACCAGCACGGCGGGCTCGACATCCTGGTCAACAGTCTGGGCGCCGGGACGCCCCGCCCGAGCTTCCTGGACGTCGACGACGCCGAGTGGCAGCGGATCTTCAACGTGACCCTGTTCAGCGCGGTCCGGACCAGCCGCGCGGCCCTTCCTCACCTGCTGGACGCGGACCGGGGTTCCATCATCAACATCAGCTCCATCAACGCGCGCCTGCCCTTCCCCATGGTCGTGGACTACTCCGCGGCCAAGGCCGCGCTGGCCAGCCTGACCAAGTCCCTGTCCGAGGAGTTCGCCCCACGAGGCGTCCGGGTCAACGCGATCGCCCCGGGACCGGTCCGCACGCCCTTCTGGACCGCTCCGGGCGGCTTCGCCGACGCGACGGCGGCCCAGGCCGGGACCACCGCACAGGAAGCCATCGACGTGGTCGTGCCGCAGCGCATGGGCATCTCCACCGGGCGGGTCACCGAAGCCCGCGAAGTCGCCGATCTGGCCCTCTTCCTCGCCTCGCCGCTCGCCGGCAACATCACCGGAGCCGAGTTCACCATCGACGGCGGCCAGGTCAAGACGGTGTGATCCGGGAAGCACGGCATCCACGAGCACGGAGGGCTCCCGCGAGCGATCCGCTCGCGGGAGCCCTCCGGTGCTGCCTGCCGGTGAGGGATGAGAAGACGGTCACGAGCAGGACATCCGTGCGACCCCGTCGTCAGGGGCGCAGGAGCAGGCTGTCGCCGCGCTCCTTCGCGGCGGCGTAGCGCTTGGCCACGTCCTGCCAGTTGACGACGGCCCACATCGCCTCGATGAAGTCCACCTTCTGGTTCTTGTACTGGAGGTAGAAGGCGTGCTCCCAGGCGTCAAAGACCAGGACGGGGGTCGAGCCCTGGCCGATGTTGCCCTGGTGGTCGTAGACCTGCTCCACGATCAGGCGGCCGCTGAGCGGCTCGTAGGCGAGCACGCCCCAGCCCGAACCCTGGGTGGTGGCCGCCGCCTTGGTCAGCTGCGCCTTGAAGCCGGCGAACGAACCGAAGGACTCGGTGATCGCGTCGGCCAGGTCGCCGACACCGTCCTGGGCCAGCGGCTCGCCGCCGCCGTCCTTCGGACCGGTCATGTTCTGCCAGTAGATGCTGTGCAGGATGTGCCCGGAGAGGTGGAAGGCCAGGCTCTTCTCCAGCCCGTTGATCGAGCCCCACGACTCCTTGTCCCGCGCCTCGGCGAGCTGCTCCAGGGTGTCGTTGGCGCCCTTCACATAGGCCGCGTGGTGCTTGTCGTGGTGCAGCTCGATGATCTCCGGGCTGATGACCGGGGCGAGCGCCGAGTAGTCGTAGGGAAGTTCCGGGAGCGTGTAGAGCGCCATGTCCAACGTCCTCCGACGTTATTGCCAATGATATGCAACTGCACGCTAACAGCAGGATCCATGACTGGCGATCAGGCCTTGGACCTAGGACCCTCACGTGTCGTACGGCGGACGACGGTTCGCGAGGTGCTACCGGCCTGCCGCCGGCGGCAGGTCCTGCTCGGTCCAGATCGTCTTGCCGGTGGGGGTGTAGCGCGTGCCCCAGTGGTGCGTCATCTGGGCGATGATGAACAGGCCCCGGCCGCCCTCGTCGTCGCTCGCGGCGTGCCGCAGATTGGGCGTGGTGTGGCCGGTGTCGGAGACTTCGCAGATCAGGGTCCGGTCGCGGATCAGGCACACCTCGATGGGACCGCCGACGTGGCGGATGGCGTTGGTGACCAGCTCGCTGACGATGAGCTCGCTGGTGAAGGTCAGTTCGTCCAGCCGCCAGTCGCGCAGCTGCTCGCCGACGGCGGCGCGGATGGTGGCCACCGCCGCCGGGTCCGGGGGCAGTTCCCACCGGGTGAACTGGTTCCGGTCGAGCAGCCGGGTGCGGGCGATGAGCAGGGTCGCGTCCTCGTCCACCGCCCCGGGCAGCAGGGTGCTCACCGCCCGGTCGCACAGCTCTTCCAGGGATGTCCGGCCGTCGGTGAGGACCTGGGACAGCTGTGCGAGTCCGGCGTCGCGGCCGTCGGCCACCTGGAGGAGGCCACCGGTGAAGAAGGCGACGAGAGTGCCCGGCGGGAACTCCAGTTCCGTGCTCCGGTAGGGCGGGCCGCCGACTCCCAGCGGTGGTCCGGGGGGCAGCTGCGGATAGTCGACGACGCCGGTGCGCGGTTCGACGACCGCCAGCACCGACTCCCCGGCCCGCGCCAGGCTGCACTTTCCCGAGACGGGGTCGTACACCGCGTACAGGCAGGTCACGCCCTGGGCTTCGTCGGCCTGTGACCTCGGACGGCCCGGGCCGTGGCCGTTTCCGCGCTCGTGCGCGGTCTGCTCGACCAGGTCGTCCAGGCGGGACAGCAGTTCGTCCGGGCTCAGGTCCAGCCGGGCCAGGACGCGCACCCCCGTACGCAGGCGTCCCATCGTCGCCGCGGCGGGCAGGCCGTGGCCGAGCACGTCCCCGACGACCAGGCCGACCCGGGTGCCCGACAGGGGAATGACGTCGTACCAGTCGCCGCCCACCCCGGACCCGCTGTCGGCGGGCAGGTAGCGGCTCGCCGAGTCGACGGCGGTGTGCTGCGGCAGGCGGCGCGGAAGCAGGCTCCGCTGGAGCTTGAGGGCCGCGGTGTGGCCACGGGTGACCACCGGCATCAGCAGGAGACCGAGGAGCAGGGCGCCCAGGCCCACGACGGTGACCCCGCCGGTCGGTCCGATCAGCGGCAGGTCGACGCTGGTCGCGCCGTACCCGGGAGCGGCGTAGACGAAGGTGGCGTAGAGGAACAGACAGAGCATGATCAGCCCGCCCAGACCGGGCAGCACACCCTTGAAGACGAGATCCTTGCCGCTGCGGGTGAGGACCTTGCGGTGGAACCAGAGGCAGGCGAACCCGGTCAGCCCGTACTGGAACGTGATCGCCAGACCGACCGAGTCGATCGAGTCGGCCAGCACATTGCCGCTGAACGAGGTCAGCAGGATGAGGAAGGCGATCGAGACCGCTCCCATGCCGACGGTGGACCAGGTCGGGGTGAGGAATCTGCGGTGGACCCGGGCGAACTGGGCGGGGACGGCCTTGTGGACGGCCATGGAGAAGACGGTCCGGGCCAGGGGCAGGATGGTGGTCTGGGTGGAGGCCAGGGCCGAGGTCAGCACCATCAGGATCAGCAGTCTCGACAGGACGAGCCCCGTGGCGTGGCTCCCGAAGACGGCCTCGCCCAGTCCGGAGAACACATCGTCCGAGTTGTCGGTGTTCCCCAGTCCGATGCCCGAGGAGCCGTCTCCCGCGAAGGCCTGGGCCGACGTGGACACCAGCCCGTACATGACCAGGAGCAGCACGGTCGACAGGACGGCGGCGCGTCCGGGGATGCGTGTGCTGTCGATCGTCTCCTCGTTGATCGAGACGGCGGTGTCCCAGCCCCAGTAGATGAAGACCCCCGCCAGGAGACCCGAGGTCAGGGCCTTCAGCGAGGGCACCTCGAAGGGGTTGAACCAGGAGCCGGAGACGTGGATCGCCGTGGGGGGAGGGTCGGTGTAGACCCTGACCAGCGCGGCCACGGCGAAGAGGATCAGCATCCCCGCTTCCAGGCACAGCAGCCAGCGCTGGACGGCGGCCGAGAACTCGATACCGACGTAGCAGACCGTGGTCATCACGGCGATCCAGATGACACCGGCCACGGTGGTCCACAGCCGGTCCTCCGCCAGCCCGTCCAGGCCCGCCAGCCGAAAGCTGTAGGTGCCGGCGATCTCGGCGAGACTCGCCATGACGATGACGTTGGCGACGACGATGCCCCAGCCGCCCATCCAGCCGGTGCGCGGGCCGAACGCGCGGGTCGCCCAGGTGAAGGTGGTTCCGCAGTCGGCGTTGCTCGCGTTCAGCTCCCGGAAGGCGTACGCGATCAGCAGCATCGGCACGAACGACAGCATGATGACGATCGGGGACTGCAGGCCGACCGCCGCGACGATGAGCCCGAGCGTGGCGGCGATGCTGTAGGCGGGCGCGGTGGACGCTATCCCGATGACCACCGAGGAGAACATGCCCAGGGCATCGCTCTTGAGCCCCTTCTTCCCGACCCCCGTCCCCGGAGCGGGGCGGGCGGCGGACACGGCGCCGTCGAAGTGCCTCACACTTGATTCCAACGCCGGGCCGCTGCCCTCCGCAACAGCGCGGGGACGACGGGGACAGCGCGGGGCCGACGGGCCCGAATACCGAATCGGCGTGGCCCGGTGCGCTGAAGCGGCCCTTCCCGAATGCCGAAGCGGCACCCCGCAGCGCGCTGAAGAAGCCCTCTCCGAATGCTGAACCGGCGCCTCGCAGCGCGCTGAAGCAGCCCTTCCCGAATGCTGAACCGGCACCCCGCAGCGCGCTGAAGAAGCCCCTTTCCGAATGCTGAAGCGGTGCTTCCCGAGTAGGGTTGGGCGCACGACGTGCTCATCGGTCGCCTTCCGCTGCCGACCTCTCCGTCGCCCCCTTCTCCTGTGCGTCCGCTGCTGGTCGTGGCGCGGCATTCCAAGCGCGGCCCGGGCACTGAACTCCCCTGAAGTGCGGAGTTCCGGACATGTGCTGGAAGGGTGAACCATGGCCTTTGCCACTGCCAAGGACGGCACACAGATCTATTTCAAGGACTGGGGGTCGGGACCGCCGGTGGTCTTCTCCCACGGCTGGCCGCTGACCGCGGACGCGTGGGATCCCCAGCTGAAGCTGATGGCGGACAACGGCTTCCGGGCCGTTGCCCACGACCGGCGCGGCGGCGGACGTTCCGACCAGCCGTGGGAGGGGAACGACCTGGACACGTACGCCGACGACCTGGCATCGGTCATGGAGACCCTCGATCTTCGGGACGCCGTCCTGGTCGGCCACTCGACGGGCGGCGGAGAGGTCACGCGCTACCTCGGCCGCCACGGTTCGAACCGCGTCGCCAAGGCGGTTCTGCTCGGCGCGATCCCCCCGTTGATGCTCAAGACGGAAGCAAATCCGGAGGGGCTTCCGATCGACGTCTTCGACGGGCTCCGAAATGGCGTCCTGACGGACCGCTCCCAGTTCTACAAGGACCTCAGCGTCTCCTTCTTCGGCGCCAACCGCGAAGGATCGAACGTCTCCCAGGGAACCCGCGACGAGTTCTGGCTCTGGAGCATGACGGTGGGCATCAAAGGTGCCCATGACTGCATCAAGGCGTTCTCCGAGACCGATCTCACGGAGGACCTCAAGACGTTCGACGTCCCCACGCTGATCATTCACGGCGACGACGACCAGATCGTTCCCATCATTGCCTCCGGGGACAAATCGTCGAAGCTCGTCAAGGACGTGGTCTTCAAGGTCTACCCGGGTGCGCCGCACGGCCTGTCGATGGTGCCGGAGTACGCGGAACGGTTCAACGCGGACCTCCTCGAATTCGTCCGCGGCTGAGGCCGGTCGAAGCCGGCGTGCTGATACGGGTGCGTGCCGCACTGCGTATGGCGTGCTGTGCGTGATGAGCTCATGAGGACGGGCTCGGCAGCCGGAACGACGGAGCGTGAACCGGACGAGCCGGATGAGCTGGACGAGGATTCCTTGACGTAGGTGCGGTCGGTTGTAGGCCGACGGCGTTCGCGGCCGCCCGGGCCGGGGCAAATTCACCCGGCCCGTGTGAGGCCGCCGTTTCTCGCCGCGTGCAGCGTGGACACAGGAACACCTCCTGGGTGCACGCCCAGGAGGGACGAGAAGGGAACACGTGGATGTACCTCGCGTACGACTACCCCCTGCTGAGCGCGTTCTGGACCATGCTGTGGTTCTTCCTGTGGATCATGTGGTTCTTCCTGCTCTTCAAGGTCGTCTTCGATATCTTCCGTGACGATTCGCTGGGTGGCTGGGGCAAGGCCGGCTGGCTGGTGTTCGTGATCGTACTGCCGTTCCTCGGCGTCTTCGTGTACCTGATCGCCCGCGGCAAGGACATGGGCCGCCGCGAGATGGCACAGGCGATCGAGCAGCGCAACGCCTTCGACTCCTACGTCAAGGAGACGGCGGGCGGCGCCCGGCCGAGCAGCGCCGAGGAACTCACGAAACTCTCCGAGCTGCGCGCCCACGGCGACATCTCGCAGGAGGAGTTCGAGAGGGCGAAGGCGCTGGTCCTGAGCGACAGCGGCGCACCGGGCCGTGCCGGCTCGGGAACCACGCCCACCCCTCACTGATCATCGGACGAAATCAATCGAGGCAGAGACATGGCCACCACACACACCACACACGCCCGCAAGCAGCAGTGGGCCGGCGGGCTGATGCTCTTCGCCGCTGTCATGCTGATGGTCGCCGGAGTGCTCGACATCTTCCGCGGCATCATGGGAATCGCCCAGGACGACGTGTTCGTCGTGGCGAACGGATACGTCTTCCAGTTCGACCTGACCGGCTGGGGCTGGGTCAACCTGATCCTGGGTGCCGTCGCCGTGGTGGTGAGCATGGGGCTGTTCCAGGGCGCGAAGTGGGCGCGGATCTCCGGCGTCGTCATCGCCGGACTGATCATCATCGCCAACTTCCTGTCCCTGCCGTACTCCCCCGTGTGGTCCACCCTGATGATCGCCTTCTCGGGAGTCGTCATCTGGGCCCTGTGCGTGGTGCAGCCCAAGGCGGTCACCCCCCGCCAGGAGGCGGCTACGGCCCCTTCGAGCGGGGCTGGGCCGTCGGGATCGCCGAGGTGAAGAACATCGCCAGGACAGCGGCGAGGGCAAGGATCGCGAGCGCGGCGCGCAGGCCGTCCAGCCTGGCGTCGGCGTTCGCCTCCAGGGCGGCCCGAGCCACCCTCTCGTTCGTGCCCGCCGCGTCGAGAGCGGTCTTGAGCTGCGCGTCCGACAGGAACGTCACACCGCTCTGGAGCTCGACGGCCGCCTGATTCTTGACCACGGCCGGGACCGCCGGATTTTGCTCGACGTTGGCCAGGAACGAAGAGGCGAGCACGGCGATCAGGATCGACCCGGCCAGTGCCGTGCCGATCGAGGAGCCGAGGTTGGTGACGGCGTTCTGGATGCCGCCGACCTCCGCACTCTGCTCGTCCGGCACCGCGGAGACGGTGACGGCTCCGAGCTGGGACGCCAGTGCGCCCATGCCGAGCCCGATCAGCAGCAGCGGTACGGTGACGACCTCCGCCCCGGCACCGGCGTCGAGCGCGGCCATCAGGACGACCGCGCCGGCGAGCAGCGCGAGGATCCCGAGCCGCACCACCCGCCTCGGTGAGACGTCCGGGAAGAGGCGCGGGATCAGGGTCGCGGCCGCCAGCAGTGCCAGCGAAAGCGGCAGCAGCCGTGCGCCGGTGGCGAGCGCGGACAGGCCGAGGGCGACCGACAGATAGAGCGGTACGACGAAGAACACGCCCATCTGGACGAGGTACTGGAAGAAGAACATGGTCAGGCCGCCGACCAGCTGGTTGTTCCGCAGCAGGGCCGGGTCGACGAGCGGCTCCCTGTGCTGCTTCACGAGGCGGGCCTCCCGGCGGAGGAAGAGCCAGACCAGAAGCAGACCCGCCAGGATCAGCCACACGACCAGCGAGACCCCGAGCCACGCGGGAGCGCCGGGCTTCGGCCGGAACCAGCCCCACTCCGCCGAGCGGAGCACGCCGTAGACGAAGATTCCCAGCCCCAGCGCGGACAGCACGGTACCGATGAGATCGATGCGCGGGCGTGTGCCGCTCACCACGTCGGCGATGCGGCGGCCGAGCACCAGGATGCCGAGCACGACCAGGACCTCACCGGCGAACACCCATCGCCAGGAGAGGTACGTCGTGGCGAAGCCACCGATGAGCGGCCCGAGCGCGATCGCCACGGCACCCGCGGCCGCGACGAGTCCGTAGGCGGCGGGACGTCGTTCGACGGCGAAGTTGCCGGCCACCAGTGCCACGATCGCCGGCAGGATGAGCGCCGCCCCGATGCCTTCCAGGAGCGACCAACCGAGCAGCAGCACGGGCAGGTTCGGCGCGAGCGCCGTGGTGAGGGAGCCGCACCCGTAGATACAGCAGCCGATCATGAACGCGCGTCTGCGGCCGATCAGCGCCCCGATCTTGCCGCCGGGGATCATGAGCATGGCCATCACGAGCGTGTAGGCCGTGATGGCGCCCTGGATCCCGGTCACCGTCGTGCCGACGTCATCGGCCACCGTCGCGATCGAGACGTTCATGACGGAGCTGTCGAGCGCCATCAGGAACTGACCGGCCGCAAGTGTCCACAGGACGAGCCCCGCCCTCGCCGAACCGCCGGCAGCGCCTGTCCTGGGTGTCATGGGCGAAGCATTCCAGCCGCCCGGAGACGGATCCCCGGCCCGGCACGGAGATCAGCCGCTTGGCGGGCAGGGAGCGGCGAAGCCGGGCCGGGCGAATGCCGCCACTGCCTTCCATGCCTTCCGGGCCGGGGCGATGCCTCCCGGGCCGCCTCAGGGGCGTCGGACCACCACTCGGCGCGACGCCGCACGACCACTCGGCGCAGCGCCGCACGACCACTCGGCGCGGCGGCGCACCACCACGTGCGGCGGACGCGGCGGCGTTCAGCGTGGAAGCACCCAGCTCGGCACCCAGGTCCCGGCCGCGTCGTGGCCGGCCACCGTCGCGGCGAGGTGGGCGCGGAGGGCGGCCAGCGCCGGGTGGGGGTTGTCGCGGTGCCAGAGGAGCGAGTGCGGGTAGACGGGCGTCGGGTCGGTCACCGGGATGCGGCGCAGGCCGTGGCCGGCGGGCCAGACGAGGCGGGTCTGCTCGCTCATGAAGGTGGCCAGGGCCGGGGTGTCGGCGATGGTGTCGAGGAGCGCGTCGGAGCCGAAGTTGGGGCCGGTCGCCTCGATGGTGAGACCGAACTCGGTGACGAGGTCGTCGTAGTAGGCGGCCCATTCGGTACCGGGGACGATGCCGGGCATCCAGATCCGGTGCCCGGCCAGCTGAGCGACGGTCACCGACCGGGCATTCGCCAGCGCGTGGGCCGGGCCGGTGAGGAGCTGGAGCGGCTCGTCGAGCACCCGGACGGACTCGATGTCCTCGGGAAGGGGCCGACCGGGCATGGCGACGGCTCGGAAGGAGGCGTCGATCGCACCGGACCGGATGGCGGCGACGGCCGTCTCGACGTCGAACAGCATCACCACGTCGAGGTCGATCTCGGGGTGCACGTGGTGGAAGCCCCGCATCAGACCCGACGGCGCGACGCGCGAGGCGATCACGTCGACGCGCAGCGGACGGCGGCCGGAGTGCACGGACGCGACCGCGCGCTCGGCGACGCGCAGCAGCTCGCGCGCGTGGGGCAGGAACGCCTGCCCGTCGATGGTGAGCTCGGCGCCGCGCGCGGTGCGGGTGAACAGCCGCACGCCGAGGTTGCGCTCCAGCGCGGCGATGCGCTTGGAGACGGCCTGCTGGGTCACCGCCAGCTCGGCGGCGGCCTCCTGGAACTGCCCCGCGTCCGCGGCGGCGACGAAGGTCCGGACGGCGTCGAGGTCCATGCCGGTCACCCTAAGCGCACAACCGTTGATTGTGGCTGATGGCGCCGTGGTTGTTTGATCCCCAGGTGTGGCTCCCGTTTTGATGCCCACGATCGCGGATCGGTTGTACGGGTGAGTGTTTGGAGGCGTCGAGCATGAGGAGCGGGCACCGGCCGGGACATCTGCTCGGACATCGGCTGGGGCGGCGGTTCGGGTGGCTGTGGGGAGCGTACGGAACCAGCGCGCTCGGGACGTGGCTCGCCTTCGGCGCGTTCCCGCTGATCGCCATCCGGGTGCTGCACGCCGGACCGGCCGAGGTCGCCGCGCTCTCCGCCGCGGGGGCCGCGGTGGGCGCGGCCGTGGCGGTGCCGCTCGGCCCGTGGGTGGAGTTCCGCCGCAAGCGGCCGGTGCTGATCGCGATGGACCTGGTGCGGTTCGCGGCGCTGCTGACGATCCCCGCCGCGTTCGCGCTCGGCGTGCTCACCTTCCTTCAGCTCCTGCTGGTCTCGGTCGTCGTCGCGGCGGCCGACATCACCTTCCGCTCCGCTTCCGGCGCGTACCTGAAGACGCTGCTGCCGGCCGAGCACCTGCTCGTCGCCAACGCGCGATTCGAATCGACGGCCTGGACGACGACGATCGTCGGACCGCCGCTGGGCGGCGCGGCGATCGGGCTGCTCGGTCCGGTGGCGACGGTGGTGGCCGACGCGGTCAGCTACCTGCTCTCGGCCCTGGGCATCCGCGCTACGGGCGGGGACGAGCCGCGGCCCGAGCGCCGGGAGGCCGCCCGGATGCGGGCGGGGGACCTGCTCGACGGCTGGCGGTACATCCTCGCCGACGCGGCGCTGCGTCCACTGTTCTTCAACACCGCCCTGTTCAACGGCCTGGTGATGGCCGCCGAGCCGCTGCTGGCCGTCCTGATGCTCGGCCGGCTCGGGTTCCCCCTGTGGCAGTACGGCCTCGCCTTCGCCGCGCCCTCGATCGGCGGACTGCTCGGTTCGCGGCTGGCCCGGCCGCTGGTCACCCGGTTCGGGCAGCACCAGGTCCTGGTCGCGACCGGGACCCTGCGCGCGCTCTGGTCCGTCGGCCTGGCCTTCCCGGGGCCGGGGGCCGGAGGGCTGCTGCTGGTGATGGGCGTCGAGCTGGGGCTGATCTTCTGCTGCGGGGTCTTCAACCCCGTCTACGCCACCTACCGCCTCGAGCGCACCGCGACCGACCGGGTCACCCGCACGCTGTCCGCGTGGGCGGTGACGACCAAGGCCTCGACCGCGCTCCTGACGGCCGTCTGGGGCGTGCTGGGCGTCCTGCTCGGCCCGCGGACGGCCATCGGCCTGG
The DNA here is from genome assembly GCF_055657175.1 of Streptomyces sp. NPDC107581. NCBI lineage: Bacteria > Bacillati > Actinomycetota > Actinomycetes > Kitasatosporales > Streptomycetaceae > Streptomyces > Streptomyces sp. NPDC107581. Next base: position 471,261 of record NZ_JBVKBH010000003.1, read on the forward strand.
CCGGCGTGCTCCTGCTGGCGACCCCGCTGCTGCTCCCCCGCCGCGCGGCAGCGCGGCTCCCCGCCCCGAAGCCGTCGCCGAGCCGCACCTGACCGACCACCGGGGCGGCTCTTCGCCACTGCCGCCCCCCGCCCCCCGAGCCGCACTCGACGGGCCGTGAAGAACCGCCCTGGTCGCCCGCGCGCGGATGCTGCGCCCGGCCGAGCAGCCTGCTCGGGTCCTGCGGAGCCGTTCAGTCCAGAAAGCAGGACCAGAACGGGATCGTGACGTACTGATGGTCTTCGGGCGTCGGCACGGGCCGACCGAACTCGTGGTGGAAGTAGTCGACCAGATCAGTGCCGTAGTAAATGATGTCCGTCTGGTACATCGACAGCACCGGCATACCCGTGCGGTCCGGATCGGCCGGCAGGTACCGGTGCGAGTAGACCGGCACCATGACCGGGACCTTGGCCAGGCAGGTGCGGGCCGTCTCCAAGGCGTCCTGGGTGCCCGTCGGCCGCGCGTCCCAGTCCGGATGCCAGAATCCGCCGTGCTCCACGTCGAACAGCACTCCGTCCACCGGCCAGGACAACCGATCCGCCAGGTCCTCCGGAGCCCCGTTGCGCCAGTCGGGCCAGCCGCGGCTCCCCGTCGGCAGTCCCGCGCCGAGCAGCGTCCGGTGCTCGGGAGCGAAACGGAAACCCCAGCGCTCCTCGACCTGATCGAGTTCCCGCTCGCTCATGCCCGGTTCGATCTCGACCTGCCCGGACAGCATGGCGAGCAACGCCCGAGCGTTCTCTGAAGTCAGCGGGGTCTCGGGGCTGATCGAAGTCATGCGTGGAACGGTAGGGCACTCAAGGACCCCGGGCAGACGGCTCCCACCGGGACCTCGGCACGGGAAGCCCGGGTGGTGCTTCCGGAGGCGGTGACGGTCCCCTCGCCCGGCGCCGCCCTTGCCCGGGACCATGGAGCAAGGCGTTCGCGGGCTCACAGGGGGTGCCGCCCTCGGGCGTACGAGGGCGACACCCCCTGCTGTCGCGCTGGTCACCCCATGCTCTTGGCGCCGTCCAGGGACTCACGGATGATGTCGGCGTGGCCGGCGTGCTGGGCGGTCTCGGCGATGACGTGCATCAGCACCCGCCGGGCGGACCATCGCGTGTCCGCCTCGAACCAGGGTGCCTTCGGCAGGGGTTGCGTGGCACCGAGGTCGGGCAGCGCGACGACCAGTTCGTCGGTCCTGCGGGTCACCTCGGCATACTCGGCGAGCACGCCGGCCAGCGTCTCGCCGGGCAGCATCCGGAACTCGTCGGCCCGCCTGGCCCAGTCGGCCTCGGTCATGGCGGTGAAGTCGCCCATCGCCGACGGGCCCTCCAGGATGAACTGCGCCCAGTTCCGTTCGACCGAAGCAACATGCTTGATCAGGCCGCCCAGACACAGCTGACTGGCAGTGGGCCGACTCCCGGCCTGCTCGTCGGTGAGGTCACGGGTGGTGAAACGCAGGAAGTGCCGATGCTTGGCCAGCATCTCCAGCAGGTCGGCGCGCTCGCCGCCGACGGCCGGCGCATGGGCGGCCAGGTCGTGGTCGGCCGACTCGTCGACGGTTCCGGTCTCGTTCATGGTGGCTGCCTTCCGTGGTGGTGTTCCTGCGGACAAGAAGCACGGTAGAGGCCATAGCGGTCAGATCTTGACCTAAATGGAGGAGGAAGCGAGTCACGGCACCTTGAAGCAGTTCTCCGAACGCCCCACCGCTACGGGGCCGACGGTCGGTCCGGTGAATGCCTCACGCGGGCAGGTTCAGTTGCCAGGAGACGCCGTACCGGTCATTGACCCAGCCGAACTTGGCGCTGAAGCCGTAGTTTCCCAGCGGCATCAGTTCCGTGCCCTGCTCGACGAGTGCCTCGTAAAGGCGTTCGATCTCGGTCTCGTCCTCGCATTGCACGAAGAGCGAGACCGCGGGCGTGAAGGTGAAGTTGTGTTTCGCGGGACTGTCGACACACATAAACGACTCGCCGGCCAGTGAGAACGTCGCGTGCTGCACACTCCCCTCCTTGCCCGGACCATCGGCACCGTAGCGGGTGACGTGGACGACCTCGGCATCGTCGAAGAGCGAGATGTAAAAACTCATCGCGTCCTCGGCATTGCCCTCGAACATCAAGAATGTGGTGATCTTCTGCGACGCCTCGATCTCCATGCCACTTGCTCCTTCGGTGCTGCCGGACAGTCGGAATACGGCTACGGTAGCCGCCCGGAAATCCAATACTCCCGGCCCGTGGGTTTCCACTGTTCCCCGTTTGCGTTTGCCGTTTAGGGCACATGGGGGACATGCCTGGGGCCGGGGCGTACCCTCCGATCATTCCGATCGTTACAGCGGGCATGCGAAAGATCATCATCACTGCCGCGCTCGCTCTGGCCACCGCGGCCATGGCCGCTCCCGCACATGCCGACGACACCAACCTCGGCGGTGGCGTCACCGGCGGAAACCACTGGACCTTCTCGCCCGCACCCGCCTGCCTTTCGGGAACGGTCGGTGTCCCCATCCTGAGTGCCTACCTCCCCTCCGCCGCCAACAAGTGCGGAAACGGCACCGTGATCGACCACTTCGGCTTCTAGGCCGAACGGTCGCCTCACCCCACCCCTCTCCCCCACTCCCGTCCCGTACGCCGCCCCCCGGGTCGATGGCGTACGGGACGGGAGCACCCCGCGCACGCCACCGCGCCGGGCGATGCCGGCGACCCTTGCGGCAGCAGGCCTTCGTCCCGGTCGCGGCGCGCCGGCGGTCCGGCGCCGGCGGTCCAGCGGCAGCGGCAGCGGCAGCGGCAGCGGCAGCGGTCCAGGGTGGGCAGCCCGGCGGCAGCGGTCCGGCGGCAGCGACCCAGCGTTGGCAGCCCAGCGGCAGCGGTCCAGGGTCGGCAATCCGGCGTCAGCGGTTGCCGGTGATCGGTTGCCGGTCGACGCACATGGAGTCCGGGGCCGCGCTCGCGCCCTGCCGGCCCTTGATCTCCACACGTGCGCCGGGCTTGATGGCGTCGTACACCCGCTTCCCGGCTCCGGGCGCGAGGGCGACGGCGCCGAGGATGCTGTCCTTGCCGAGGGTGGCGAGATCGGCGGGGTCCAGCTCGAACATCAGTAGCCGCTGGTGGTGAGCGCGGTCGGTGAAGGTGACCGCCCACCGCCTGGTGTCCGCATGCGTGACGAGCCTGCTGTGGGGCACCCGCACGACGGGGTACTTGGCGGTGACCGTGACCGTCGTCTCGCCGATCGGGCAGTTCCCCATCGGCGTACCGATGGGGAGCCTCCGGCCCTCGACGGTCAGCGTGTGGGCGTCCAGGTCGACCGTCACCCGCTGGACGGGCGCCGGGGACGGGGACGGTGGCGCGGCCGGCCCGGTGGGGGAAGCGAGGGCGCCGGAGGTGACGGCGGTGAGGGCCGCTGCCGCCAGCGCGCCGGTGGAGAGCAGAACGCGTCGGCCACGGCGGCGGCGTGCCGCCCGGCTCCTCACCTGCGCCCCTGTGGCCGGGGCGAGCGGCGCGCCGTGCGCGGCCAGGCCGCGGAGCCGGGCGGACAGCTCCGCGTCGGACAGGGGACGCGGTGGCGGCTGATCAGACACAGGCTTCCTCCGTCGGATGGGATTCCTCGCTCACCAAGTGAGCGGCGAGCGCCGAACGGCCGCGTGACAGGCGCGCCTTGACGGTGCCGACGGCCACGCCGGTCTCGGCGGCTATCTGCTCCACGCTCAGATCGCACAGGTGATGCAGCACGATCGCGGTCCGCTGGGCTTCGGGCAGGCGTCGCAGCGCGGCGACCAACGCCACGTGGTCCGGGCTCGGTTCGGGCACCGGCCGCGGCGCGGACTCACCCCGGACCAGTTCCCACCAGTGACGCGCCCGCCGCCAGCGGCTCATCGCCAGGCGGTGCGCCACGGTGCGGATCCACCCCTCGGGAGACTGCTCACCGGTCAGGACGGACGAACGCCGGTCCCAGGCACGTACGAACGCCTCCTGGACCACGTCCTGGGCCTCGGCGTAATCGCCCGTCAAGGCGTACAGCTGGCCGACCAGACGCGGGTAGGCGGCCGTGTAGAAGAGGTCGAACTCGTCCTCGGTCACCTTGTCGTGCTCTCTCTCACGGCGCGGGGCGCGTGGTGTACGGCCGCTGCGGCGGGGGTCATGCGGTCGTGGTGGCCCCGGCGGCGCTGTGCGCGAGCCACTGCTTCCAGGTGAGGTTCCAGTCGCCGTAACCGTTGCCGGCGGCGACGGCGTCCTTCTTCGACCCGGTGACCGTGACGACGTCGCCCACCATCACCTGGTCATAGAAGCGCCTGGCGGTGCCGTCGGTGGCGAGGCCGACACAGCCGTGGGTGACATTGCGGTGTCCGGCCTCGGTGTCCGCTCGCTTGTTCTGGTGCACGTACGTCCCCGACGTCGTCAGGTGCACGGCCCAGTAGTAGTTGCCGCGGTACTCGTCACCGAGACCCACGGTGCGGGAGTCCATGAGCACCTTGGGCTGCTTGTCCATCACGACCATCGTCCCGCCCCAGGTGTCCAGCCCCGGCTGCCCGGTGGTGACCGGGATGCGCCGCGTCGTCCCGCCGGTCCCGCCGGTGCGGACGGTCATCATCTGCGTCTTCACATCGATCGTGGCGACCAGGGCCCGGCCGACGGTGAAGCGGCGGACGCCGTGCGAGCCGAGGCGGAGGGCGACCTGGGTGCCGGGCCGCCAGTAGGCGGTACCGGGGCGGAAGTCGACCCGCTCCCCGTCCAGACGGCTCTGGTCCTTCACCCAGCTCCAGGCGCCGGCCGTGCCGGACGGGGTCTGCACACGCAGCCAGCTCTCCACGGCCTTGCGCTCGGCGGCGGGGACCGGCTGGGAGAAGGTGACGGATATCGGCATGCCCACGCCGACCGTCTGCCCGTCGGATATGTTCACCCGCGCCTGCGCGAGCACGGCGGGCTCCGGCATGGACGGAGCCGGGCGCGCCTCGGACGCCTTGCCCGTGCCGTCGTCGTTCCCGCCCTTGGCGTTCGCAGCCGCCGCGGAGGCCCGGGCATCCGGTGCGTCGGCGGCGGACCGGACGCCGGCACCCGCGTCCGCCGAGCAGCCGACGGCCGAGAGCAGGGCGATGCAGGCCGCGACAGCGGCGCCGAGACGGCCGGCGGTCCGACCGGCCGAACGGTCCAAGTACATGAAATCCCCCATGTGAAGTGCGGTATCGCCTCGTATACGCACAGGCTCGGCACTCGGTTGCATCGCATGGGGGACTTTTCCCGGAGCGACGGAGTTCGGATCGTCGCGGGCCGCTTGCACACAGTTCGGATCGCCGCGGGCCGCTTGCACGCAGTTCGGATCGCCGCGAGCTGCGTGCACGGAGTTCGGATCGTCGCGGGCCGCTTGCACGGAGTTCGGATCGCCGCGGGCTGCTTACGTGGCTGCAGGCCCTCGCAGCCGGCTCGCTGGGCCGTGCTCGGAACCGTGGCGGCGATCGTCGCCCGTGGGACTGGAACCGTCTGCGGAATCGCATGCCTGTTCCGAGCGGTGGCTAGAATGAGCCATGGAATCGAACTCGGCACATTCTGATACGAGTTGGGCACGGCGACGTGCAGCAGTTCTGACTTCCTTGCTGAGTGCGGCGGCCCTCGGATGGATTGCGGTTGTACTGAGCGTGCACTCGACCGACTCGACCGCACTGGACCCCGACAGCGTGACCAATGCCGATCTGGCCCGGCTGGGCGCTGCCGCGATGGCCGGCCTCGCGGCGGTGGCTGCCGGACTGTGGTGGCGCCACTGGGCGACCGCACGTCGGCCGGTGATCGGCGGAGGCTGGGCACGGGGGGCCTTTGCCGTCTCCGCCGTCCACTCGCTGCTCGTCGTACCGGTGATTGCGGTGGCCTCCTGGGGCTGGAAGGCCCCTTTGATCGCGTTCACGTGCGCGGTGCTCGCCGCCGGTGTGCGGGAGGCCGCCGTGGTGACTGCACGAGCCGACGGCCGGACGGGCTCACCGATCCCGATGTCCGGCTGACGACGTCCTGTTACGCGAGGACAGCAGGCCTTGCCGTCCGTGCGGCTCGTTTCCGATGGGGTTCACACGCAACCGAACCTCACCCACGGCGTCACCTACAAATTGTCGGTGGCCTGCGCTGGGAAGGGAACTGCGGAGCTTGAGTTCACACCGGCCGCCGCGGGCTCGAAGAAGCAAGTCCCCTGCGATCAGTCGGTAGTTTTCGAACGACTCACAGCGAAAGCCCCGCTCCGTCTCGACATCCAGGCCAAGTCTGGCGCGACAGGGATGATCGCTTGGCGTATCAACAAGAGGTGAACCGGCGACTGCAAGGCACGTAGTCACTGCTGAATGGGCAGCACTCAGGCCACCTACGAAGACTTGTAGGTGGCCTGTTTCCTTGACGGCACCTGGTGTTTGACGGACGGATCCTCACCTATCCCAATCACGAGACCATCAATCTTGGGCGCACGTAGCGAAAGAGGGACATCAGAGAAGGGCTGGTTCCACGGGCGAAAAGCAGCGCTTCTCCGAGTTCGATCCGAGCCTGCCCCGACTGCCGCCGGTGTCCGAATGCACCGGCCGGACGCAGACACTGGTGTGAGGGCGTCCGGGAGTTGCTGTCGGTCGTGGGGCCGTCGCGGCCGTCACGTGGTGCCCTGCGCCCGACGCGAGCGATACCCCTGCCTGAGGTAGAAGCCCAGAACCGTGATTGCCAGCCCGAAGCCGAGCGTGTCGAAGACCTCGACGACGAGGTGGGGTGCGCGAAGCAGGCCCGGCATCCTGGCGCAGATCATTCCCAGGCCCATGAGGAGGGGTTGCCACACCCGGAGGAAGCGCGTGTCCTGGTCGGATTGCGCGTTCCCCCGTACCCGGGTCCGCTCCCACCATCGGCTGCCCAGGCCACCGACGACCAGCACACATCCCATGGCGACCACGGACCAGTCCATGAACCGCAGCATCACGTCTCCCTCGATCCGGAAGGATCTTCCTCCGGCAGGTGACCGCGGGCAAGGGGCTTGGCGCTGCAAGTCCGGTTGAGCCGGGACTGCTGAGCCGGGGTCAGGCATAACCCGCCTGTGGGGCGCTGAGTGTGTAGGTGGTTCCGACGCTGGTCTGCACCCATGCGTCCGGGAGGGCTGCGGCGAGGGTGTGCTGGGCGCGCCAGCCGGTGCAGTGACTGGGGACGATCAGCTCGGGTGCGAGTTCGGTGAGCGCGGCCACCGTCGGGCCGATGACCGGCTCGAAGGCGGGGCCGCTCAGGTGGAAGCCGCCGATGAGCGCCAGCAGTCTGCCGACGCCGGTCAGCCTCATGGCGTGCCGGATGATGTTGACCACTCCGGCGTGGCCGCACCCGGTGATGACGACAAGTCCCCGGCCGCGCACGTTGATGACGAGTGCCTGGTCGTCGATGACGACGGGGTCGTGTCGCCAGCGGTTCCCGTCCCAGGCTTGGTGTGCCTTCGGCATGCCGTGCTCGAACTCGGTGACGCGGTCCACCTCGCCGGTGATCAGGATGCCGCCGGCCAGCAGCGACGGCTGCCGCCGCTCGATCACCTCGAACCCTTCGCGCTCCAGGGCACCCCGCGACAGCGTGGGCATCTCCAGCCCCTGGCCGGCGGGCAGTTCCAGGCGGCGGCGGGTCCAGACCGCGGGGTGGACGGTCAGCGGCAGGCCGGAGCGCCCGCGCAGCCGGGCCAGACCGTCGAAGCCGCCCGCGTGGTCGAAGTGTCCGTGGCTGAGCACGACGCCCTGCAGGCCGCCGACATCGATGCCGAGACGCTCGGCGTTCACCGCCAGCCCGTCCGGCGACGCGCCGGTGTCGAACAGCAGCGTGCTGCTCGCGTTCCCGCTTTCAACGGTGACCAGGGCGGAGAAGCCGTGCTCGGCACGCAGCCCCGCGATGGCCTCGCCGTCGGCGAACTGCCGCGCGGCGGTCCGCCCGGCGCCCTTCGACGCCCGGGTGACGCCCTCGGCAGAGGCCAGCAGGGCGTCGAAGGTGTTGTCGACCATCGTCGTGACCCTGACCTCGTCGACCTCGGGCAGTGTCACCGGGTCGACGGCCGTTCCCTCCGCGACGCGAGGCGCCGACCACGCCGCCTCGGCCGCCGAGTGCCCGTGATCGTCGCACATGTCAGAAAGCACCTCCCCGCCGATACGACCGCCCAGGGAGGCAGATCCCGGTACGAGCCGCAGGCCCACGGCGGTCGCACCGGCTGGACCGGCCGGACCGGCCGCAGGCGCAGCGCGGTGTCATGCTTCCACTCGCACGGGCGGGACGACGATGTCGATGAGCCCGGTGGCCACGTCGTACACGAGCCCTGAGACGAAGACTCCGGCCGGAAGCTTCTGCTTGAAGATTTCGACGTCGACACGGACGGCGGCGACCGGGTCGGCGACCGCCTTGGCGTCCAGGTCTCCGGCCGGAACGTCGAAGTAGTCCGCCAGCAGCTCGGGGAACGCGGCCAGGTCCGTGATCCCGCAGTCGGTGTGGTGCAGGACCGCATAGTGGACATCGCCCCGACGAGGGCCGCCCGTGCGAGCCTGGACGACCTTCGAGAGCATCTCCAGCGTCCGGAGTGTCGCGGGCGTGACCCGCCCTCCGACGTTGCGGATCACCGCCGCCTCGCCGAGCTTGAGCCCGAGCACGTCGGACGGGTCGACACGAGGGTCGACGCATCCGATGACCGTCAGACCGCCACTGGGCATGAGCCTGAGGCCGGCGAATGATCCGCCGCCGGCGAACCCGGCGTTCCGCTCGGCCAGCTCGTCCGTGTCGATCACTGTGACGGTAACCCCTCGCTGCTCGAAGCCGGGCCCCCGGTAACGCCGACGGCGACCTCCGGTTGCCGTCCATCCTGGCCCGCCGCCGCCTCCCATACCACTCGGCTTTGCGGCACATCGTGATCATGCAGGTCAACGCCTTGCGTGATCCGGCACGGCGAGTCGGCGCCGTACGGTTCATACCTGAATGAGCACCGGCCGCAGACAGCACCGCAGCCACCCCGTCCTCGAGCACCCCCACCGGCGCCTCGACCACCCGATCGAGTGCCCGCCCGCCCCAGTGCGCGTGACAGCTCGCAGCCGGCGTCGGACCTGCGTTCTTGACCGTCAGTGGCAGCAGGTTCTTGTCGGTCGGGCCCATCTGGATGTTGGTGTCCATCTGCAGGAAGACGACTTCACAGAAGCCTTCTGATACGTCTTCGTAGGCACGCACGGGGCCGGAGTCATCATGGACTCCGGCCCCGTGCAACGACCTCAGCGTGTCAGCGTCGCGCTGTCCTGTTCATCAAGAACTCGGCGGCCACGCCCGCCAGAAGGGCCAGGCTCAGCCCCAGCACGCCGGCGTTGATGACAGACGGCCCCTGGGACCATGCCCAAGCGCACCCCGCGAGGAAGGCCACCGCGACGGCGATACGGCCGGACATGGTGGACGTGACCCGCAACGGCTGCCGTCCGACCAGGCGCCGGCGGTACTTGACTGCCAGGATGACCGCCGCGGCCAGGATGAGGATGGACGGTCCGGCGAAAGCTTCCATGTCCTAGGTCCCCTCTCTACGGACAGATGCCCGATCTACGACGCAGTCTACTTGCAGTTTCCGCCAGAGTATTCATACGGAAGGAACGTGGGCACCTTTACCTCGACGCACTTGTGGTCGGAGTTGGCGTTCCAGGCAACCCGGGAAATATTCGCTGCGTTGAGGATGCCGTACGCGTCGAACGGCGGCGGTGCTGCGGCAAAGAGGACGCCCACGAAGGCCGAGTTCGCGGCCAAGTGGGCCGTTTCCTTTTTGTTGAAGTACACCGTGCCGCTGATGATTCCCCACGTCCACTTGGGGTCCGCGACCACCGGGAAGGCCGTGTCGGCGTTCGGGGTCACCGTCTGCGTAACGGTGTCGCCGTCAACGGCGTAGGTCGTGGGTACAGCGTTGCCGTTAGCATCCTTGGCCCACGGGGTCTCCAGGCCGCCGATGATCGCTCCATCAGCGTTGAAGACGACCAGTCCACCCTCGGCGGTTTGACGGATCGTAGCCCCGATGGGCAGGGCGAGCGTGAACGACTGTTGGCGGGGAGCGTTGGCGTCGTTGAGTGTGAACAGGGCTCGGAAGCCCCCATCAGTGGTCGCCTGTGCGGCCGCGGTCACGGACGCGTCGTTCCCCGCGAAGACACTCGTGTCGTCTGTGCTGGACTGCTGCTTAGCCCCGGTTGCCGGCAGCGTGAGGGAGACGGTCGCGTCACCCTTCGTTGCAATGATGGGCTCATCGCCGCGAGCGGGGAGCGTCACCTGGGCGCCGTTCACCGGCGAGCCCAGGGCAGTCGAGCGCAGGTTGGCGGTCCCGGTTGCTTTTTCGATCACCACCGCGGCACGAGAGGCAGCCTGGTTCGTGTCGGCTGCCGCGACGGGTGCCAGTGTCGTGGTCAGAGCGGCTGCACCGGCCAGGATGGAAAGGCCGGCTATTGCACGCTTGCTCATGAAGTTGTCCCCCAGAAGATGTTGCGGTCCGCCGGTCAATGCGGACTGCTCAACTTCTACACGATCAAGCGCAAACGTTCGAAGCGGAATACACCTCCTCCACCTGACAGCGGACTCAAGTCTTGACCTGAGCTTAGCCATTGGATGGTGAACTTGCGCTTTCTTAACAGGGACGATTTCGGGCAATCGACAGTATTCATTGAATGGGGTTTGCGCCTGGCGAGTCCCGCGTGACGTCGGTCACTTGAACCATGACGTAAGGTCGAATGGTTGCTCCGTGCCGTCATCGTCAATGACCACGATCTCGCTCTCAATGCGGCTCGCGGTCCTGTCATCGGCTGTGCGGCGCGCTAACGAGCACAGAAGATGCCGAGGTTCGGGTTCGGTGATGTCGGCAAGCCACAGCCGGTTCGGGCCGGTCGCGGTGAAGTTGCGGCTCACGAGATCGTCGTGCACCGGCGGGCCGGCCTGCTTGACCCGGCCGCGCTTCTTGCCGAACACGCTCCACCAGCGGTTGTCCCGGCAGATCCGCCACGCGGTCCGGTCCGCCATCCGAGCCCCGGCACCACACGCTTCATCGGCCAGGAAGCGGTAGCCGAACTCCGGGTCGTCGCGGTGCGCGTCGAACAGTGCGTTCGCGCGATACGACTCCTCCAGTACGGCGTCGGCCACCGGCTTGCCGAGCCAGCGGTAGTAGGGCTGTCTGGCGAGCTTCAGCACCCGGCACGTCACCGTGACGGGCACCCCGTCCACGGCCAGCTCCTTCACGAGCGGGTAGATCCTTTTCCCGGCAGATGCGCCTGCGACAGATAGGCCGCGGCCCGGCGCAAAACCTCGTTCTCCTGCTCCAGCAGCTTGATCCGCCGACGTGCTTCCCGCAGTTCCGCGCTCTCCTGGCTGCTCACCCCGGGCTTGGACCCGTCATCGATGTCCGCCCGGCGCATCCACTTCCACAACGTCATCGGGTGAACCCCGAAATCGGTGGCCACCTGCTCGACCGTGACACCCGGGCCGCGGTTCCTCGCGACTCGCACGACGTCCTGGCGGAACTCTTCCGGATAGGGCTCGGGCACAGCGACATCCTTCCCACCCGCCCCACAGGGCAAGCCAGTTCAGATGCGTCGCGGTATGAGACGGAAACCGACACGGACAAGTCCGGGCCGTCAGACGCTGGTGCATCGAGCACCCCATTCAGCCCGCGCGGCTTCACGAACGGGTCGTGCAACCTTCCCGATCCCTCGGGTGTCTGAGCATCACTGGGAGCTGAAGGAGCAGTGGAAAGTGGACGGCACTGTGTGCAGGTCTCTCGTCTTTGCGGGCCAGCCGGTAGTTACGCCCGTTAATTGGGCAGAAGCTCTCTTTGTGCTGAGCTGGGTCGCCCTGCTTGGAGGCCTCTGTCTCCTCGTTGCTGTCGACTATCGCAATCTTGGTCTCTGGGTCTATGACTACTTGGATCGGATGAACCCCGTTACTGCCAGGCCGAGGATGACTCCGGATCGCTTCAGGTTCGTGGCAGGTGTGATGGCAGCGGTCCTGCTGTGCGTGCTCATCTATCTGCTGGGCGGACTCGTAATGGACGCTGGCGCCGGTAGTCACACGTAGCCAGTTTGCAAGATCGCGTATGCGGGTGCTGTCCGACCTGCAAGAGCCGTGACCTGTGCGTTCCTGGAAAGCTTGCCGACGTTCCCCCGGTGTTCCCCGTGGTGCGCTGCCTGATCGGGCACGCAAGGGGCACGTAACCCGATGCCAACCTGTCAACCCTCAGCTGAGACTCGACATGTGGGCACTCCACCGCGCCGCCCACGGACTCACGAGTCACCGAACGCCAACGAGCCCCCTCCCAATCAGGACAGGGGGCTCACAGGGGCAGACAGTCGCGCACAAACCTGGAATGGACCTCAGACCCACTCCACCTCGGTAACGATGTGCGGGGAGCGTCCAGGGCCCGGCAAGGGTGTCCGAAGGGACACCGACGGCGCTTGCGGAGAAGGAAGCGAAGCACCGGCCACAGACAGCACCGCAGCCACCTCCTCCTCGCTCACCCCCGCCAACGCCTCAATCACCCGATCGAGTGCCTCGCCCACCTCAGTGCGTGTGACCACTCGAAGCGGGCGCCGGCGCAGCGTTCTTGACCGTCAGAGGCAGCAACTTCTTGCCGGTCGGGCCGATTTGAATGGCCGTATCCATCTGCGGGCAGACGCCGCAGTCGAAGCACGGGGTCCAGCGGCAGTCCTCGACCTCGGTCTCGTCGAGGGCGTCCTGCCAGTCCTCCCAGAGCCAGTCCTTGTCGAGGCCTGAGTCCAGGTGGTCCCAGGGGAGGACTTCCTCGTACGTACGCTCGCGCGTCGTGTACCAGTCGACGTCCACGCCGAAGGGGGCCAGCGCCTTGTCGGCGCACTGCATCCAGCGGTCGTAGGAGAAGTGCTCGCGCCAGCCGTCGAAGCGGCCGCCGTCCTCGTAGACCGCGCGGATGACCGTGCCGATGCGGCGGTCGCCGCGCGAGAGCAGGCCCTCGACGATGCCGGGCTTGCCGTCGTGGTAGCGGAAGCCGATCGAGCGGCCGTACTTCTTGTCGCCGCGGATCTTGTCGCGCAGCTTCTCGAGGCGGGCGTCCGTCTCCTCGGCCGACAGCTGCGGGGCCCACTGGAAGGGGGTGTGGGGCTTCGGCACGAAGCCGCCGATCGAGACCGTGCAGCGGATGTCGTTCGACTTCGACACCTCACGGCCCTTCTGGATCACGTGCATCGCCATGTCGGCGATCTGGAGGACGTCCTCGTCGGTCTCGGTGGGCAGGCCGCACATGAAGTACAGCTTCACCTGGCGCCAGCCGTTGCCGTAGGCGGTGGAGACCGTGCGGATCAGGTCCTCCTCCGAGACCATCTTGTTGATGACCTTGCGCATGCGCTCGGAGCCGCCCTCGGGGGCGAAGGTCAGGCCGGAGCGGCGGCCGTTGCGGGTCAGCTCGTTCGCCAGGTCGACGTTGAAGGCGTCGACCCGCGTGGAGGGGAGGGAGAGGCCGATCTTGTCCTCCGTGTAGCGGTCGGCCAGGCCCTTCGCGATGTCGCCGATCTCCGAGTGGTCCGCGGAGGAGAGGGAGAGCAGGCCCACCTCCTCGAAGCCGGTCGCCTTGAGACCCTTGTCGACCATCTCGCCGATGCCCGTGATCGAGCGCTCGCGCACCGGGCGGGTGATCATGCCCGCCTGGCAGAAGCGGCAGCCCCGGGTGCAGCCCCGGAAGATCTCGACGGACATGCGCTCGTGGACCGTCTCGGCCAGGGGGACGAGCGGCTGCTTGGGGTACGGCCACTCGTCCAGGTCCATGACCGTGTGCTTCGACACGCGCCACGGCACGCCCGACTTGTTGGGGACCACACGGCCGATCCGGCCGTCGGGGAGGTACTCGACGTCGTAGAACGCCGGGATGTACACCGAGCCCGTCCTGGCCAGGCGGAAGAGGACCTCCTCGCGGCCGCCGGGGCAGCCCTCCGCCTTCCACTCGCGGATGATCTTCGTCATGTCCAGGACGGCCTGTTCGCCGTCGCCGATGATCGCCGCGTCGATGAAGTCCGCGATCGGCTCGGGGTTGAAGGCCGCATGGCCGCCCGCCAGCACGATCGGGTCGTCCAGCCCGCGGTCCCTGGACTCCAGCGGGATGCCGGCCAGGTCCAGGGCCGTCAGCATGTTCGTGTAGCCCAGCTCGGTGGAGAAGGACAGGCCGAACACGTCGAAGGCCTTCACCGGGCGATGGCTGTCCACCGTGAACTGGGGGACGTCGTGCTCCCGCATCAACGCCTCCAGGTCCGGCCACACGCTGTAGGTGCGCTCGGCGAGGACGCCGTCCTGCTCGTTGAGGACCTCGTAGAGGATCATGACGCCCTGGTTGGGCAGACCGACCTCGTACGCGTCCGGGTACATGAGTGCCCAGCGGACGTCGCACTCGTCCCAGTTCTTGACGGTGGAGTTGAGCTCTCCGCCGACGTACTGGATCGGCTTCTGCACGTGCGGGAGCAGAGCTTCGAGCTGCGGGAAAACCGACTCGACAGGCATCTCGCGAACCTTCATGAGCTGACAGGGGTGACCATCAAGCGTAACCCGACCGGAGGCCTCCCTCGGACGCTCAGACGGACGCCCCGGACGTGATCTCCCGCCACAGTCCGGGCAGCTTCGCCTCCACTTCCACCGCCTGCCGCTCCTCGCGCCCGTACAGCAGCCCGTAGGTGAAGGCGCTCTCCCCCTCCGCGTGTGCCGTCGTGGCCAGCTCCTGCAGGGTGTGGCGGGCCATGACGCTGTCCTGGTGGTCGCCGAGCAGGCTGGTCAGGGACTTCATGGACTTCGCCAGGGCGCGGGCGGTGCCGCCGAGGGCGGGGATGGCCGTCTCGCCCGCGTACCGGGTGCGCTTGGCCTTCTTGCGGGCCTCGTGCACGGCGACGTCGCGTTCCTCGCCGGGCGGCAGTTCCAGTGCCTGGCCGATCAGGCGGGAGACCTTCGCGAAATCCTTCCGTGCGGCCTTGGCGAGCACCTTCTCCGGCTTCCCGCGGGCCTTCTCCAGCAGCGGCGGGTCGGCGAGAACGGCGTCCAGGGTGTCGAGCAGGGCCAGGTAGCGGGCGGAGTCCAGGGTCGCGACGAGGTGATCGCGGGCGCTGCCGTGCCGGGCGTCCGACCAGGCGGTGAAGCGTTCATGCACGGGCCCGGAGACCAGGGCGGGCGGGAGGCCGTCGAGTGCGTTCGTCAGGCGCTCGGCCAGGACCTCCTGGTCGCGGTCCGCGCCCAGCTCGTCGGCCAGCCACTTCAGCTCGGCGGCGACCGGGTCGGTGACGCCGGGGTCGAGGACCGCGCCGAAGGTGCGGAAGGTGCTGCGCATACGGCGGGTCGCCACCCGCATCTGGTGGACGGAGTCGGGCACGTCCCGGCGGACGGCCGGGTCGTACGCGATGATCGCGTCGCGCTGTTCACGGACGTAGGCGAGAACGTGGTCGCCGGCGGTCACGGGCTTGGGGTGCCGTTCGGAGCCGGGCCGTCGGCCGCCGGTCTGCTCCAGGGCCCGGGCCAGCTTGGAGGGCGACTTCGACGGGCGTACGCCCGCCTTGCCCAGGCGCTTTTCCACCTGGTCGAGCAGGGCCGGATCCACGTCGTCCGCCAGCTCCACCTCGATCTCGGTCCACTGGGTGCTTCCGCCCTTGCCGACGAGCCGCTCGGCGGTCACGGCGTCGACGCTCGCCTCGGCCAGCAGCGCGCCGTCGACGTCCACCAGGTGGCGTACGTCGCGGGCGGAGCGGAGCCGGACGACGGGGATCAGCTCGGCGCAGCGGACCCGGGAGCGGACCAGTGCGGCGATCTCGTCGGGGACGGCGTCGGACAGGGGCGACCTGATCTCGTCGCGGACCCCTGGGGCGACCGGGAACTTCAGGTGCCAGCCGGCGTCCGAGCCTCCGGTGCGGCGCCGCAGGGTGAGTCCGGCGGCGGCCAGGCGCTGGTCGGCGGTGTCGTAGTAGGTGGCGTCCAGCTCGACCAGGCCCTTGTCGTGGACGTCCGCCACCCGGCCGACGCCGGTCAGGTCGGGCAGCCCACTGTCGTCGGATTCGTACTTGCGCTCGATCTCACGCTTCGTATCCGCCATGAACCGAATCTAGTGGCAGACCGGCCCGGACGGCAGGGTCCACCTCGGGTGAATGGCGGGAAAACTCCCGCCATTCACCCGGTGAACGTCCTTAGGCGGACATCGGTCGCTGCACCTTGATCGACTGGAGCAGTCCCACCGCCACCCACACCGCGAACATCGACGAGCCGCCGTAGGACACGAACGGCAGGGGCAGACCGGTGACCGGCATGATGCCGAGGGTCATGCCGATGTTCTCGAACGCCTGGAAGGCGAACCAGGCGACGATGCCGGCGGCGACGACCGTGCCGTACAGCTCGGCCGAGTCGCGGGCGATCCGGCAGGCGCGCCACAGGACCACGCCGAGCAGGAAGATGATCAGGCCCGCGCCGAGGAAGCCCAGCTCCTCCCCCGCGACCGTGAAGACGAAGTCCGTCTGCTGCTCGGGGACGAACTGGCCGGTGGTCTGCGAACCGTGGAACAGGCCCGCGCCGGTCAGACCTCCGGAGCCGATGGCGATGCGGGCCTGGTTGGTGTTGTAGCCCACGCCCGCGGGGTCCAGGTCCGGATTGGCGAAGGCCGCGAAGCGGTTGATCTGGTAGGCGTCCAGGATGTGCAGCTGCCAGACGGCGATCGCACCGATGGCGCCCGCGGCGATCAGACCGAAGACCCACCGGTTGGAGGCCCCGGAGGCGAGCAGCACGCCCAGGATGATGATCACCATGACCATGACCGAGCCGAGGTCGGGCATGAGGAGCACGATCAGGATCGGTACGGCGGCCAGTCCCAGGGCCTGCACCACCGTGCGGTGGTCGGGGTGCTTCTTGTCGCCGGCGTCCACCCGGGTCGCGAGCAGCATCGCCATGCCCAGGATGATCGTGATCTTCACGAATTCGGAGGGCTGCAGCGAGAAGCCGCCGCCGAGCACGATCCAGGAGTGCGCGCCGTTGACGGTGGAGCCGAGCGGGGTGAGCACGGCGAGGATGCCGAAGACCGACAGGCCGTAGAGGATCGGCACCGCGTTGCGCAGGGCGCGGTGGCCGAGCCAGACCGTGGCGATCATCAGGGCGAGCCCGATGCCGGTGTTCATGATGTGCCGGATCAGGAAGTAGTACGGGTCGCCCTGGTTGATCTCGGTGCGGTTGCGGGTGGCCGAGTACACCAGCAGGGAGCCGATCAGCGACAGCGCCACGGCGGCGAGCAGCATCGGCCAGTCGAGCCTTCGGGCCAGGGAGTCACGGGCGAAGACCCTGGTCCAGCCGGCCCGCTCGGGGCCGTAGCCGGAGACGGAGAAGCTGTTGCCGGTCATGTGAGCATCCTCCGGCTTCCCCTCCGGCGCGGCCGCCTGCGGGTGTTGCTGTTGCCCGTGGTGGGCGAGGGGCTGGTGGCGGGCTGCTGGTCGTCCCCGTTGGTGGGGTTGTCCTTCTGGAAGGCCTCGGCGTCCTTGCCCGGGTCACCGGTGATCTTCGGGGCGCTGATCGTGCCGTCCGTGCGGACCTTCGGCAGGCTCTTCTGGGGCTCGGGCAGCAGCGCCTTCTTGGTGTCGATGGAGCCGTCGCCCTGGACGCCGTAGAGCGCGCTGTAGATGTTGCGCACGGCCTCACCGGAGGCTCCGGAACCCGTACCGGCCTGGGCGATCGTCATGATCACCGTGTAGTCCTTGGAGTAGGTGGCCAGCCAGGACGTGGTCTGCTTGCCGTAGACCTCGGCGGTACCGGTCTTGGCGTGCAGCGGGATCTTGTCCTGGGGCCAGCCGCCGAACTTCCAGGCGGCGGTACCGCGGGTGATGACGCCGGCGAAGGCGTCGTTCATGCCCTTGAGGGTGGCCTGGCTGACCGGCAGCCTGCCCTTCTTCGTCGGCTTGATCTCCCGCACGGTCTTGCCGTCCGCGCTGATGACCGCCTTGCCGATGGTGGGCTGGTACATGGTGCCGCCGTTGGCGACGGCGCCGTAGATCGCGGCCTCCTGGATCGGGGTGACGAGGGTGTCGCCCTGGCCGATGGAGTAGTTGATCTCGTCACCCTCGCGCATCTTGTTGCCTTCGAGGCAGTTCTCGTACGCGATCTTCTCGACGTAGGTGCCGTCCTTCTTGCCGGACTTGCACCAGGCGTCCTTGTTGGCCTTCCAGTAGTCCAGCTTCCACTGGCGGTCGGGGACGCGGCCGGTGACCTCGTTGGGCAGGTCGACGCCGGTCTCCTTGCCGAGGCCGAACTGGTGGGCGGTCTTGAAGAAGTAGTCCTTGGGCTCCCCCTTCTTGGGGTTGATGCCGCCGTCCTTCTTCCACTCCCGGTCCGCGAGGCCGTAGAAGACCGTGTCGCAGGAGACCTCCAGGGCGCGGCCGAGGGAGATCGGGCCGAAGTTCTCGCCCTCGAAGTTCTTGAAGACCTGGCCGCCCACCGAGTAGGAGCTGGTGCACGGGTAGCCGCCGTCCCAGACGTAGCCGGCCTGGACCGCGGCGGCCGTGGAGACCACCTTGAAGGTCGAGCCGGGCGCGGCCTGGCCCTGTATGGCCCGGTTCAGCAGCGGGTAGTCGGAGTTCTTGCCGGTGAGGGCCTTGTAGTCCTTGGCGGAGATGCCGCCCACCCACACGTTCGGGTCGTAGGTCGGGGCGGAGGCCATGGCGACGATCCGGCCGGTCTTGGCCTCCTCCACGACGACGGCACCGGAGTCGGCCTTGTAGTTCTCGCCGGTGATCTTGTCGAACTGCTCGCGGGCCTTCTTCATGGCCTTGTTCAGCTCGTACTCGGCGACGCGCTGCACCCGGGAGTCGATGCTGGTGACCAGGTTGGAACCGGATTCAGCGGCGTCCGACTTGGCCTTGCCGATGACCCGGCCGAGATTGTCCACCTCGTAGCGGGTCACGCCGGCCTTGCCGCGCAGCACCTTGTCGTACTGGCGCTCCAGGCCCGAGCGGCCGACCATGTCGGAGCGCAGATAGGGCGAGTCGGTGTCCTTGGCCTGCTGGATCTCGTCGTCGGTGACCGGCGAGAGGTAGCCGAGGACCTGGGAGGAGTTGGACTTGCCCGGGCCCGGGTAGCGGCGCACGGCCTCCGGCTCGGCGGTGATGCCGGGGAAGTCCTCGGCGCGCTCGCGGATCTGCAGGGCCTGCTTGGGCGTGGCCTCGTCGGTGATCGGGATCGGCTGGTACGGCGAGCCGTTCCAGCAGGGCTGGGGGGTCTTGGCGTCGCACAGCCGGACCTTCTGCATGACGTCCTCGGGCTTGATGCCGAGGACGCCGGCCAGCTTGGTGAGGACGGCTCTGCCGTCGTCCTTCTGCTTGAGCAGGTCGGTGCGGGACGCGGAGACGACCAGACGGGTCTCGTTGTCGGCGAGCGGCACGCCCCGGGCGTCCAGGATGTCACCGCGCACGGCCGGGTCGACGACCTGCTGGACGTGGTTGCCGGAGGCCTCCCTCTGGTACTCGGCGCCCTGGCGGATCTGGAGGTACCACAGACGGCCGCCGAGCGTGCCGAGCAGGGAGAGGACGAGGATCTGGATCACGACGAGCCGGGTCTGGACGCGTGGGGTCCGTCCGGTCTCGGGAATGTTGGTCACTGCGGCTGTCTCCCCCTCTCAGTGCGCGGATGCGTGTGCGCGTACGAATGATGAACGACCAGCCTGTGAGGCCGCGTTCCACCGTGGCTTCCCCGTTCGGGTGAACTCATCCGTGCTCACAGCCGCTTGACCCCCTTGATGCGGCCGACCCGGGTCGAGCGGGTGCGGGCCTTGGCCTTCAGCGCGCCGAGGCCGCCGCGCTGGCTGCCGATCCGCAGGCCGGTGCCCGAGGAGAGCCAGCCGGAGGAGATGTCGCCGGCCTTGGCGGCGGGGCCCCCATCCGCGAG
The DNA here is from genome assembly GCF_055657175.1 of Streptomyces sp. NPDC107581. Taxonomy (NCBI): domain Bacteria; kingdom Bacillati; phylum Actinomycetota; class Actinomycetes; order Kitasatosporales; family Streptomycetaceae; genus Streptomyces; species Streptomyces sp. NPDC107581. The sequence goes on from NZ_JBVKBH010000003.1 coordinate 491,147, forward strand.
CGGGTCGTTGTCGGAGCGGCGGGCCAGCCACATGATCCCGGGGACCACGAACGGCGCGAGCAGCAGGTCGTACAGGGCGGCCGAGAACAGCAGGCCGGTCAGGCCGACATGGCGGGCGGCCGTGTCGCCGACCAGGGCACCGACACCGGCGTACAGCAGTGTGGAGCCGACGGCGGCGGCGACCACGACGGCCATCGGGCCGGTCGCCGACTTCAGACGGCCGTTCTCCGGCTTGACGAGTCCGGCGAAGTAGCCGATGACGCACAGCACGAGCGCATAGCGGCCGGCCGCGTGGTCGGCGGGCGGGGCGAGGTCGGCGAGCAGGCCGGCGCCGAAGCCGACGAGGGCCCCGCCCACATGGCCGTACACCATGGCGAGGCCGAGGACGGTGAGCAGCAGCAGGTCCGGGACGGCGCCCGGCAGATGCAGCCGCGCCAGGACGCTGACCTGGATCACCAGGGCGACGACGACCAGTGCGCTGGAGAGCAGGATCCGGTTGACACGCATGGGAAAAGCTCAGCTCCTACTGCTGCTCGCCGTCTTCGGGTGCGTTGGCCGACGGGGTGACCGTGACGGTCACCGTCGGCGTCGGGATCGGCTTGGGCTTGGTCGGCAGGACCTCGTCCCGCGGGTCCTGCTTCGGGGCCTCGACGACCACGCCGACGATGTCGAGCTTGGTGAAGCCGACGTACGGCGTGACGTACAGCGTGCGGGTGAGGCCGCCGCCGGAGGGGTCGACGCGGGAGACCACGCCGACCGGCACACCGGGCACGAACGGCTTGTCGGCCTGGGAGCCGAAGGTGACGAGCCGGTCGCCCTTCTTCACCTCGGCCTTGCCGTTGAGGAGTTCCACGCGCAGCGGGCGGTCGCCCTGCCCGGAGGCGAAGCCGAGTTCGTCGCTGCCCTCCATGCGGGTGCCGACGGTGAAGTCGGGGTCGTTGGCGAGGAGCACGGTGGACGTGTTCGGGCCGACCGTCGTGACCCGGCCGACCAGACCGTCGCCGTTCAGCACGGTCATGTCGCGCTTGATGCCGTCGCTCGCGCCGACGTCGATGGTGATGGTCCAGGAGAAGCCCTGCGCCGACCCTATGGCGATGACCTGGGCGCCCTTGATGCCGTACTGGCCCTCGCCGGCGATCTTCAGCATCTTGTCGAGCTGCTTGAGGCGGCTGCGGCTGCGGTCGTCGCTGCCGAGCTTCGCCTTGAGGGCCGCGTTCTCCTTCTCCAGCGTGGCGAGCCGGTCGTGGCGGCCGCCGGAGTCGCGGATGGCGGAGACGGCGTTGCCGACCGGGTCGACCGCCGAGGACAGCCCGTTCTCGATCGGGCCGAACGCCGCGGCCGCGGCCTGCCGGGCACCGTCGACCGGTGAGTTCCGGCCTCCGCGGATGTCCACCGTGATCAGCGCGAACGCGATGGCGATCAGCAGGACCAGGAGCAGCCGGCTCTCTTTCGTGTCCCTCACGTGCGGCGGCCGTGCCCTTCCTCAAGTAGGAATTCGGGGACCCCTCGAGGCGCCACTTGCGAGGCGCAAGCCCAAGGGGCCCATTTGTGGGAGCTTATGCCTCAATATCAACGATCCGCCGTACGAGAGGAGATCATCTCGTACGGCGGAACCGAAGAGTTGCTTCATCTGCGGGGCTGGGCGTCCAGCACCTGCTGGAGTGCCTCGAACTCCTCGACGCACTTGCCGGAGCCGAGCGCCACGCTGTCCAGCGGGTCCTCGGCGATGTGGATCGGCATGCCGGTCTCCCGGCGCAGCCGCTCGTCCAGGCCGCGCAGCAGCGCTCCGCCGCCGGTCAGAACGATTCCCCTGTCCATGATGTCGCCGGACAGCTCCGGCGGGCACTTGTCGAGGGTCGTCTTGACCGCGTCGACGATCGCGTTGACCGGCTCCTCGATCGCCTTGCGGACCTCGGCGGCCGAGATGACGACGGTCTTCGGCAGTCCGGAGACCAGATCCCGGCCCCGGACCTCGGTGTGCTCGTCGGAGTCGAGTTCGTAGGCCGAACCGATGGTGATCTTGATCTGCTCGGCCGTCCGCTCGCCCAGCAGAAGGCTGTACTCCTTCTTGATGTACTGGATGATCGCGTTGTCCAGTTCGTCGCCCGCGACGCGGATGGACTGAGCGGTGACGATGCCGCCGAGCGAGATGACCGCGACCTCCGTGGTGCCGCCGCCGATGTCCACCACCATGTTGCCCGTGGCCTCGTGGACCGGCAGGCCGGAGCCGATGGCCGCGGCCATGGGCTCCTCGATGATGTGCACCTGGCGGGCACCGGCCTGGGAGGACGCCTCGATGACGGCACGGCGCTCGACGCCCGTGATGCCCGAGGGCACACAGACGACGACCCTCGGCCGGGCGAGATAGCGCCGCTTGTGGATCTTCAGGATGAAGTAGCGGAGCATCCGCTCGGTGATCTCGAAGTCGGCGATCACGCCGTCCTTCAGCGGGCGCACCGCGACGATGTTGCCCGGCGTCCGGCCGATCATCTTCTTCGCTTCGGCACCGACCGCGAGGATGCCGCCGGTGTTGGTGTTGATCGCGACGACGGACGGCTCGTTGAGTACGATTCCGCGACCCCTGACGTACACCAGCGTGTTGGCGGTCCCGAGGTCGACAGCCATGTCACGGCCGATGAACGACATTGAGTTCCCCATCCGGATTCATCTGGCCTTCCCGAACTTTTGAGGGCATGTCAGGACGGCTAGGCGGGCGCTGTGACGTGAAGGCTTCCATCGTAAACGCGCCTGCACGAACACTGCGCGAGGGTCTCCGCCATTGTCATCAGATGGCGCGTCGCCTCGCTTGTGGAGACGGCCCTTCGGGGGCACACGTTCCCCCGATCGGCAACGCATATGCCAAAGGACGGCCGAAAACGTACGGCCGTCCCAGGTCAGGGTCCCCGAGCAGGGCTGACGCCCCCTCAGAAAAATTCGCGGAAAATCCGCCGGGTGGCCTCTCAGGCGCGGCCGGGGAAGAAGATCTTCACCTCGCGTTCGGCGGACTCCTCCGAGTCGGACGCGTGGATCAGGTTCTCGCGGACGATCACGCCGTAGTCACCGCGGATGGAGCCGGGGGCGGCCGCGATCGGGTCGGTCGGGCCGGCCAGGGCGCGCACGCCCTCGATGACCCGCTCGCCCTCGGCGATCAGGACGACCACCGGGCCGGAGGACATGAACTCCACCAGCGGCTCGTAGAACGGCTTGCCGACGTGCTCCGCGTAGTGCTGCTCCAGCGTGGCCCGGTCCAGGGAGCGCAGCTCCAGCGCGGTGATCTGCCAGCCGGCCTTGCGCTCGATCCGGCTGATGATCTCGCCGGTCAGGCCGCGACGGACGGCGTCGGGCTTGAGCAGGACGAGGGTGCGCTGAGTCACGGGGGCTCCTTACGACTGACGTGTGCGGTGGGACGAGGTTACAGGGCGTGTTCGCGTTGCCGTCACGCAGCGTCAGGTGCAGGGGAGGAAGCCGAGGAGGACTCGGCCTGCGCCGCGAAGCGGGCCTTGGCCTCGTCGATCTTTCTGCCGTAGTGCACCGACGCCCACCACAGGGCCGCGAAGACCGCGCCCATGAAGTACATCGTCGGGACGAAGACGCCGGAGGCGATCAGGGCGAGCTGCAGGGCCCAGCCGAGGGCGACACCGCCCGGCCGGGTCACCATGCCGCACAGCAGCACGCACAGGGCCATGGCGATACCGCTGACCAGCCACACCGTCGACGAGGACAGATCCGGGTCCTTCATGGCCACGAGCCCGGCGAACCCGATGATGCAGAACTCACCGATCAGCGTCGATGAACAGAGCGTACGCACGGCGGAACCTCAGCCCTTCCCCAGCAGCAGGCGGGCCTCGCCCACCGTGATGACCGAGCCGGTGACCAGCACGCCACCGCCCGTGAACTCGCCCTCCTCCTCGGCCAGCGTGATCGCGGCCTCCAGAGCCTCGGGCAGCCGCGGCTCGACCTGGACCCGGTCCTCTCCGAACACCTCGACGGCGATCGCGGCCAGCTCGTCCGCGTCCATCGCCCGGTGGGTGGAGTTCTGTGTGACGACGACCTCGGCGAAGATCGGCTCGAAGGCCTCCAGCAGCCCCCGGACGTTCTTGTCGGCGCTCGCCCCGACCACACCGATCAGCCGGCTGAAGTCGAACGCCTCGCGCACGGCCTCGGCGGTGGCCTCCGCACCCGCCGGATTGTGCGCGGCGTCCAGCACGATCGTCGGAGACCGCCGTACGACCTCCAGACGGCCCGGCGAGGACACGGCGGCGAAGGCCTTGCGGACGGAGTCGATGTCCAGCGGCTCCGCCCGCAGCGCGCCGACGCCGAAGAACGCCTCGGCGGCGGCGAGCGCCACGGCCGCGTTGTGCGCCTGGTACGCGCCGTGCAGGGGCAGGTACACCTCGGGGTACTCGCCGCCCAGACCGCGCAGGGTGAGCAGCTGCCCGCCGACCGCGACCTGCCGGGCCACGACGCCGAACTCCAGGCCCTCCCGGGCCACGGTGGCGTCCACCTCGACGGCCTTCTTCAGCAGCACCTGCGCCGCGTCCACCGGCTGCTGCGCCAGGATCACGGTCGCGTCCTGCTTGATGATGCCGCCCTTCTCACCGGCGATCTCGCCCGGCGTCTCCCCCAGCCGGTCGGTGTGATCGAGCCCGATGGGGGTGATCACGGCGACATCGCCGTCGATCACGTTCGTCGCGTCCCAGCTGCCGCCCATGCCGACCTCGACCACGGCGACGTCGACCGGCGCGTCCGCGAAGGCGGCGTAGGCCATGGCGGTGAGCACCTCGAAGAAGGACAGCCGGTACTCCTGCTGCGCGTCGACCATCTCGATGTACGGCTTGATGTCCTGGTACGTCTCGATGAACCGCTCGGCGGAGATCGGGGCGCCGTCCAGGCTGATCCGCTCGGTGATCGACTGCACATGGGGGCTGGTGTACCGGCCGGTGCGCAGATCGAAGGCGCCCAGCAGGGCCTCGATCATGCGGGCGGTGGAGGTCTTGCCGTTCGTCCCCGTGATGTGGATGGAGGGGTACGAGCGCTGCGGCTCGCCCAGCACGTCCATCAGCGCGGCGATGCGGCTGACGGAGGGCTCCAGCTTGGTCTCGCCCCAGCGGGTGGCCAGGTCCGTCTCGACCTCGCGCAGGGCCTTGTCGACCTCCGGGTCCTCCGGCCGCGCGGGTACGTCGGCCTGCAGCGGCCCGCCCTGCGTCCGCAGGGTGCGGCTGCCGGCCTCGATCACGGCGAGGTCGGGGTCGCGGTCGGTTTCCTCGGCGATCAGTTCTTCGAAGGCGTCGAGGGGGTCGGGGGTGTCGCTGGTGCCGGGATGGTCGCTCACGGGGCCAGTCTACGGAGCCGCGGTGACAAAGGGTGCGGTGGCTCTTCGGGCCGGTTCGGGGCGGCGTGGCATGCCGTCCGGGTGCGGGCCGTCGGGGGCCGGCCGCGCGGTTCCCCGTGCTCCTGAGGGCCGGCGAAGGTTCCCGGTGGTGTCGGCGAAGGCCCCGGGTAGGGCCGGCGAAGGCCCCCGGCGGCTGTGCGCACCGGGGGCCTTCGTGGACGTTGCGGACCCTACGCCTGCGGGAGGCGGTCCAGCTGGGCCTGGATGCGGGCGATGTCCTCGTCCGCCTTGGCCAGGCGGGTGCGGATCTTGTCGACCACCTGGTCCGGGGCCTTGGCCAGGAACGCCTCGTTGCCGAGCTTGGCCGTGGCCTGGGCCTTCTCCTTCTCGGCGGCGGCCAGGTCCTTCGCGAGGCGCTTGCGCTCGGCCGCCACGTCGATCGTGCCGGAGAGGTCGAGGGCGACCTCGGCGCCGGAGACCGGCAGGGTGGCCGTGGCCGTGAAGGACTCGCCCTCCGGCTGCAGGCGCAGCAGCTGGCGGATGGCCGCCTCGTGCGGGGCCAGTGCCGTGCCGTCGAGGGTCAGGCGGGCCGGGACCCGCTGGCCCGGCTGCAGACCCTGGTCGGCGCGGAAACGGCGGACCTCGGTGATGACGGACTGGAGGCTCTCGATCTCCCCCTCGGCCGCCGCGTCGCGGAAGCCGCTGTCCTCGGGCCACTCGGCGATGACGACCGACTCGCCGCCCGTGAGGGTGGTCCAGAGGGTCTCCGTGACGAACGGGACGACCGGGTGCAGCAGCTTGAGGGTGACGTCGAGGACGTGGCCCAGGACCCGCTTGCTGACCTCGGCAGCCTCGCCGCCCGCCTGGAACGTCGTCTTGGACAGCTCGACGTACCAGTCGAAGACCTCGTCCCACGCGAAGTGGAAGAGGGCGTCGGACAGCTTGGCGAACTGGAAGTCGTCGTAGTACGCGTCGACCTCGGCGATCACCGAGTTGAGGCGGGACAGGATCCAGCGGTCCGTCGCCGACATCGCCGACGGCTCCGGCAGCGGGCCGTCCACCGTCGCGCCGTTCATCAGCGCGAAGCGCGTCGCGTTCCAGATCTTGTTGGCGAAGTTGCGGGAGCCCTGGACCCAGTCCTCGCCGATCGGGACGTCGACGCCGGGGTTGGCGCCGCGCGCGAGGGTGAACCGGAGCGCGTCGGAGCCGTACTTGTCCATCCAGTCCAGCGGGTTGACCGCGTTGCCGAAGGACTTCGACATCTTCTTGCCGAACTGGTCGCGGACCATGCCGTGCAGGGCGATGGTGTGGAACGGCGGGGTGCCGTCCATCGCGTAGAGGCCGAACATCATCATCCGGGCGACCCAGAAGAAGAGGATGTCGTAGCCGGTGACCAGGACGGAGTTCGGGTAGAACTTCGCGAGCGACTCGGTCTGCCCGGGCCAGCCCAGCGTGGAGAAGGGCCACAGGCCGGAGGAGAACCAGGTGTCGAGGACGTCGGTGTCCTGGTGCCAGCCCGCGCCGCCGGGCGGCTCCTCGTCGGGGCCGACGCAGACGACTTCGCCGTCCGGGCCGTACCAGACGGGAATCCGGTGGCCCCACCACAACTGCCGCGAGATGCACCAGTCGTGGAGGTTGTCGACCCAGTCGAAGTAGCGCTTCTCCATCTCCTGCGGATGGATCTTGACCTTGCCCTCGCGGACGGCGTCACCGGCGGCCTTGGCCAGCGGGCCGACCTTGACCCACCACTGCATGGACAGACGGGGCTCGATCGTCGTCTTGCAGCGCGAGCAGTGCCCGACGCTGTGGACGTACGGCCGCTTCTCGGCGACGATCCGGCCCTCGGCGCGCAGCGCGCCGACGATGGCGGAGCGGGCCTCCAGCCGGTCCAGGCCCTGGAAGGGGCCGGGGGTGGTGATGACGGCGTGCTCGTCCATCACGGTGATGGACGGCAGGTCGTGCCGCTGCCCGATCTCGAAGTCGTTCGGGTCGTGGGCCGGGGTGACCTTGACGGCGCCGGTGCCGAACTCGGGGTCGACGTGCTCGTCCGCGACGACGGGGATGGAACGGTCGGTCAGCGGCAGCTTGATGAGCTTGCCGATCAGGTGCTTGTACCGCTCGTCCTCGGGGTGAACGGCGACGGCGGTGTCACCGAGCATGGTCTCGGCACGGGTGGTGGCGACGACGATGGTCTCGTCCCCGTCCCCGTACGTCATGGAGACCAGCTCGCCGTCGTCGTCCTGGTACTCGACCTCGATGTCCGAGATCGCCGTCAGGCAGCGGGGGCACCAGTTGATGATGCGCTCGGCGCGGTAGATCAGCTCGTCGTCGTAGAGCCGCTTGAAGATGGTCTGGACGGCCTGCGACAGGCCCTCGTCCATGGTGAAGCGCTCACGCGACCAGGCGACGCCGTCGCCCAGGCGCCGCATCTGCCCGCTGATCTGGCCGCCGGACTCGGCCTTCCACTGCCAGACGCGCTCGACGAAGGCCTCGCGGCCCAGGTCGTGCCGGGACTTGCCCTCCTTGCCCAGCTCGCGCTCGACGACGTTCTGCGTGGCGATGCCGGCGTGGTCCATGCCCGGCTGCCACAGCGTCTCGTAGCCCTGCATGCGCTTACGGCGGGTCAGGGCGTCGATGAGGGTGTGCTCGAAGGCATGGCCCAGGTGCAGGCTGCCGGTGACGTTCGGCGGCGGGATGACGACGGTGAACGGAGGCTTGTCGCTCTTCTCGTCCGCCTCGAAGTAACCCCGCTCCACCCAGCGCTCGTACAGCGGCCCCTCTACATCGGCCGGCGCGTACTGGGTCGGCAGTTCGGAGTCGGGCGCGGGTGGCTGCTGATGAGCGTTCTCGGTCACGAGGGTCAGTTTAGAGGTGTCACGGGGTGGTCCCGAAACGCGTTTGTTCTGTAACGGTGAGACCCCCGGTGCCTTGTGGTTCCGGGGCCTGGGCCAGGATGTCAGGAACACATAAGCGTCCAAGGGGGATCCCAGAAATGAGCAACAACCAGCCGGGCCCATACGGCCAGCCGGGCCCCTACGGCCAGCCGGGGCAGCCTGGTCCCTACGGCCAGCAGGGCCCCTACGGCCAGCAGCCGCAGGCTCCCCAGCCCGGCTACGGCTACCCCCAGCAGGCCCCTGCGGCCCCGCCGCAGCCCGGGTACGGCTACCCGCAGCAGGGCGCGCCGCAGCAGCCGGGCCCGTACGGGCAGCAGCCGAACCCCTACGGCCAGCAGCAGCCTTACGGCCAGCAGCCCTACGGCGTGCCGCAGCCGCCGGCTCCGGGCGGCGGCAAGAAGAAGACCGGGCTGATCATCGGCGCGGTGGCGGTCGTGGCGGCGATCGCGGTCGGCGCGGCTTTCCTGCTCAAGGGCAACAGCGGCGGTGACGTCGCGGACGACGGCCCGCACAAGCTGATCACCCCGGCCGCCGTGATCAACGACGAGTACAAGAAGAACGGCAGCTCCGACGACGACGCCATGACGGACAGCGATGTGTCGGCCGCCCGGAAGGCCGGCGTCAAGAACGCCAAGTCGGTGGGCGCGGAATACCAGTCCGGCGACAAGAGCAGCCCGCTCACCATGAAGATGCTGAAGTTCGGCGGCGTCTACGGCCAGATCGACGACCCGACGGCCGTCGTCGACGCGATGTTCGCCCACATGAAGGAGGAGTCCCAGAAGGACCAGAGCAGCGACGACACCAAGGGCACGCTGGTCGGCAGCCCCGAGAAGCAGGAGCCGGCCGACCTCGACGGCGCCGTCATGAAGTGCCAGTCCGTGAAGCTGGACATGAGTGGATCGGACGCCAGTTCCGCGGGCCCGAAGCAGATGATCATGCCGGTGTGCATCTGGGGCGACCACAGCACCATCGGCGTGACCATCAACGCCGACCTGGCCAGCGCCATGGCGGGCAAGGGCATGTCCCTCGGCGACGCCGCGGAGATCACCGCCAAGCTCCGCAAGGACGTGCGCGTCAAGGCGTAGCACCTCCCGCACCCGGACGGAGCCCTGGCCGGTCGACGGCCGGGGCCCTTCTGTTGCGGCCCCAGGACAGACGAAGGGGCGCCCGGACTCACCGGGCGCCCCTCTGTCGTGTCGGAACGCTTCTGCGTCGGTTCGGACCGCCTACGCGGTCTTCTGCTCCCCCGAACCCCGCCCCCGCGCGTCACGCGGGATCAGGGTCGGGTTGACGTTGGAGTGGACCACGTCGGCCGTGATGACGACGCGGGCGACATCCTTGCGGGACGGGACCTCGTACATCACGGACATGAGGACTTCCTCCATGATGGCGCGCAGGCCGCGGGCGCCGGTCTGGCGGAGGATGGCCTGGTCGGCGATGGCCTCCAGGGCCTCGCGCTCGAAGTCCAGTTCCACGCCGTCGAGTTCGAAGAGGCGCTGGTACTGCTTGACGAGCGCGTTGCGGGGTTCCACCAGGATCTGGAGCAGGGCCTCCCGGTCCAGGTTGTGGACCGACGTGATCACCGGGAGGCGGCCGATGAACTCCGGGATCATGCCGAACTTGACCAGGTCCTCCGGCATGACGTCCTCGAAGACGTCCTTGGACTCCAGCTCGCGCTTGGAGCGGATCGTGGCGCCGAAGCCGATGCCCTTCGCGCCCGCCCGGGACTCGATGATCTTCTCCAGGCCCGCGAAGGCACCGCCCACGATGAACAGGACGTTCGTCGTGTCGATCTGGATGAACTCCTGGTGGGGGTGCTTGCGGCCGCCCTGGGGCGGGACCGAGGCCGTGGTGCCCTCCAGGATCTTCAGCAGGGCCTGCTGCACGCCCTCGCCCGAGACGTCCCGGGTGATGGAAGGGTTTTCACTCTTCCGCGCGACCTTGTCGATCTCGTCGATGTAGATGATCCCGGTCTCGGCCTTCTTGACGTCGTAGTCGGCCGCCTGGATCAGCTTCAGGAGGATGTTCTCGACGTCCTCGCCGACATAGCCCGCCTCCGTGAGCGCCGTCGCGTCGGCGATCGCGAACGGCACGTTCAGCATGCGGGCCAGGGTCTGTGCGAGCAGGGTCTTGCCGGAGCCCGTGGGGCCGAGGAGCAGGATGTTGGACTTCGCCAACTCGATGGCGTCGTCGCGGCCTTGGGCGCCGCCGTTCTCACCCGCCTGGACCCGCTTGTAGTGGTTGTACACCGCGACGGAGAGGGCCTTCTTGGCGGGCTCCTGGCCCACCACGTAGCCCTCCAGGAACTCGTAGATCTCGCGGGGCTTCGGGAGCTCCTCCCAGCGCACCTCGCTCGTCTCGGCGAGCTCCTCCTCGATGATCTCGTTGCAGAGATCGATGCACTCGTCGCAGATGTACACACCGGGCCCTGCGATGAGCTTCTTGACCTGCTTCTGGCTCTTGCCGCAGAACGAGCACTTGAGCAGATCGCCGCCGTCACCGATGCGTGCCACGGTGTGCTTCCCCTTCGCCTGGGAGACGCCCGGACGCTTTCGAGTCCAGCGGCTCCTGGTGCTGCCTTATGTCCGACGGTACCTTGCCGGGCCCTGTGTTCGGGTCCCCCTTGGCAGGGTTCACTTTGACGTGCACCCTGCCAAGGGGGCCCGAGAGATGCCGCTCAGGGTCAGCGGACCGATTCGTTGTTCATCTTCCGGGTGGAGATGATCTGGTCGACGATGCCGTACTCGAGCGCTTCCTCGGCCGTGAGGATCTTGTCGCGCTCGATGTCCTCGCGGACCTTCTCGATCGGCCGGTTGGAGTGCTTGGCCAGCATGGACTCCAGCTGGTCCCGCATCCGGGTGAACTCGTTGGCGATGATCTCCAGGTCGGAGAGCTGGCCGCGGCCGGTGGAGCCGGCCGGCTGGTGGATCAGCACGCGCGAGTTCGGCAGCGCCATGCGCTTACCGGGCGTACCGGCGGCGAGCAGGATGGCCGCGGCGGAGGCCGCCTGGCCCATGCACACCGTCTGGATGTCGGGCTTCACGAACTGCATCGTGTCGTAGATCGCCGTGAGGGCGGTCATGTCGCCGCCGGGGCTGTTGATGTAGATCGAGATGTCCCGGTCGGGGTCCATCGACTCCAGGCACAGCAGCTGTGCCATGACGTCGTTGGCGGAGGCGTCGTCGATCTGGACGCCCAGGAAGATCACGCGCTCCTCGAAGAGCTTCGCGTACGGGTCGTACTCGCGGATGCCCTGGGAGGTGCGCTCGACGAAGCGCGGGATGACGTAGCGGCTGTCGGGCCGGGGCCCTTCGTACAGGCCGCTGGCGGCGCCGGGGAAGTTGCTCATGAGGGTGTTCACCGTCCTGGTGGCGTTCTGGGAGCTGGGGTCGTGGCGGTGCCTGGCGTGGCCGGGCCGGTCAGGCACCGGTGCCGCCGCCTCCCGGAACACCCGAGGCGTGCGTGATGATCTCGTCAATGAGACCGTACTCCTTGGCCTCTTCCGGGGTGAACCAGCGGTCGCGGTCGCCGTCACGCACGATCGTCTCGACGGTCTGGCCGGAGTGCAGCGCGGTCAGCTCGGACATGGTCTTCTTCGTACGCAGCAGGTACTGGGCCTGGATCTTGATGTCCGAGACCGTACCGCCCAGACCCGCGGAGCCCTGGTGCATCATGATGTCGGTGTGCGGCAGGGCGAAGCGCTTGCCGGCGGTGCCGCCGGTGAGCAGGAACTGCCCCATCGAGGCCGCCATGCCCATACCGATCGTGACCACGTCGTTCGGGATGTACTGCATGGTGTCGTAGATCGCCATGCCGGCCGTCACCGAGCCACCTGGGCTGTTGATGTAGAGGAAGATGTCCTTGTCCGGGTCGGCGGCAAGGAGCAGCAGCTGAGCGGTGATCTTGTTGGCGATGTCGTCGTCGACCTGCTGGCCGAGGAAGATGATCCGCTCGCCGAGCAGCCGGTTGTAGACCTGGTCACCGAGGCCACCACCGATGGAAGGCTCGCCGGCGGCGGAGGGCATCAGATTCGTCACGTATCCACCTGCTCGTCTTACGACGGCGCCGGGCCGTCTCACGTGTTCCCTGCGGGGTCCTGCCGGGGGGCTTCAGGAGACTCCCCTGCCCCCGTATTCATGGACCCTAACGCGCGGGTCCCTTCGGGGAATCCCGGAGAAGCGGGTGTTCGCCGGGGGCGTAGAGGCTCCGCCCGGCGACCGGATCGCTTCGCGGGGGTGGTGCGGCCGCAGTCGGGGCACGGGCGCGCGGGGGCCTGTCACGGCCCGCGGCGGAGCCGCATGCCGACAGGGCCCGGCGCCCCTGGGGCCGGGACCCGCCCCCGGTGCCCCCCGTACGGCACTCGGTGCCACCGGTACGACACTCAGTGGCCGGGTACGACACCCGACAGCCCCGAGACGACACCCGACGGTCCCCGGTACGACGAACGGGCCCCGGGGCAGTCCCCAGGGCCCGTCTACGTCGTCAGAGACGCCGTGGGACTCAGCCCTCGGCCTTCTCCTCGTCCGCGGTCTCGACGGCGCCCTCGACGGCCTCCACGGTCTCCGTGGCGGCCTCGGCCTCGTCCTCGTCGTCCAGGTCGACGACCTCGCCGTTGGTGTCCTTCACCGTGGCGGCCTCGACCACGACGGCCAGGGCCTTGCCGCGGGCGACCTCGCCGACGAGCAGCGGCACCTGGCCACCCTCGACGACGGCCTGGGCGAACTGGTCGGGGGACATGCCGGAGGAGGCCGCACGCCGCATGAGGTGCTCGGTGAGCTCCTCCTGGTTGACGTTGAGGTTCTCCTTCTTGACCAGCTCGTCGAGGACGAACTGGGTCTTGATGCCCTTGACCGCGGCCTCGCGGGTCTCGGTCTCGAACTCCTCGGCGGTCTTGCCCTGGATCTCCAGGTACTTCGCGAGGTCGAGGCCCATCTGGCCGAGCTGGTGGTGCTCCAGGTTGTGCTTGCGGGTGTTGATCTCGTCCTCGAGCAGCTTCTCGGGGACCGGGACCTCGACCAGCTCGAGGAGCTTCTCCAGGACACGCTCCTGGGCCTGGGTGGCCTGGTCGTACTGCTTCATGTTGGCCAGGCGCTTGCGGCTGTCGGCCTTCAGCTCGTCCAGGGTGTCGAACTCGGAGGCGAGCTGCGCGAACTCGTCGTCCAGCTCGGGCAGTTCACGGGCGGCGACCTGGGTGACCTTGACGGTGACCTCGGCCTCCTTGCCCGCGGCGGAGCCGCCCTTCAGCTCGGAGGCGAAGGTGGCCTCGCCACCGGCCTCCAGGCCCTTGACGGCGTCGTCGATGCCGTCGAGCAGCTCGCCGGAGCCGATCGTGTAGGAGACACCGCTGGCGACGCCGTCCTCGAGGACCTCGCCGTCGACCTTGGCCTCCAGGTCGAGGGTGACCACGTCACCGTCCTCGGCGGCGCGCTCGACCGGGGAGGTGGAGGCGAAGCGCTCGCGCAGCTGCTCGACCGACTTCTCGATGTCCTCGTCGGTGACGTCGACGGCGTCGACCTCGACCTCGATGCCGGAGTAGTCCGGGATCTCCAGGGCCGGGCGGACGTCGACCTCGGCGGTGAAGTTCAGCGTCTCGCCGTCCTTCAGCTCCGTGATGTCGACGTCGGGCTGGCCCAGCGGGCTCAGCTCGGCCTCGTTGACCGCCTCGGTGTAGAACTTCGGGAGCGCGTCGTTGACGGCCTCCTCCAGCACCGCACCGCGGCCGAACCGCTGGTCGATGACGCGGGCCGGGATCTTGCCCTTGCGGAAGCCCTTCACCGTGACCTGCTGGTTGATCTTCTTGTACGCCGCGTCGAGGCTGTCCTTGAGCTCCTCGAAGGGCACCTCGACAGTGAGCCGAACCCGGGTCGGGTTCAGGGTCTCCACGGCGCTCTTCACGGTTCGGTCTCCTTGTGGCTGACTTCTTGGTTTCTGCCGGAGCCAGACTGGTCCGGCGGATTTCGCCGCCCGGGAGAGTTCGTAGGCCTAGTGGGCCGGGACACACGGGCGCGCAGCTTGCATAGTAACCGCAGCCGCTCAGCGCCCCAAAAGGCGATCATCACGGTGACGTGAGCCGGTGGTCGGGGTGGCGGGATTTGAACCCACGGCCTTCCGCTCCCAAAGCGGACGCGCTACCAAGCTGCGCCACACCCCGTCTGGTGCGACACGTAGGGTACATGCCCGGGCCGGATCCGTCGGCCGCTTTCCCCGGCGCCGCGCGCGTGACATCTCCGCAGCCCAACACGTTGGCTTCCGTGGCGGGCGACCCGCTACGATGCTCTGCAGTGCCGCGGTCACCGACCTGTGGCGCGTTGTTGCGGGCGTAGCTCAATGGTAGAGCCCTAGTCTTCCAAACTAGCTACGCGGGTTCGATTCCCGTCGCCCGCTCTGTACGACTCAGGGCCAGGTCAGAGGAGCAATCCTCTGACCTGGCCCTGATTGTTTCCGCGGGCTGCCGAGGGGCCGTACGGGTCCATGGGATCGATGCGTTGCCGAGCGAACCCGGGTGCCGGTGCACAGCATGATGCGCGTCCCCGGGTGGGGTGAGCCGTAGATCACGCGGCAGCGGGCGGCGGGCGTGCACCGTGTCTCCCCTGTACCCGATCGGGTGGCGAGCGGCGGGGAACGTCGCAGAGCGGCCCCGGGCCGCTCGGGTCGGCTCACAGGTTTCGGATGTTCACCGTGTAGACGGAGCGGAGGCCGTAGGGCACGTAGAGGGCGTCGCCGACGCGGACCAGGGGGGCGCCGGCCGGGCCGGTGGAGTCGGCGGTGCCTCCGTCGTCGCGGCCCGGGAGGGTGGCCATGACCTTGCCGGTGTGCGGGTCGAGGGCGGCCAGGCGGCCGGTCGGGGAGGCCAGGTAGAGGCGCCCGGCCGCGGCGGTCGGCGGGCCGGGCTGCTCGACGGTGGAGTTGGTCCGCCACAGCAGCCGGCCGGTGCGCGGCGAGAAGGCGTGGACACTGCCGCTGGTGAAGGTGAAGTAGACGGTCCCGCCCTCCAGGTGGATGCCGTTCATGGCGGACTCGGCGTGGGACAGCTTCACGGCCGTCACGACGTGCGAGGAGATGTCGAGCAGGGTCAGGGTGTGCAGCGTGCGGGTGCCGTCGGACAGCACGAGGTGGCCGTCGCTCTCGCCGAGGACGCTGAGCGCGCCCTTGGCCGACACCGTCCAGCGGGGCCGGCCGGTGGCCGCGTCGAGCAGGGAGATGCTGGTGCGGGTGACGTCGTAGCCCTTGCCGAAGGATCCGCACAGGAGATACGCGCGCCCCGCGGCGCCGCTCAGCAGGCAGGCGCCCTTCTGGTTCACGTTCGAGTACCGCAGGGGGTGCTTCCAGCGGACCTTGCCGTCGGAGGCGCCGAGCAGGGCGTACGACTCGCCCCTGTCGCCGTAGACGCTGATGACCCCCTGCGCGGTGGCGACGGCGTTGTCCCCGTCGCCACCGGCGGCCGTGTCGCCGTCGCCGGTGACCGTCTTCCACAGCACCTTGCCGGTGTCGGACCGGACCGCCTGGACCGAGTAGCGGGTCAGGGACGTCCGTGTGTCGCCGTCGGGCGTGTGGTCGTCGGCACCCCAGACGTAGACGCCTCCGGCGCGGGTGCCGATGACCGTGCCGCCGGTGCCGCCGCCGTTGTCGCTGGGCGTGGGGTCGAGCGGGTAGGCCCAGGTGTTGCGGCCGTCGGCCAGAGCGAAGCGGGTGGCCATGAGGCTGTCGCCGGCGCAGACCAGGGAGGTGCCGGCGGCGGCACAGCGGCTGAAGGCGCCGGTGGGGGCCACGGAGTCCGCGTCGCCGGCGGTGGGGTTCTTCGACTGCCGGTGCCAGGCGTGCCAGCCGGCCGGAAGGTCGCCGGGGGCACCGCCGCCGCCGGAGACGGCGACCGCGGTGCCGACGAGTGCGGCCAGGACGGCGGCGACGGCCCCGGCGACCATCCACCCTCTGCGGCGGCGCCCGCGCGGCCGGACCGGCTCGGCGGCATCCGGCGACTCGGGGCGCTGCCTCGGCGCGGGCAGCCGGCCCTCGCGGAGCAGGGTCAGGAGTTCGCCGGGGGCAGGGCGGGACTTGGGGTGCTTTTCCAGGCAGAGGCGGACGAAGGGGAGCAGATCATCGGGAAGCCCGTCGAGTTCGGGTTCGCCCTCGACGACCTTCGTCGCCGTCTCCCAGGGGTTCGCGCTGTCGAAGGGGCCGTGCCGGGTGGCCGCGTACACCAGGACCGCGCCGAGGGAGAAGACATCGGCGGCGGGGCCGACGTCGTGCGGAGAGGTGAACTGCTCGGGGGACATGAAGGGCGGGGTGCCCATCACGCGGCCCGTCTGCGTGAGGGCGTCGGCCGGGGCGGAGTCGGCGGCCCGGGAGATGCCGAAGTCGATGACCCGGGGGCCGTCCTCGGCCAGCATCACATTGGCCGGTTTCAGGTCCCGGTGAACCACGCCCGCGCGGTGGATGTCGCGCAGGGCCTCGGCGAGGCCGGCGGCGAGTTCACGCAGTCGGCGGGGCGGCAGCGGGCCGTGCCGGCGGACATGGGTGCCGAGGTCCTCGCCGGGTATGTAGAGCGTGGCCATCCAGGGGTGCGGCGCGTCGGCGTCAGCGTCCACCATGGGTGCCGTGAAGGCGCCGCTGACCCGACGGGCGGCTGCCACCTCGCGGCTGAAGCGGGTGCGGAACTCGTCGTCGTCGGCGTACTGGCCGTGCACGACCTTCAGAGCGAGCCGACGGCCGGAGTCCGAGCGGGCGAGATAGACCACACCCATACCACCGCTGCCGAGGCGGTCCTCGATCCGGTATCCGCCCACTTCGGCCGGGTCCGAGTCGCGCAACGCCATCCCCGTACGTCTCCCCGCTGTTTCAGTTGTCCAACTCCGCCGGCCCGCCCCGCCGGGTCAGAAGTTGATCTGGTTGATGGTCTCGGCTATCGAGTTCAGGAACCGGTTGATGGACGGCGCCATACCGGTCGAGGCAAGGAAGAAACCGAAGAGCACGGCGACGATGGCCGGGCCGGTCTTGATGTTGCCCCCTCTGATCAGCACGACAAGGATGATCGCCAACATCAGCACCACGGACAGTGAAATGGCCACAACTGATCACACCCTCGGTCGGTCCGCTCTCCCGGCCCGGAGGTACCCCGCGCACCCCCGCCCGGAACCATCGTGCCACCAACCCGCCCGCAGCATGCGGCTCGTGACGCAACGTTGAACAAGCGCCCGAAGCGGGCGACGGGCCGCACAGTAATTCGACAGGGCACCCGCGCACTCCGCCACAGGGAATTGAGCGACTTGGTTTCCATGCCCACACATCTTGTGCGCAGGTAATTCGAATTGATGACACAGAGGTGACGTATGCCCCAATTAGTCGGGATGAATGGGGACATCAAGGGTGAACGGCGGGCTTTGATGTGCCCACGGTCACGTGGACAGGGGTGGCAAGTCAGGTAAATCAGCGGGTATCCGAAGGTGATAACCAGGAATGACCACGGGGGTTTTACGAAATCCCGCAGTCGACGCTAGGGTGCCTGAGATGTTTGACGCCGCCTCGTCCTCCGGCCAGAACCGCAGCCCGCTCCCCCCGGCACAGTCGCCGGCGGACGGAGTGCCCGGCCCGCGTACCCCGACGAGTGCGCAGGGGCGGCAGCCGGCGCAGGACAGACCGGGCAAACAGCGCGACTCCTTCTTCGACAACGCCAAGTACCTGGCGATCGTGCTGGTCGCGATGGGGCACTCCTGGGAGCCGTTGAAGGGCGACAGCCGGATCCTGGAGGGCTTGTACACGGTCGTGTACACCTTCCACATGCCGGCGTTCATCATCATCTCCGGCTTCTTCTCGCGCAGTTTCGACATGCGCCCGGACCGGCTCAAGCGGCTGATCACCGGTGTCGCCGTGCCGTACGTCGTCTTCGAGACCGCGTACCCGCTCTTCAAGAACGCCGTCGTGGGCTCCCACGAGGAGATCAGCCTCCTCGATCCCTGGTATCTGACCTGGTTCCTGGTGGCCCTCTTCGTCTGGCGGCTCACCACCCCCGTCTGGAAACTGGTGCGCCGGCCGCTCCCGGTCGCCATCGGCATCGCCATGCTGGCCTCCGTCACCCCGAGCATCGGTGACGATCTCGACCTCCAGCGCGTCCTGCAGTTCCTCCCCTACTTCGTGCTCGGCCTGTGCATGAAGCCCGAGCACTTCCGGCTGGTGCGGCGCCGCTCGGTGCGGATCGCCTCGGTGCCGGTGTTCGCCGCCGCCCTCGCGATCGGCTGGTGGGCCGTGCCGCGCATGAACACCGCGTGGTTCTACCACCGCGACTCCGCGCAGGAGCTGGGCGCCCCGTGGTGGTGCGGCCCGGTGATGGTCCTCGCGATGCTGGGCTGCTCGCTGCTGCTGACCGCCTGTTTCTTCGCCTGGGTGCCGAGCCGCCGGATGTGGTTCACGGCCCTGGGCGCGGGCACGCTGTACGGCTATCTGCTGCACGGCTTCCTGGTGAAGTTCGCCGACTACCGGGGCTGGTTCGACCACGCCTGGCTGCACCGTCCGCTCGGCGAGATCGTGGTGACCCTCCTCGCGGCCGCCGCCGTCACACTGCTGTGCACCCCGCCGGTGCAGCGGGTGTTCCGCTTCGCCATGGAGCCGAAGATGGAATGGGCCTTCAGGCAGGACGCGGGCGAACTGGCCCGCGAGCGCCAGAAGAAGGAACGGGAGCGGGAGCGCGAGAAGGTCGGCGCCTGACTCACTCCTGTTCAAGACCGAGAAGTGCGCGCATCCGCGTGTACTTCTCGGTCAGCCGCTTCCGGGTCGGCCCGTCGAGGACGGCGAGGCGGCCCGGGTCGGCGTTGTGGGCCAGGTCGGCCTCCTTCACCAGCAGTGCGCCCGGAGTGGCGAGGATCCGGCGCGCGTACGCCTCCGGCTCCTCCCCCGGCCTCTTGGTGAGGGCACGCACGACGGCCTTGGTGCGCGGGGTCAGGGCGGCGGCCGTCAGCCACTCCTCCGACAGCGCGTCGTCCTCGACGGCGTCGTGCAGCCAGGCCGCCGCGATCTGCTCGGCGTCCCCGCCGCGGGCCCGTACGCCCTCGGCGACGGCGGCGAGGTGCTCGGCGTAGGGCCGTCCCGCCTTGTCGGTCTGGCCTGCGTGGGCCCTGCGGGCGAGTTCCTCGACATCTGCCGGGGTGAGGTACGTCTCGGTCACCCGGCCAGTTTCTCCCGACGCGGCGCCGCCCCGGGGCCGGGGTGGCTGTCCGCCCGCACGGTCAGCGCGCCGGGGGGTGTACGCCGGGCTGGCTGAGCAGGCCGGGATGCCTGTCCGCCAGGTCGGCCGAGCGGGCGGGGACGGCTGTCCGCCAGGTCGGCCGAGCGAGCCGGGACGGCTGTCCGCCGGGCCGGCTCAGTGGGCGGGTGCCGATGCCTCCCGGCAGATCAGCAGCAGGGCACGGTCGTCGTTGACGTCCTTCGCGACCGCCTCGATGAGGTGCCAGGCGGCGCCGTGGAAGCCGCCGGCGACATACCGGTCGGCCTCGCCGGTGAGCCGGTCGATGCCCTCGACGATGTCCCGCTCGGAGGTCTCCACCAGACCGTCCGTGAACAGCATCACCACGTCACCCGGCCGCAGCGAGCCCTTCACGGGGTCGAACTGGGCGCCGTCGTAGACACCCAGCAGCGGGCCTTCGGCGGCCTTCTCCTCCCAGCGGCCGCTGCCGGCGCTCAGCTGCAGCCCCGGCGGGTGGCCCGCGGAGTACAGCTCGTAGTCCCCGGAGTCCAGGTCCAGGACCAGATGGATGGAGGTGGCGAAGCCCTCGTCCCAGTCCTGGCGGAGCAGGTAGCCGTTGGCGGCCGGGAGGAAGGCGTGCGGAGGGAGGGAGCCCAGCAGGCCCCCGAACGCCCCCGACAGCAGCAGCGCACGCGATGCGGCGTCCATGCCCTTGCCGGAGACGTCCGTGAGGACGACCTCCAGGGTGCGGCCGCCGTTCGTCCGGGCGGCGACGACGAAGTCACCGGAGAAGGACTGGCCGCCGGCCGGGCGCAGCGCCATCTCGTGGTGCCAGCCCTGCGGCAGCTTCGGCAGCTTGCTCTGCACCCGGATGCGCTCGCGCAGGTCGAAGAGCATGGTGCCGCCGCGCCGCCAGGGCACACCGACCCGGCTGCGGAACTGCGCGGTCAGCAGCCCGAAGAATCCGCACGCGGCGACCACGAGGACCACGCCCGGGGTGACCCGCGAGGGCCCCTCCGTGTACGGGCCGAGCCGCACCGACTCCACGATCAGCGCGGTGGCAGCCGTCGCGTACAGGCCGAGCAGGCTCGCCGGGCGCAGCAGCAGGCCGCCCGCGACGATCGGCAGCACCAGGGTGGCCGGGGAGCACCACACCGAGTTGGCGAGGGTCATGGCGGCGAGGACGGGGATGGTGATCAGCAGCCCGGCGAGCGCGATCCAGTCCGAGCCGTCGCCGCGGAAGTAGTCCACGGCGCTTCTGCGCAGGCCGACGCGGGCCCGGTGCCACTGCATCTTCCACCGGGCCGTGAACGTATCGGCCTTCGAGCGCCGCTCTCGTCCTGCTGCCATTAGTTCGGGACCCTATCCATCGGACCAGCCGCTTGGCACGGGAGGTCCCACTTGTCCCCCGTGAGAGGCGCAACTTCGCGGTTCGACTTCACAGTGAACGGCACGGAGGGCCGTCGTGCCGCCGCCCGGGAGAAATTCGCTGGCTCGTCCTGCAATGCCCTGATAGGCATGACTCATGGGGACTGACCGCGCCACCGAGTTGAAGGTACTGCGCCCGGACGAATGGGACGGGTGGTGGGACCACCTGATCCGCGCCTTCGGCGCCGGTCCGACGTCGGCCGAAGAGCGCGAACTGGACAGATCGGTCACCGAGTTCGACCGCTCGCTGGCCGCCTGGGACGGGGACACCGTCGTCGGGACGGCAGGGGCGTTCAGCTTCCGGATGACCGTGCCCGGCGGGGCCCTGGTGCCCGCCGCCGGCATCACCATGGTGAGCGTGGCGGCCACGCACCGCCGGCGCGGGGTGCTGACCTCGATGATGCGGCGCCAGCTGGACGACGTGCGCGCCCTGGGCGAGCCGCTGGCGGCGCTGACCGCCTCCGAGCCCGCGATCTACGGCCGCTTCGGGTACGGGCCCGCGACCTTCCAGCTGCAGGCCGAGATCGACACGAGCCGGGTGACGCTGGCCCTGCCCGCCGGCGCCGACGACGTACGGCTGCGGTACGCGAAGCCGGCCGACGTCCTCGCCGCGTGCGAGGCGGTGTACGCGGCGCTGGTGCCGCTGCGGCCCGGAATGCTGGCCCGGCAGCCCGGCTGGGAGCGGGTGGGGCTGCTCGATCCGGAGAGCGAGCGGGACGGGGCGTCCGCGCTGCAGTGCGTGGTCGCCGAGCGGGACGGCGAGGTCACCGGGTACGCCCGCTTCCGTACCAAGCTCGGCTGGGGGGCCGGCGGGCACGACGGCACGGTGACGCTGGAGGCCCTCGCCGCGCTGGATCCGGCGACCGATGCGGCGCTGTGGCGCTTCCTGTTCGGCATCGACCTGATGACGACCCTGAGCGTACGGGGACGGCCGCTCGACGACGCCTGGCAGTACCTGGTCTCCGACATCCGGCGCTGCCGGACGCAACTGCGGGACTCCTGCCACCTGCGTCTCGTCGACGTCGGTACGGCGCTGGCGGCACGCACCTACCAGACGCCGGTGGACGTCGTGTTCGAGGTCGAGGACGCCTTCTGCCCGTGGAACGCGGGGCGTTGGCGGCTGACCGGCGACGCGAAGGGCGCGTCCTGCGAGCGCACCACCGACCGGGCCGACCTCGCGCTGTCCGTACGGGAGCTGGGGGCGGCCTACCTCGGCGGTGTGACCCTGCTGTCGCTGGCGGCGGCCGGGCGGGTACGGGAGCTGCGGCAGGGGGCGCTGGCGGAGGCGTCGGTCGCGTTCGGCTCACCGGTGCAGCCGTGGCTGCCGCACGGCTTCTAGACGTGCCGGACGCCGGTCAGGGCCGCTGGCAGGCGGGGCACCAGAAGAGGTTGCGGGCGGCGAGGTCGGCGGTGCGGATCTCGGTGTCGCAGATGTGGCAGGGCTGGGCGGCCCGGCGGTAGACGTACACCTCGCCGCCGTGGTCGTCCACGCGGGGCGGGCGGCCCATGGCCTCGGGGGTGTGCTCGGGCCGGACCGTGTCGATGCGGTTGGTGCGGACGCCCTCGCGCATGAGCGTGACGAGGTCGGCCCAGAGGGCGTCCCATTCGGCCGGGGTGATGTCCCGGCCCGCGCGGTACGGGTCGATGCCGTGCCGGAAGAGGACCTCGGCGCGGTAGACGTTGCCGACACCGGCGATGACCTTCTGGTCCATGAGAAGCGCGGCGATCGTCGTACGGCTGCGGCGGACGCGGGCGTAGGCGGCCGCCGGGTCGGCGTCCTCGCGCAGGGGGTCGGGGCCGAGGCGGTCGTGTATCGCGCGCTTCTCGGCGTCCGTGATGAGCG
The DNA here is from genome assembly GCF_055657175.1 of Streptomyces sp. NPDC107581. Classification (NCBI taxonomy): domain Bacteria; kingdom Bacillati; phylum Actinomycetota; class Actinomycetes; order Kitasatosporales; family Streptomycetaceae; genus Streptomyces; species Streptomyces sp. NPDC107581. Next base: position 513,817 of record NZ_JBVKBH010000003.1, read on the forward strand.
CGCAGGTCGTGGGGCCGCGCAGGTCGACGTACGCGGTGTCGTTCGCGAGGCGGAGGCGGACGGTGCCGGTGGGCGGGGGTGCGGGGACCGGGCCGAAGCCGACCTTGCCGAAGAGGCCGAGGTGGATGTGGATCCAGTCGCCGTCGCGGAACCGGAGGAAGAGGTGTTTGCCGTGGGCCTCGGTGCGGGTCAGGGGGGCGCCGTTCAGCAGCTCGGCCGCGTCCGAGAACTTGCCCTGGGGACTGGTCACCCGTGGGGCGGTGCCGAGGAAGCGCCCGGCGCAGTCCTGCGCCAGCCGGTGGATCGTGTGCCCTTCTGGCAAGGCCGAGCTGTCCTTTCCTACCGCGCCGCCCACCCACCCGCCTCGGCCGACCGGGAAGCCGACCGACCGGATCACCCCTGAGGGGGCGGACACCCCAGGGACACGAATGAGGGACGGATACCCGGGGGGCGTATATCCGAAGGGCGCGTGCCCAGGGGGCGCATGTCCGAAGGGTGCACAACCCGAGCGGCACGTGAACACCACGTCCCCGACCCCGAGAGCACCCACCAGCACTCAGCGTAGCCCCGCCCGAACCGCCCGGCCCCGCCGCACACCGGCCCCTGCCGACCCTCGCCGGCCCACACCGACCCCTGCCCGCCCTTGCCGACCCACCGCGGGCGGAGGGCGGACGGGTGGGCCGGGCCGGGTCGGATCGGATCGGATCTAGTCGGGCCAGGTCGGATCGGGCCGGGTCGGCGGTCGGGCTACTGCTGGGGGTGGTGGGCCGGGATGGGGGGCAGGTCGCCGGTGGTCTCGTACGCCGCCAGCATGTCGATGCGGCGGATGTGACGCTCGTCACCGGAGAACGGTGTGCCCAGGAAGACCTCGACGAACTTGGTCGCCTCCTCCTGGCTGTGCATGCGCGCACCCACCGCCACCACGTTGGCGTTGTTGTGCTGACGGCCGAGCTGGGCCGTCTCCTCGCTCCAGGCCAGCGCCGCCCGCACCCCCTTCACCTTGTTCGCGGCGATCTGCTCCCCGTTGCCGGAGCCGCCGATCACGATGCCGAGCGCGTCGGGGTCCCCCGCCGCCTTCTCCGCGGCACGCAGGCAGAAGGGCGGGTAGTCGTCCTGGGCGTCGTAGATGTGCGGCCCGCAGTCGACGGGCTCGTGCCCCGCCGCCTTGAGCCATTCGACGAGGTGGTTCTTGAGTTCGTAGCCCGCATGGTCGGAGCCGAGGTACACGCGCATGGGACGAGTGTGACACGCCCCATTCAGGGCAGCAGCTCCGGGTGTCGGCGCCGAAAAATGTGAGCCAGACCATTGAAGCTCAAGGAAACCTCAAGTAACAATCCGGATTCGGAGGTTCCCGAATCTGTTCGCCTCCGATTCACTGGACCGGCTCGTACACCGCTCGTGCGACGCCCCGTACTCAGCCCCATAACGGCACCCCCGCTCGTACGGGAATCGCCCCACCGGCGCAAAGGAAATCCGTCCCATGACCCCTGGTTCCGGACTTCAAGCAGGACTCAAGAACCGTCACCTCTCGATGATCGCCATCGGTGGAGTGATCGGTGCCGGACTCTTCGTCGGCTCCAGCTCGGGCATCGCCACCGCGGGCCCCGGCATCCTGTTGTCCTACGCCCTCGTCGGCACCCTCGTCGTCCTCGTGATGCGCATGCTCGGCGAGATGTCCGCCGCCAATCCGACCTCCGGGTCCTTCTCCGCGCATGCCGACCGCGCTCTCGGCCGCTGGGCCGGTTTCTCCATCGGCTGGCTGTACTGGTTCTTCTGGGTCGTCGTGCTCGCCGTCGAGGCGACCGCCGGCGCCAAGATCCTGGAAGGCTGGATGCCCGGCGTCCCGCAGTGGGGCTGGGCCCTCATCGTGATGACCGTCCTGACCGCGACCAACCTGGTCTCGGTCGGCTCCTACGGCGAGTTCGAGTTCTGGTTCGCCGGCATCAAGGTCGTGGCGATCGGCGCGTTCATCGTCGTCGGCCTGCTGGCCATCTTCGGCGTGCTGCCCGGCGTGCACACCGACAAGGCGACCTTCTCCAACCTGACCTCCCACGGCGGTTTCCTGCCGCACGGTCCCGGCGCCATCCTCACCGGTGTGCTGCTGGTGGTCTTCTCCTTCATGGGCAGCGAGATCGCGACCCTGGCGGCCGGCGAGTCGGAGAACCCGCAGCGCGCGGTGACGAAGTCGACCAACAGCATCATCTGGCGCATCGGCGTCTTCTACCTGGGCTCGATCCTGGTCGTCGTCGCCCTGCTGCCGTGGAACGACGCCTCGATCGCGAAGGACGGCTCGTACGTCGCCGCCCTGAACTCCCTCGGCATCGCGCACGCCGGCGAGATCATGAACTTCATCGTGCTCACCTCGGTGCTGTCCTGCCTCAACTCGGGTCTGTACACGGCCTCCCGCATGGCCTTCTCGCTGGGCCAGCGCGGTGACGCCCCGAAGGCGTTCGCCCGCACCACCTCCCGGGGCGTGCCGATGACGGCCATCCTCGCGTCCGTCGTCTTCGGCTTCGTGGCGGTCTTCTTCAACTACGAGTACCCGAAGACGATCTTCCTCTTCCTCGTGAACTCCTCCGGTGCGGTCGCCCTGTTCGTGTGGCTGGCCATCTGCGCCTCGCAGCTGCGCATGCGGAAGATCATCCAGCGTGAGGCACCGGAGAAGCTCGTCGTGAAGATGTGGCTGTACCCGTACCTGACCTGGGCGACCATCGGTCTGATCGTGTTCGTCCTCGGCTACATGCTGACCGACACCAAGGGCGAGAGCAGCGGCCGTACGACCGTGCTGCTGTCCCTGCTGGTCGCGGCGGTCGTGCTGGTGATCGCCTTCGTGAAGCAGAAGGTGACAGCGGGCCGTGCGACCGAGGCGCCCGCGGTCGAGGTGAACGACAAGGTCCCCACGGCCTGATCCGCACGCCTCTTCCCTCCTCTTCGGCTCACAGCACGGTGAAGGTCTCCTTCACCGTGCTGTACGTCTTCAGGGCCTGCGGTTCGATGTCCGGCCGGTACCAGGTGTTGATCTGGTACGACGTCCCGTCCGCGTCGAAGCCGAGCAGGCGGGCGTGCCAGGGCGTGCCCTTGAGGGTGAAGGTGTACTCCCAGACGACCGCCGGGTGCCCTTGGAAGGTGGTCTCGGCCAGCCGGATCTTGACGTAGTCCCGGCCCTGGCGGGCGTCCTGTTCCGAGCGTCGCCAGGTGTCCATGAGGTCGCCCCGGGCCAGCGAGGACTTGCCCACGAGTTCCTGCCGGCCGTCGGGCGAGGTGTAGTGGACCTCGGCGGCCGTCTTCACGTCCCGCCGCCACCCCTTGGGCGGCACCCAGGCGAAGCCGCCCGCCTCGGTCCGGGCACCCGCGGGCAGGGTGCGCGGCCGGGAGCTCCCGTCGACGGACGGGGAGGCGCCCGTGGGCGAGGACCCGGCGGACGAGGACCGGCTGGGCGAGGACCGGCTGGGCGAGGCGTCGGTGGACGGGGACCCGGCGGACGAGGACCCGGTGGGCGACGTGTCGGTGGTGGCGGTGGCGGTCCCGGCACCGGCGGCCCCCTGCCGGCCGCCCCCGCCCGAGGTGGCGAGGAGCACGGCGACCACGACGGCCACGGCGACGACCCCGAGCGCCGCCGGCAGCACGGTGCGACGGCGCACACCGGAGGGCACCGGCACGACCGTTCCGAAGGAGGTGACGCGACGCCGCTCGGTCACCGCCCGGGCACGCGTGGCCGGTGGGCCCGGGGCCGGCGCGCCGCATCCGTCCGGTCCGGCTGGTGTCTCCGTCAAGCCGGCCCCTTCCGAACCGACCCACTCCGAACCGGCCCTCTCCGCCCCGTCCCCCGCCGCCCCGGTCCCTTCCGAAACGACCCCCTCCGCCCCGGCCCCTTCCGAACCGGCCCCCTCCGCCCTGGCCCCCTCCGGACCGGTCCTCTCCCACGTCGCTGCCCCCGCGCTCAGGACCGTCGGTGTGGGCGCCGGGTACGCCACCTGCCGCAGGGCCCGTTCCACCTCCGCGAGGGCGGGGCGGGATGACGGGTCCTTCCTCAGCAGGGCCGCGAGGAGGGAGTGCAACGGGCCTGCGGCCGACGGGAGTTGGGGTTCCTCGTAGAGCACGGCGTGCAGCGTCGCCAGGGTGGTGTCGCGGGAGAACGGGGAGTGGCCGGCCAGGGCCGCGCAGAGGGTCGCGCCCAGGGACCACAGGTCGGACGGCGGTCCCTGCCGGCGCCCCGAGATGCGCTCGGGTGCCATGTAGTCGGGGGAGCCGACGAGCATGCCGACCATGGTGAGAGCCTTGGCATCCTGGATCGCGGCGATGCCGAAGTCCGTGAGGACCACCCGGCGCGCCCCGCCTTCCCCGCCGGCCCCGCCCACCCCGTCCTCGACCAGGACGTTGCCCGGTTTGATGTCCCGGTGCAGCACGCCCCCGGCGTGCACCTGGCCGAGGGCCGCCGCCAGGCCCAGTCCGATGCGTGCCGTCTCCCGCGGGCGGAGCGGCCCCTCTTCCGTCATCATCCGCTCCAGTGAGCGCCCGGGCACCAACTCCATGACGATCCACAGGCGTTCACCCTCGTCCACCACGTCGTAGACGCGCACGACGTTGGGGTGGTCGATCCGGGCGGTCGCCCGGCCCTCGCGCAGGGTGCGTTCGCGGCGGGTGCGGATGTCCTCCGCGTCCGAGCCGTCTATGCGTATTTCCTTCACCGCGACCAGCCGGTCGAGTATTTCGTCGACGGCCCGCCACACGCGCCCCATTCCCCCCTGCCCGATGCTTTCGACCAGCCGATAGCGCGCGTTCACCAGCAGTCCCGGAATCCCGCCGGTCCTCGCGCCTCCCGTTTCTCCCATATTCCCCGGCAATGCGCCGCACCCCCCTCAACGACCGCCTCTGCCGAAACAGGACGTCACACTTCAGGCCGTACCAGCATAGTGCGGGGAAATCTTGTGGTACCTCTTCAAGTACTGCGAATTCAGGCGCAGTCCAGGGGGTCGCAAGGGGGGCGAACATGAGTTCTCGTCACAGGTTGGGCATCACGGGATCGCTGGTCACGGCATCTTTCTCGGTCGTGCTGATCCTTTCCTGTCCGGCCGTCGCCGATGACCAGGGACCGGGCAGCGACAAGGGAGGAAAGGCGGTCGACCAGGCACCGGCGGGCGTGCAGCTGCGCACACTGCTGCCGGAGAAGATCTCGGTCGACAACAGTTCGAAGAAAACGGCACTCACCGCCACCGTGAAGAACGAGGGGACCAAGGACAGCGGCGGTATCAGGCTTTTGGTGGTCGGATTCGACGCACTGAAGGTCACGGGCGTTCAGGGTTGCTCGGCGATCGCCGAAAAGGATCTGCCGAAGGGTTCGAACAGCGGTTTCAGTTGCCCGGTCGGTTCGCTTGCGGCCGGGCAGTCCAAGTCGTATGCGGTCCAGGCCACGTACGACCTGACCAACGCCGGCAAGATCTGTCTTCCCGTGCAGACCACGGACGGGAAGAAGACGTTCTGGCAGCAGGGCCCGGTGCCCTTCGGGACCAGCAATCCGTCCCCGAACGCCCCGGCCACCCCGCTGCTGCTCGGCACCGACAACAAGCCGGCCGCGCCGGGCGGCGACGAGCTGCCGAAGACGGGTGTGGGGCGTGAGGTGCTGCCCCTGGGCGCCGCCGGCACCGCACTGATCGCGATCGGCGCCGCCGGGGTGTGGTGGTCACAGCGCAGGCGGGAGCAGGAGGCCGCCTGACCGGAAGGGGTGAACCGAAGGCCGGAGCCGAGAGGCCTCGACTGAAGGGCTGAAGGGCTGAAGAACTGAGGGGCTGCAGGGCCGTAGGACTACAAGGCCGTAGAACTGCAAGGCCGTAGAACTGCAAGGCCGTAGAACTGCAAGGCCGTAGGGCTGTACGCCCCCGAAACGCGGAAGAGGTTCGCCGGGCTCAAGGAGCGGTGCGACCCGGCGAACCTCTTCCGCAGGAGCTGCGGCGTCAGCGCTTGCTGACGAACTTCCAGGCGGTGGGCAGCACGCCCATCGCCAGGGCGGCCTTCAGGGCGTCGCCGATGAGGAACGGGGTGAGGCCGGCGGCGATCGCCTGGGAGGCGGACAGGTGGGCGGCCAGGGCCAGGTAGGGGACGCCGACGGCGTAGATGAGGGCCTCGCCGAGGAGCATCGTGCCCGCCATGCGCAGCGCGGAGCGGTCGGCGCCGCGGCGGGCGAGCGCGCCCACGGCCGCGGAGGCGAGCAGCATGCCGAGGATGTAGCCGAAGGAGACGGTGCCCGCGCCGGAGGTGCCGCCCGCGAACCACGGCAGGCCGGCCACACCGGCGAGCGCGTACAGGGCGAGCGAGAGGAAGCCGCGGCGGGCGCCGAGCGCGGTGCCGACGAGCAGCGCGGCGAAGGTCTGGCCGGTCACCGGAACGGGAGAGCCGGGCACCGGGACCGACAGCTGGGCCGCGAGACCGGTGAGCGCGGCACCGCCGAGCACGAGGGCGGCGTCGCGCACGCGCGACGCGGGAAGCAGGTCGGCGAGGACGGCGCCGGGGCGAGCGGTGACGGTGGCGGTGCTCATGGGGACTCCGCGGGTGGTGAGGGCAGGGGAAACACCGTGACGCTATACCGGTGTCCGCGTGCCGATCACCGTCAGCGCTCGACAAAGGCGGGAACCGGCCCTTGGTGGGCTCCGCACAAAGGGTGTGGGTTACACCTGGTACGGCGTGATACCGGTCACTGAGGTGGGCCGGTCCGCCGTGGGCAGGGGCCGGGTCGGCTCGTCTGTAGGGTTTCACCAAAGGCCCGGTGACCGTCTCGCCCGTCGGTCGCCGTCTGGGCAGCGCGGGGGCGTTTTGCTAGCTTCGAACGCATGGTTGCCCAGGCCCGGTACTTCACGTCGCGTCGCTATGTCGACCTGCGACGCCAGGGCACGGCCACCTGTCGCCGCCCGGGGTAGGGCGGCCCCCGGGGCGCCTCTCCCTTCCGAGACGTGTCGGCCCCGTTCCCGAGGACGGTTCTCCATGCCCCGTACCGCGGCATCCGCCTTTGCCCCTTCCGTTCCCCTCGCCTCCCCCGCTCCCCTCGCCTCCCCCGTTCCCGTTGCCTCTCCCGTTCCGCGCGCCTCCCCCGTTCCGCGTGCCGCCGACCGCGACCGGCGGCGCACCAACGCCAGCGTCGTGCTGCGGTCCGTGCTGGAGCACGGGCCGGTGGCGCGCAGCACCATCGCCCGGCTGACCGGGCTGTCGCCCGCGTCGGTGACCGAGCACTGTGCCCGGCTGGCCGGGCTCGGGCTGGTCCGTGAGGAGGCGGCGCCCCGCCGTTCGAACGGGGTCGGCCGGCCGCATGTGCCCATGGACCTCGACAGCGAGCGGTTCGTGGTGGGCGGGGTGCACGTGGCCGTGCCGTACACCACGGTCGCGCTGCTGGACCTGAGGGGGCGGGTGGTGGCGGCGCGGCAGTTGCGGCACGAGCGGACCGATCCGGGCCCGGTGCTGGCCCGGGCCGCCGAGGGGCTGGCGGCGCTGCTCGCACGGGCGCCGGGGCGCCGGCCGCTGGGGGTCGGGGTCGCCGTCGGCGGCTGGGTGGACCGGGAGACGGGCACCGTGGTCGAGCACGAACTGCTGGGCTGGCGCGAGGTGCCGGTGCGGGAGCTGCTCCGGGTCCGCACCGGGCTGCCGGTCCATGTGGACGGTCACGCGCGGGCGTTGGTCAACGGCGAGCGGCTGTTCGGACGGGCCCGGGGAAGCCGCAGCGTGCTGCACCTGTTCGTCGGCAACGTGGTCGACGCGGCCTTCGCCACCCATGACGAGGTGCACCACGGCCCCCGTTCGCAGGCCGGTGCGATCGCCCATCTTCCGGTGCCGGGCGGCACCGAGCCGTGCGGCTGCGGGAGAACCGGCTGCCTCCAGGTGGAGCTGAGCGAGCGGACGCTGTGCCGGCGGGCCCGGGCGGCGGGGGTGACCGGCTCGGCCGATCCGATGCAGGTGGTGGCCGCGGCGGCGGCGGGGGACGTGGTGGCCCGGCGGCTGCTGGTGGAGCGGGCCCGGACGACCGGGCGGGCGGCCGGGCTGCTGCTCGATGTGCTCAACCCGGAGACGGTCGTCGTCACCGAGGTCGGTGTCATCCATTTCGAGGACTGTCTGGCCGCGCTGCGGGAAGCGGCCGGAAAGCACCGGTCCGCTGCCGTGCTGCCGACGAGTTTCCCGGATTCCGTGCTGGCGGTGGCGGGTGGATCCGTGGTGCTGGACGCTCTGTTCCGGGACCCGTTGAGCACATCACCTGAGGCTATTTAATTCAGAAACTCGGAATGTTGACAGGGGTCGCTCATGGCCGGGAACATCCTGGTCATGAGCCCTCTCGCAAGCTGTCGCACCCTCTGTTGCTGACACATTGCCGCGCATGAAGCGCGTGTTTCCACTGCGTGAGTCCCCTTGCTCCGGTCTGCCTTCCCGGAATTCTTCCCGCCTCGCCGCGCGAGGTCTTTCCTCTCTTTTTCTCCCGGGAGTCCTCCCATGCACCGTCGTGTCTTTCTCACCTCTTTGCTGGGCGCGTCCGCCACCGTGGCGGGCCTCAGCGGCTGCGCGGGCGCCAGCGCCGCCGCCGACACCGAGGGCGCCTCCACCGAGCCGCCGGCCGCCGAGGTCCCGGCCGGGACCAGCCTGAAGATCGCCTCCTACCAGGACGTGCAGCAGCTGCAGTTCAGGCTGGCGAAGCTGCCCGCGCTGCCGTTCAAGGTCTCCAGCTGGGTGAACATCGGGGCCGGCCCGGATGTCATCAACGCCTTCCGCGCCCGGTCCCTGGACCTCGCCGACAACGCGGGCATACCGCCGATCCAGGCCCACTACCAGGGCTTTGCCGCGAAGATCGTGGCGCTCGGGATCACCCGCAGGCCCACCTACCTCTTCGCCACCAAGCCCGGCAGCGACATCCGCACGGCCCGGGACTTCAAGGGCAGGAGGCTCGCGTTCTCGCAGGGCCAGGCGCAGGGCGTCGTCCTGCTGCGGGCGCTGAAGCGGGCGGGCCTGGCGTACGACGAGGTGACGCTGGTCCCGCTGACCAGCAACCAGTTCCTGACCGCCCTGCAGTCCGGACAGGTCGACGTCGCCCCGCTCGCCAACAGCCAGGCGCCCGCCTACCTCCAGCAGTACGCGGGCAAGGGCGCCCGCACCGTCGCCACCGACGTCGTCGACCTGCTGAACCTGCTGTGGGCGCCGCAGTCCGTGCTCAACGACCCGGCGAAGGCGGCCGCGATCGCCGCGTACATCCCACAGTGGGCCAGAGGCCAGGTGTGGCAGTACGAGCACCCGGACGTGTGGAACGAGGAGTTCTACGTGAAGACCCAGAACCTGACCCTGGAGCAGGCCCGGGGCATCACCCGGCTGGCCAACAAGCCGCTCTTCCCGCCCCGCTGGGACGAGGCGGTCCGGTGGGAGCAGGAGACCGCCGATCTGCTCGCCGAGGGCGGCTTCGTGAAGAAGTCCGATGTCTCCTCGCTGTTCGACCACCGCTTCGAGTCCCTCGCCGCCGAGGCCGTACCGGCGGAGTACCGGAGGTGAGCGCGGTGACCACGACGACGACCGCCGTCGCGGCGACGGCCGCCGGGGAGCTCTCCGAGGTCCGCAGGCGCCGCCGTCTCTCCCCCGGCCGCCGGCTGCCCGCCGCCCGGCTGGCCGGGCCGCTGGTGCTGCTCGCCCTGTGGGCCGCCGCCTCGGCCGCCGGACGGCTCGACCCGGGTGCCGTCCCGGCGCCCTGGACCGTGCTGCGGGAGGGGGTCCGGCTGTGGACCGACGGCACGCTGCCCACCGATGTGCTGACCTCGCTGGAACGGGCCGCGTACGGCTTCGCGATCGGTCTGACCGCCGGGGTCGCCCTCGCGCTCGTCTCCGGGCTCAGCCGGGCCGGGGAGGCGCTGATCGACGGGACCGTCCAGCTCAACCGGGCGATCCCGACCCTCGGTCTGATCCCGCTGTTCATCCTCTGGCTGGGCATCGGCGAGACCTTCAAGATCGCCATCATCGCGATCGTGGTCTACGTCCCGGTCTACCTGAACACCCACGCCGCGCTGTCCGGCATCGACAGCCGGTACGTCGAACTCGCCGAGGTGCAGGGCCTGTCGCGGTTCGCCTTCGTCCGGCAGATCGTGATTCCCGGGGCGCTGCCCGGGTTCTTCGTGGGACTCCGGCTCGGTGTCACCGGCTCCTGGCTGGGTCTGGTGGTCCTGGAGCAGATCAACGCCACCAGCGGCCTGGGCTACCTGATGTTCCAGGCGCAGAACTACGGCCGCACGGACATCATCCTGGTCGGCCTGCTGATCTACGGCGTCTTCGGCCTGGTCTCCGACAGCGTGGTCCGACTGATCGAACGGAGGGTGCTGTCGTGGCGCCGCACACTGAGCAGCTGACCCGTCCGGCGGTCCGGCTGCGGGGGCTGACCCGGTCGTTCGGGGGCCGTACGGTCCTGGACGGCATCGGCCTCGATCTGCCCGCCGGCCAGTTCACGGCCCTGCTGGGGCACAGCGGCTCGGGCAAGAGCACCCTGCTCAGGGCCGTCGCGGGCCTCGACCACGGGGTCGCGGGCAGCGGGCGGCTCACCGCGCCCGAGCGGGTGTCCGTGGTCTTCCAGGACTCCCGGCTGCTGCCCTGGCGCAGGGTGCTGGACAACGTGACCCTCGGTCTGGACGGCAGGGACGCCGAGGGGCGCGGCCGGGCCGCGCTGGCGGAGGTCGGCCTGGGCGGCCGTGAGCGGGCCTGGCCGGGCGAGCTGTCCGGCGGCGAGGCGCAGCGTGCGGCGCTGGCCCGCTCCCTGGTGCGCGAGCCCGAACTCCTGCTGGCCGACGAGCCGTTCGGGGCGCTGGACGCGCTCACCCGGATCCGGATGCACCACCTGCTGCGCGAGCTGTGGGAGCGTCACCGGCCCTCGGTGCTGCTCGTCACCCACGACGTGGACGAGGCGATCGTGCTCGCCGACCGGGTCCTCGTCCTGGACCGGGGCCGTATCGGCCTCGATCTGACCATCGACCGGCCCCATCCGCGCTCCTACCGGGAGCCGGTGCTGAGCGAATACCGCGAGCGGCTGCTGGCCGCCCTCGGTGTGACGGAGGACCACGCATGACCCGCCGGCTCCACCTCAACGCGTTCCTGATGAACACCGGCCACCACGAGGCCTCGTGGCGGCTGCCGGAGAGCGACCCGTACGCACATGTCGACCTCGCGCACTACGTCGGGCTGGCACGGATCGCCGAACGCGGCACCTTCGACTCCCTCTTCCTCGCCGACGGCCCCCAGCTGTGGAGCAACCTGGCCCAGCGCCCGGCCGGCGCGCTGGAGCCGCTCACCCTGCTGACCGCGCTGGCGACCGCCACCGAGCACATCGGCCTGATCGCCACCGCCTCCACCTCCTACAACTCCCCCTACAACCTGGCCCGCAGGTTCGCCTCGCTGGACATCATCAGCGGCGGCCGGGCGGGCTGGAACATCGTCACGACCGCGGGCAGGGAGGCCGCCCGCAACTTCGGACTGGACGCCGAGCCCGCGCACGCCGAGCGGTACGCCCGCGCCGCCGAGTTCCTCGACGTGGCCCTCAAGCTGTGGGACAGCTGGGAGGACGACGCCATCGTCGCCGACAAGGCGGCCGGGGTCTGGGGCGACGACGCCAAGATCCATCCGCCCCGGCACCGGGGCAGGTACTTCGGCGTCGAGGGCGCGCTCAATGTGCCGCGCACGCCCCAGGGGTACCCCCTCCTCGTGCAGGCGGGCTCCTCCGAGGACGGCAGGCGGTTCGCCGCCCGGTACGCGGAAGCGGTGTTCACCGCCCAGCAGACCCTCGCCGGCGCCCAGGCCTTCTACGCCGACCTCAAGTCCCGTACCGCACGGGAGGGGCGGGACCCCGAGCACATCAAGGTGCTGCCGGGCATCGTCCCGGTGATCGGCTCCACGGAGGCCGAGGCGCGGGCGGCCGAACGGGTCCTGGAGGACCACATCGTGTACGACCACGGACTGGCCCGGCTGGAGAACCTGCTCCAGCTGGCGCCCGGCGTCCTGGAGCTGGACGCGCAGCTGCCCGCCGGCCTGCCGCCGGAGTCGGCCGTCGAGGGCGCCAAGAGCCGCTACACGCTCGTCGTGGAGCTGGCCCGCAGCGAGCGGCTGACCGTGCGGCAGCTGATCGGGCGGCTCGGCGGCGGACGCGGGCACCTCACCTTCGCCGGGACGCCCGAGCAGGTCGCCGGCCAGATCGAGACCTGGTTCAGCCGGGGTGCCGCCGACGGCTTCAACATCATGCCGGCCGTGCTGCCCTCCGGTCTGGAGGCGTTCGTCGAGCACGTCGTACCGATCCTGCGCGCCCGCGGCCTGCTGCGCACCGCCTACGGCCCGCGCCGGACCCTGCGGGAGCGCTACGGCCTGCCCCGCCCCGCCAACCAGCACAGCACAGCCCTCGTCTGAAAGGAACAGCGACCATGTCCCTGGAGATCACCAAGGTCACCGCACGCATCGGCGCCCGGGTGTCCGGCGTCGACATCACCCGGCCGCTCGCCCCGGAGCAGGTCGCCGGGGTCCGGGAGGCCCTGAACGTCCACAAGGCGCTCGTCTTCGACACCGGTGCCGCCGGAGGGCTCGACGACGCGGGCCAGCAGGCCTTCGCCCGCCACTTCGGCGACCTCACCACCGCCCACCCGACGGTCGGCGCCGTCGAGGGCGCCCCGAACGTGCTGCCCGTGGACAGCGAGCGGGGCCGCGCCAACCACTGGCACACCGATGTCACCTTCGTCCTCAACCCGCCGCAGGCCAGCACCCTGCGCAGCATCACCGTCCCGCCGTACGGCGGCGAGACGCTGATCGCCAACGCGGCGGCCGCCTACCGCGATCTGCCCGAGCCGCTGCGGCGCCTGGCCGACACCCTGTGGGCGGAGCACACCAACGACTACGACTACGCGGTGCCCGAGGAGGAGGTCGACGAGGAGAAGGCCGCCCAGCGCGCGCAGTTCACCTCGGTCAAGTACCGCACGGCCCACCCCGTGGTCCGCGTGCATCCGCTGACCGGTGAGCGCGGGCTGTTCATCGGCGGGTTCGCGCAGCGGATCGCCGGCCTGTCGGTGGGCGAGTCCCGCAGGATCCTGGACCTGCTCCAGGCCTATGTCACCCGCCCGGAGAACGTCCTGCGCTGGCGCTGGTCGCCGGACCAGCTGGTCCTCTTCGACAACCGCATCACCCAGCACTACGCCATCGACAACTACGACGGGCTGCCGCGCCGGCTGCACCGGGTGACCGTGGCCGGTGACGTGCCGGCCGGCATCGAGGGCAAGGAGAGCTACTCGATCGAGGGCGACGCCTCGCACTACACGCCCGTGGCGGCGTAACCGCGATTTCACCCTGTGTACAGTCGGTGTCCGGATACTGGGCGGCCCCTTCGCGCGAGCGGACGGGCCGCCCAGACTGTGGGCGTTTTTGCCCGCCTATTGCACAGGACGAGCCGCGCCCATGCCCAGCACCACAGTCGAGACGCCTCCCCAGCAGGAGAACGCCTCCCTCTCCCACGGTCTCAAGCAGCGCCACCTGTCGATGATCGCGCTCGGCGGGGTGATCGGCGCGGGCCTGTTCGTCGGCTCCGGCGCCGGTATCGCCGCGGCCGGACCGTCCATCGTGATCGCCTACACCCTCTCCGGCCTCCTGGTGATGCTGGTGATGCGGATGCTCGGCGAGATGTCGGCCGCCCACCCCTCCTCGGGCTCCTTCTCCGCGCACGCCGAGCGGGCGATGGGCCCCTGGGCGGGCTTCACGGCGGGCTGGTCCTTCTGGGTCCTGCTGTGCACGGCCGTCGGCCTGGAGGGCATCGGTGCGGCACACATCGTCACCGGCTGGCTGCCCGGCACGCCCGAGTGGGCCTGGGTGGCGCTGTTCATGGCCGTGTTCTGCGGAGCGAACCTCGCCGCCGTGAAGAACTTCGGCGAGTTCGAGTTCTGGTTCGCCGCGCTGAAGGTCGGTGCGATCTCCCTGTTCCTGATCCTGGGCGTGCTGGCCGTCGCCGGCGTCCTGCCCGGCACCGACTCCCCGGGCGCCTCGAACCTCACCGGCCAGGGAGGCTTCCTCCCGAACGGCAGCGAGGGCCTGGTCATCGGCCTGCTGGCCTCGGTCTTCGCCTACGGCGGGCTGGAGACGGTCACGATCGCGGCGGCGGAGTCGGAGGACCCGGTCAAGGGCGTGGCGAGCGCGGTGCGCACCGCGATGTGGCGGATCGCCCTGTTCTACATCGGCTCGATGGCGGTCATCGTGACGCTGGTCCCGTGGGACGACAAGGCGGTCGTGACGGACGGACCGTACGTCGCCGCCCTGAAGCAGATCGGCATTCCCGGCGCCGATCAGCTGATGAACGTGGTGATCCTGGTCGCCCTGCTCTCCGCGATGAACGCCAACATCTACGGCTCCTCGCGCATCGCCTACTCGCTGGTGGCGCGCGGGCAGGGCCCGAAGGTGCTGGCGAAGGTCTCCGGCGGGGTGCCGCGTGTCGCCGTCCTCACCTCCTGCGTGCTGGGCTTCGGCTGCGTGCTGCTCAGCTACTGGCGGCCGGACGACGTCTTCAAGTGGCTGCTGAACATGATCGGCGCCGTGATCCTCGTCGTCTGGATCTTCATCGCGGTCTCCCAGCTGCTGCTGCGCCGCCGCACGGAGCGGGAGACGCCGCAGAAGCTGGTGGTGCGGATGTGGGCGTTCCCGTTCCTCACCTGGGTCGCGCTGGCGGCCATGGCGGCGATCTTCGTCCTCATGGCGCGGGAGCCGGACACCCGCGTCCAGCTCTACTCGACGGGCGGGATGACGCTGGCGCTGGCCGCCGTGGGCTACGCCTGGCAGCGGGTGCGCGGCAGGTCCTGACCCCGCCCTCCCTTCCGGACGCCTCACGAAAGACCCCCGCGGTGCACCCGCGGGGGTCTTTTTGTTGCTAGCGTGTAGTTGCAACCTGGTTGCAATAAGAGGGGCGTACTGCTGTCCGCCCCTCCCCCGGTCGTCCTGCCTCGTGATCGTCTTCTCACCCTTCACGTCGGCAGGCGGATGAGAGGAAACCCCCGCGAGGACGTGACTCGCGGGGGTTTTCCCCCTCCCCGGGGTCAACCGATCGGTCGACGGCAGATTCCACCGAGCACCCGTGTCCCGCAACCGCCCTGCTCAGCAAGGCTTTCGGGCATGACATCACCTACCGTGCGCATCGCGAGCCTGAGCGCCAGACACCCCTGGCGGGCGCTCCTCGGCTGGCTGCTGTTCGTGGCGCTGTGCCTCGCCGTGGGCAGCGCCGTCGGCACCCACAAGGCCACGACCGCCGACTTCCGGGTCGGCGAGGCGGGCCGGGCCGAGGCACTGGCCGCCGAGGGCCATCTGGAGCGCAGGCCCACCGAACAGATCCTGTTCTCCGCCCGGTCGGGCGCGCTCGACACCGGGGCCGCCGGCCCGGCCGTACGGGACCTCACCACTCGGATGAAACGGCTGCCCGAAGTCGCCGGGGTGGCCGCGCCGGTCCGGTCGGCGGACGGGCGGGTGCTGCTGGTGGAGGTGGCGATCAAGGGCGAGGAGCTGGATGCCGACAACAAGGTCGCGGCGCTCGTCGCACAGACCGAGGCCGTGCAGCGGGAGCACCCCGCGCTGCTCGTGCAGGAGACCGGAGGTCCCTCCACCAGCAAGGGGGTCGACCAGCAGCGGGACGACGACCTGGCCCTGTCCGAGAAGATCACCCTGCCGGTCACCCTGGTCACGCTACTGATCGCCTTCGGCTCGCTCACCATGGCCGCCGTACCGCTGCTGCTCGCGCTGTCGTCGATCGCGTCCGCCATCGGGCTGGCGATGATCGTCTCCCACGTCAGCCCGGACGCCGGGGTCGGCACCAACGTGATCCTGATGATCGGCCTCGCCGTCGGCGTCGACTACACGCTCTTCCATCTCAAACGGGAGCGGGAGGAACGGGCCCGCAGCGGCGGCCGGCTGAGCAGCGAGGCGCTGGTCGAGCTGGCGGCGGCCACCTCCGGGCGGGCGGTCGTGGTCTCCGGGCTCGCGGTCGTCGCCTCCACGGCCACCCTGTACCTGGCCTCGGACGTCATCTTCTCCTCGCTCGCCACCGGCACCATCGTGGTCGTCCTGACCGCGGTGGTCAGCTCCCTGACCGCACTGCCCGCCCTGCTGACCCTGCTGGGCCGGCGGGCCGAACGCCGGGCCGTGCGACGGGCCCGGCGCGGCAGGCCCGCCCGCCGTGTCCCCGACGGCGCCGGCGGCCGGTTCTGGCCCGCGCTGCTGCGGCCCGCGACCCGGCGCCCGGCGGCCACGCTCGTCCTCTCGCTGCTCGCCCTGCTCGCTCTCGCGCTGCCGCTGTCCGGGCTGAAGATCACGGAGATGAGCCGGGACACCCACTCCCGGGCCATCCCGGCGATGCGCGTCTACGACCGCCTCAACGCGGAGTTCCCCGAGCGGCGGGTCACCCACCAGGTCGTCGTACGGGCCGCGGCCTCGCGCTCCGCCGATGTCACCGGGGAACTGCGCGCCCTGGCCCGCCGGACCGCCGCCGACCCGCTGTTCACCGGTGCCGGCCGCATCCGCACCTCCGCCGACCACCGGACCAGCACCCTGGAGCTGCGGGTGCCCCACCTGGGCAACTCCCCGCAGGCGTACGCCTCCCTGGACCATCTGCGGCACACCTATCTGCCCGCCACCGTCGGCAAGGTCGCCGGCGCGCAGTACGGCGTGACCGGCGACGTGGCCCGCTACACCGACTATCCGGCCCACCAGGACGCCAGACTCCCCCTCGTGCTGGGTGCGTTGCTGCTGGTGACGTTCCTGATGACGCTGTACGCGTTCCGCTCGGTCGTGCTCGGTCTGCTCGGTGTCGCCCTGAACCTGCTGTCGGCGGCGGCCGCGCTCGGACTGCTCGTGCTGGTCTTCCAGCACACCTGGGCCCAGGGGCTGCTGGACTTCCGCTCCACGGGGTCGATCGGCTCCCGCGTGCCGCTGTTCCTCTTCGTGATCCTCTTCGGTCTGTCGATGGACTACCAGGTGTTCGCGGTCAGCCGGATCCGGGAGGCGGTGCTCGCCGGCACGCCCACCCGGCAGGCCGTCGTCGACGGCATCCGGCGGTCGGCGGGCGTGGTGACCAGCGCGGCCGTGATCATGACGACGGTCTTCGTCAGCTTCGTCTTCCTCCACATCATCGAGATGAAGCAGATCGGTTTCGTGCTCGCCGCGGCCGTCCTGCTGGACGCCTTCGTGGTGCGCGTACTGATCCTGCCGGCGGCCCTGCTGCTGCTCGGCGAGCGCACCTGGTGGCCGGTGCGCCCGGTCCGGACCGCCGCCGCCGGCCCGAACCCCGCCCTGGTGGACGTAGGTTGACGGACATGACCGCATCATCCGCTCCGACCGCCGACGCCCTGTGGGCGACCTCACTGCGCCGCTGGAACGCGGTGTGCTGGGTCCTGTTCGCCGCGATGGCGGTCGGGATCACGGCGCTGAGCCACGGCGCCGACCGGTACGCGGCCCTCGCCCTGCTGGGCAGCGTGGCCCTGTGCTTCGCCGTGCTGGACCGCCGCCCCGCCCATCCCCTCGTACATCCGCACGGGTACCTCGCGGTGCTGGTGCTCGCCCTCGCCGGACTCGCCTACCTGGGGACCAGTTACGCGGCCCTGTTCATGGTGACGCTGCCGCACTACTGGATGTTCGGCCGCACCCCCAGGATCTCCCTCGCCTTCCTGGGCCTTGCCACCGCCGGAACGCTGCTGGGGGGCTGGCTGCGGCAGGGCTGGTCCGGCAAGTTCTTCGGCGAGACGGCCGTGGGCACGCTGATCGTGGTCGCGGTCGGCGTACTGATCGGGCTGTGGGCCCGTGCGGTGGTCGAGCAGAGCAGCGAACGCGCGCGGCTGATCGGAGAGCTGGAGCGCACCCAGGCCGAGCTGGCCGAGGCGCATCTGCGCCAGGGCGCGGCGGAGGAGCGCGAGCGGATGGCGCGGGAGATCCACGACACGCTCGCACAGGGTTTCGCGTCCATCGTGGTCCTGGCGGAGGCCGCCCGGGCCGGTCTCGTCACCGATCCCGGGCGCAGCGCCCGGCAGCTCGTGTCGATCGAGTCGACCGCCCGGGAGAACCTGGCCGAGGCCAGGGAGCTGGTCGGCCCGGGCCGGCAGCCGGGCGGTGCGCACCCCGGCTCGGTGGCGCAGACCCTGCAGCGGATCGTGGACCGGTTCGCCGAGGACACCGGGCTGAGCATGGCCGCCGAACTGGCCGACCTGGACTGCGACCAGCAGACCCGGATCGCGCTGCTGCGCTGCACCCAGGAGTCCCTGGCCAATGTGCGCAAGCACGCCGGTGCCTCGACGGTCGGGGTGGTGCTGGCCCGGCGCCCGCACGCCGTGGAACTGGAGATCACGGACGACGGCACCGGATTCGTGGTCGAGGCCTCCGCGGGCTTCGGCCTGGACGGGATGCGCAAGCGGCTCGCCGAGCTGGGCGGGCGGCTCACGGTGACCAGCTCGGTGGGGGACGGCACCAGGATCCTCGCGGTGATCCCGGTGGGAGGAGCGGCATGACCGGCAACGGGCTCCGGATCGTCGTGGTGGACGACCACACCGTGATGCGGGCCGGGGTGATCGCCCTGCTGGACGGGGAGGCGGACATCGAGGTCGTCGGCGAGGCGGGCGACGGCCGCGCCGCCCTGGACCTGGTCGCCCGCCGGGATCCGGACGTGGCCCTGGTCGACCTGCGCATGCCGGTGCTGGACGGGGTCTCGACGACCGCAGAGATCGTCGCCCGGCACCCGCGCACCCGCGTGCTGATCCTCACCACGTACGACACCGACGCCGACATCGAGCGCGGGGTCGAGGCCGGTGCCATCGGCTATCTGCTCAAGGACACCACCCGGGAGCAGCTGGCCGACGCGATCCGCTCGGCCGCACGCGGCGAGACCGTGCTCGCGCCCCGGGTGGCGGAGAAGCTGGTCGCCCGGATGCGGCGCCCCGTCCACGATCCGCTCACCGCCCGTGAGACCGATGTGCTGACCGCGGTGGCCGACGGGCTCACCAACGCCGAGATCGGCCGTCGCCTCGTCATCTCCGAGGCCACCGTCAAGACGCATCTGCTGCGCCTGTTCGCCAAGCTGGACGTCAACGACCGGACGCGGGCGGTGGTCGTGGCGATGGAGCGGGGACTGCTGCCGCACCCGTGACAGGTCACTCGCAGGGGATGTTGAGCGACAGCAGCGCGGTGCTCTCCCGCGTGATGCGGAGCTCGCTGACGGCCGCGTTGCGCAGTCGCGGGAAGACCCGGCGGTACTCGGCCGGCGGGATGTGCAGGAGGGAGCACAGCACCAGCCGGAGCAGGGTGTTGTGGGCGACGACGAGGACCCGCTGACCGCAATGGGCTGCGGCGATCCGGTGCAGGGCGGCCGTGCCCCGGGCCGCTGCGGCGCGTGGGTCCTCGGCGCCGGGGAAGGGATGCGCCACCGGGTCGTCCCGGAAGGCCCGCGCCGCCTCGGGGTCCTCGGCCCCGAACTCGGCGAGGGTACGGCCCTCCACCACCCCGAAGTCGCATTCGCGCAGGTCGCCTTCGCGCTGCGGGGTGAGGCCGAGGGCACGGCAGGCGGGTTCGGCGGTGGCCACGGCGCGGGACAGGGGCGAGGTCCACACCGCGTCCACCGGGTGCAGGGCGGCCCAGCGGCCGAGTGCCTCGGCCTGGGCGTGCCCGGCGGCGGTGAGAGCGACGTCGCTCACCCCGGCGTACCGGTTCTCGGCGTGCCAGACGGTCTGGCCGTGGCGGGCCAGCAGCAGGGTCGTACTCATGGGCCTGGAGTATCCCGGTCCAGACGGGCCCGCGCATGCGCCGCCACCGCAGCCGGCAGCCACCCCCGGGACTCCAGCTCCCCCACCAGGCGGGCGTACGGCTCGGCGAAGCGGGCCGTGCGGTCCGGGCGCGGGTCGATGGTCGTCCCGGTGCGGACCATGCCGTCGGCCGCGTCCGCGAGCGTGGGCGCGGCGCCGGTGCCGTATGCGGCCAGTGCGGCCATGCCCAGCGCGGGTTCGGTCTCCCGTGGCACCCGGGCCGGGCGGCCGAGGACGTCGGCGCGGAGCTGGTTCCAGTACGCGCTGCGGGCCGCGCCCCCGGTGAAGGCGAGGGAGCCGTCCAGGGGGGCGCCGAGGTGGTGCAGGTAGTCCAGGCAGAGGCGTTCGGTGAAGGCCACGCCCTGCAGGAGGGCCGCCCACAGGTCGGCGTCCGAGGCCGGGTCGCCGAGGAGGAGGGCGGTGGCCTGCGGGGCCCGGAAGGGGAAGCGTTCGCCGGGAGAGACGAGGGGGTAGGCGACCGCGCCGGACGGCTCGTGGGCGGCGGCGCGGGCATCCAGCACGGCCGGGTCGGCGCCCGCGAAGCGGGCGGTGAGGACCCCGGCGCCGACGCTGGAGGCACCGCCGGGCAGCCATGTGCCGTCCGGTGCACGGTGGTTGTAGACCACGCCGGCCGGGTCGCGCACCGGCTCGGCGGCGGCCCCCTTCAGGACGAGGGTCGTGCCCAGCACCGAGTTCCAGGCACCCTCGCGCAAGGCCCCGGAGGCGATCTGCGCCGCGCAGCCGTCCGTCATGCCCGCGACGACCGGGGTGCCGGCCGGGATGCCGGTGGCCTCGGCGGCCGGCGGGCAGACCTCGCCGAGCCGGCTGCCGGGGCGCACGACGTCCGGGAGGGTGCCCGCGGGGAGTCCGGTGATGTCGGGCCAGCGGTCGCGCTCCACGTCGTACGCCGTCTTCAGGGCGTGGCTGGAGTCGGCGGGGACGGGCCTGCCGACGAGGTGCGCGTTGATCAGGTCGGGCTGGTGCGCCGCCCGGCCGGGGCCGTGCCGGTCGACGAGCCAGCGCACCTTCGGCAGCGCCCAGGTGTCCTGCACCGCAAGGCCCGCCGAGCGCAGCCGTCCCGCCTCGGCCGCCGCCCGGCCGTCGTCGTACATCAGCGCGGGCCCCGTCGGGCGCCCGGCGCGGTCCGTGAGCAGCACGGTCCCGGAGGTGCCGCACACCGCGACCCCGCCCACGCCGGACCTGGCTCCCGCGAGCGCGGCCCGGCAGGCCGCGCACACCGCCTCCCACCACTCGTGCGGGTCCTGCTCGTGCCGCGCTCCCTCCCGGCGCCCGCGCCCGAGCGGCGCCGAGCCGCTGCCGAGCACGGTGCCGTCGGCCGTCACGAGCAGTGCGCGCACCCCTTGCGTACCGAGATCGATCCCGAGCCACGCCGACCCCATCCGGACCTCCCGTACATCGCGACCGGCTCTGTGAAGTTCCCACGCTCTTCTGAGATTTCCCTCTGTTTTCCCCGTGCACAAGGGATTGACGGCCATCCGCTGCCGTTACACCCTCTGTTGTCGGGTCGACTCGCACGGTCGGCCCGAACCGGCTCGGCCGCCCTACCGACGGAGGTCACGGGTGCCCCCTCCCGCGCGCGACCGCGCAGGCTCCCCCGACGGCCGGCCGGCCCGCGCGCCCGGGCCGGCGGACCGGGACACGACGAGCGACAGCGGCACGCACCTCCCGCAGGGGCCCGTGGCCCGGCAGGCCGCCGTGGCCGAACTCGTCCTGGCCGCGGGCTCGGCCACCGCGGCCGAGCTGGCCGAGCGCTTCGGGGTGAGTCTGATGACCGTCCACCGGGACCTGGACGAACTCGAACGGCAGGGCATCGTGCGGAAGTTCCGGGGCGGGGTGACCGCGCAGCCCTCCGGGGTCTTCGAGTCGAACGTGCAGTACCGGCTGAAGACCATGCGTGCACAGAAGGCCGCGCTCGCCGCGCGGGCGCTGAAGTCGGTGGAGCCCGGCATGGCGGTCCTGCTGGACGACTCCACCTCGGCCCTGGAGCTGGCCCGTCTGCTCCGCGTCGGCGAGATCACCCCGCTCACCGTGGTCACCAACTTCCTGGAGGCGATCAACCTCCTCGCCGGCCGGCAGGGCATCCGCCTGATGGCCCTGGGCGGCGACTACGACCGGCTGCACTCCTCCTTCCTCGGGGTGTCCTGCGTGGAGGCGGTCCAGCAGCTGCGGGTGGACGTGTGCTTCGCCTCCACGTCGGGCGTGCACGGCGGCTACGCCTACCACCAGGAGCAGCACATCGTCTCGGTGAAACGGGCGATGCTCGATGCGGCCGCCCGCACCGTGCTGCTGGCCGACCACACCAAGCTGGGCCGGGTCGCGCTGCACCGGGTGGCGCCGCTGTCCCGGTTCGACCTGCTGCTCGTGGACGACGGGGCGTCCCCGGAGGCGCTGCGTGACCTGGACGAGCACAAGGTGCGTTATGAGGTGTGCGGCCTGGATCCGGAGGGAGGGTGACGACCGTGCGGGAGCCGTCCGGGCCGCGCAGCGGCCGGAGCCGCCGCGCGCGCACGCCGCACCGCACGCGCGGGTGACGGCCGGATCCGCCCATGTCCTCGACGCCCAGACGGGAGACTCCCTTCGATGACTTCCATGAGCCGGCCGCGTGTCGTGGCCGCCGGAGACCGCTTCGTCCTGCCGTCGCTGATCACCGAGGCGGTCGGCCGTGAGCTGCGGGGCGCGTGTGACGTAGCAGAGTTGATGCTCGGCTGGCCGCTGGAACCCTTCGGGCCGGTCGCCGAGGTGAGCGAGGCCAGCGACGCCGAGGACGAGCTGATCGGCGCGCTCGCGGACGCACAGGTGCTGGTCACCCAGATGGGCCCGGTCACCGAACGCGTCCTCGGCGCCTGCCCGGCGCTGCGGCTGGTCGTGGTCTGCCGGGGCGGGCCGGTCAACGTCAATCTGGAGGCGGCGGGGCGGCACGACGTCCGCGTGTGCTTCGCGCCGGGGCGCAACGCCGCCGCCACCGCCGAGTTCACCGTCGGCCTGCTCCTGGCGGCCCTGCGCCGCATCCCCCAGGCACACGAGCTGCTGGCCCGCGAAGGGAGCTGGGCCGGGTCGGCGTACTACACGTACGAGCACAGCGGTCTGGAGCTGGAGGACCTGCCGGTCGGCCTGGTCGGCTACGGCGCGGTGGGCAGCCGGGTGGCGCGGGCACTGTGCGCCTTCGGGGCGCGGGTGATGGTGTACGACCCGTATGTGCGCGGGGAGGTGCACGGGCTGCGCGTGTCCTCGCTGGACGAACTGCTGGGCCGTTCGCGGGTGATCACCCTGCACGCCCGGCTGACCGCCGAGACGCGCGGTCTGATCGGTGCCCGTGAGCTGGCTCTGCTGCCGCCCGGCGCGGTGGTGGTCAACGCGGCCCGGGGCCCGCTGCTGGACGAGGACGCGCTGTGCGACGCGCTGGAGGGCGGGCGGATCGCGGCGGCGGCGCTGGACACCTACGCACGCGAGCCGCTCCCCGCGGACTCCCGGCTGCCCGGGCTCGCCGACCGCGTCGTCCTCACCCCGCATCTGGGCGGGGCCAGCCGGGCGGTGGCGGAGAAGGCCGCGCGGATCGCCGCGGCCGAGGTGGGGCGCTGGGTGCGCGGGGAGCCGCTCGCGCACTGTCTGACCTGAACTTCCCTACCCAGGGGGTGTGATGTACGTCGGGATCGATGTGGGCACGTCCATGGTGAAGGCGGCCGCCTTCGACACCGCGGGCCGCGAACTGGCCGTCGAGGCACGGCCGGTGGGGCTCGATCTGCGGGACGGGGCCGTGGAGCAGGACATGGAGGAGGTGTACGCGGCCGTCCTCGCCGTCCTGGAGGCGGTGACCGCGCGGGTGCCGGAGCCGGTGGAGCTGGCCGGCCTGACCGGGCAGGGCGACGGGGTGTGGCTGGTGGACGCGGCGGGGCGGCCCGTACGGGCCGCCCTCTCGTGGATGGACGGCCGGGCCCACGGCCTGGTGGACCAGTGGCTGGAGGACGGCACCTTCGAGACCGTCTTCCGGCGCACCGGCAACGCCGTGTTCCCCGGCTGTCCGGGCCCGCTGCTGGCCTGGCTGGACCGGAACGAGCCGAAGTCGCTGGACGCCGCCGCTGCGGCCGTCTACTGCAAGGACATGGTCTTCCAGCGGCTGACCGGCGGGGCGTCGGCGGTGACGGACGTGTCGGACGCGTCGATGCCGTTCCTGGACCCGCGCACCCGGTCGTACGACAACGGGGTCGTGGAGCTGCTCGGGCTGACCCACCGGCGGGGGCTGCTCCCCCCGGTGGCCGATCCGGTGGCGACGGCCGAGGCGCGCGGTGCGGGTCTGCCGTCCGGCACCCGGCTGGCGAACGGCCCGTACGACCTGCCCGCCTGTGCGCTCGGCGCGGGGGTCGGCGCGCCCGGGGACGGCCTGCTGATCGTCGGCACCTGCCTGGCCGCCCTGGTCGCCACCACCGGCCTGGACCTCGGCGGTGAACCGGCCGGCCTGTACATCTCCACCGACCGGCCCGGCCACTGGCTGCGGGCGATGCCCGCGATGGTCGGTACGGCGGCCCTGGACTGGGTGCTGCGCACCACGGGCGTGCGGCACCCGGAGGTCGACGCCCTGCTGGCCGCCACCCCGCCCGGCGCGCACGGGGTGCGCGTGCTGCCGTACTTCGCGCCCTCCGGTGAGCGGGCCCCCTTCGTGGAGCCGCGGCTGCGTGCCGAACTGACCGGTGTCTGCCTGGAGTCGACGCCCGCGGACCTGATCCGTGCGACGTGCGAGGGCATCGGCTACGCGGCCCGGCACTGTCTGGCCGCGGCGGGTCTGACCGGTTCGCTCGCGGTGTGCGGCGGCGGCACCCGCAGCCCCGCCTGGATGCGGCTGCTGGCGGACGTCCTGGGCCGTCCGCTGCGGGTGGTCGAGGGCGAGGTGGGCGCGCGGGGCGCGGTGCTGGCGGCGGCCGAGCGGTACGGCGTCGCCCTGGACGCGGCGGCCTGGACCGAGCCGACGCTGGTGGTGGAGCCGGACGCGGCGCGGGCGGCGTACTACGCGAAGGGGTATGCGGAGCACCTGGAACGGCTGGCGCAGGCACGGGAACGGGCCCGGCGCTGACCGGGCCCGTTCGGGCGGCTCACAGGTTGCTGAAGTCCGGGCCCTTGGTCCGGGTCCGCTTGATCTCGTAGAAGCCCGGGACGGAGGCGACGGCGAGGGTGCCGTCCCACAGGCGGGCCGCCTCCTCGCCCTTCGGGGCGGGGGTGACGACCGGGCCGAAGAAGGCGATCTGCTCGCCGTCGGCACCCGGCACCGCGATGACCGGGGTGCCGACGTCCTGGCCGACCTTGTCGATGCCCTCCTTGTGGGAGGCGCGCAGTTCCGCGTCGTAGGTCTCCTTGTCGATGAACTCGATCAGGCCGGCGGGCAGGTCCGCGTCGGCGAGGGCGGCGGCGATGCTGTCGCGGTTCACCCCGAGGCCCTCGTTGTGGAAGCGGGTGCCGAGGGCGGTGTAGAGCCTGCCGACGGCCTCGTCGCCGTGCAGCTGCTGGGCCGCGGTCACCACCCGCACCGGCCCCCAGGTCCTGCCGCCCGGCCGCATGTTCTCGGCGTACTCCGCCGGCAGCTCGTCCAGCCTGTCCTCGTTGAGCACCGCCAGGCTCATCACGTGCCAGCGGACCTCGATGTCGCGGACCTTCTCCACCTCCAGCACCCAGCGGGAAGTCATCCAGGCCCAGGGGCACACCGGGTCGAACCAGAAGTCCACGGGGGTCTTGCCGGAGGGGGTGGTCTCGGTCTCGGACATGTCTCTCCTCAGCGAAACGTGCTTTTGAAGACTCAACAACGTGCCTCGCGGCTCCATTCCCTGCTGCCCCGCGTCAGGGGCACATGGCAGGATCGGTCCTGTTCAGCCGTTTCCAAGCGTTCACGAGGGAGTGCCGCCCGTGCCCGGTGAGAATCTGACCCGCGACGAGGCCCGGGAGCGGGCCGCCCTGCTGTCCGTGGACGGGTACGAGGTGGCGCTGGACCTGCGGTCCGCCGTCGGCGACGGGGGCGGGGAGCCGCGCACGTTCCGCTCGGTGACCACCATCAGGTTCCGCTGCAACGAGCCGGGTGCGTCGAGCTTCGCGGACCTGATCGCGCCGAGCGTGACCTCCGTCACACTCAACGGGAAGGACCTGGACCCCGGTGAGGTCTTCGACGGATCCCGGATCGCCCTGGAGGACCTGGCCGCGGAGAACGAGCTGATGGTCGACGCCCGGTGCGCCTACTCCCGCACCGGTGAGGGCATGCACCGCTTCGTGGACCCCGAGGACGACGAGGTCTACCTCTACACGCAGTACGAGCCGGCCGACGCCCGCCGCGTCTTCGCGAACTTCGAGCAGCCGGACCTCAAGGCCCCGTACCGCTTCGAGGTGCAGGCGCCCGAGGGCTGGACGGTGTGGAGCAACGGGGCGGGCGAACTCGCCGACGGCGTGTGGCGGTTCGCCGAGACCAAGCCGATCTCGACGTACATCACCTGCGTGGTGGCGGGCCCGTACCACTGTGTGACCGACTCCTACGAGCGGACCTTCGAGGACGGCACGAAGCTGGAGATCCCGCTCGGCGCCCTGTGCCGCAAGGGCCTCGCGCCCTACTTCGACGCCGACGACGTCTTCCTGGTCACCAAGCAGGGCCTGGACTTCTTCCACGAGCACTTCGACTACCCGTACCCGTTCGGGAAGTACGACCAGGCGTTCGTGCCCGAGTACAACCTGGGCGCGATGGAGAACCCCGGTCTGGTGACCTTCCGCGAGGAGTACATCTTCCGCGGGAAGGTGACGCAGGCGTCGTACGAGGGCCGGGCGAACGTCGTCCTGCACGAGATGGCGCACATGTGGTTCGGCGACCTGGTCACCATGGAGTGGTGGGACGACCTGTGGCTGAAGGAGTCCTTCGCGGACTTCATGGGCACGTTCGCGAACGTCGGCGCGACCCGCTTCGGCAACGCCTGGATCACCTTCGCCAACCGCCGCAAGGCCTGGGCCTACCGTGCGGACCAGCTCCCCTCCACGCATCCGATCACGGCCGACATCCGTGACCTGCAGGACGCGAAGCTGAACTTCGACGGCATCACGTACGCCAAGGGCGCCTCCGTGCTCAAGCAGCTGGTGGCCTACGTCGGCGAGGACGCGTTCCTGGAGGGCGCCCGCCGCTACTTCAAGCGCAACGCGTACGGCAACACGCGCCTGGGCGACCTGCTGTCGGTGCTGGCGGAGACCAGCGGCCGGGACATGACGGCGTGGGCGCACTCCTGGCTGCAGACGGCCGGGGTGAACTCGCTGACCCCGCAGGTGCTGCTGGACGCCGAGGGCCGGGTCGCCGAGCTGGCGGTGGTGCAGGAGGCGCCGGAGTCGCACCCCGAGGAGCGCCCGCACCGGGTCGCGGTGGGCCTGTACCGCCGTACGCCCGAGGGGGCGCTGGAGCGGTACGCGCGGGTGGCGACGGACGTCGAGGGTCCGCGCACGGTCGTCGCGGAGCTGGCCGGGGCCGAGGCCCCGGAGCTGGTGCTGGTCAACGACGACGACCTGACCTACTGCAAGATCCGCTTCGACGAGACCTCGCTGGCCACCCTGCGCGAGCACCTGGGTGCGCTGACCGACCCGCTGGCCCGCGCGCTGTGCTGGTCGGCACTGTGGAACCTGACCCGGGACGCACTGCTGCCGGCACGGGACTTCGTGGACCTGGTGCTGCGGTTCGCGGGCCGCGAGTCCGAGATCGGCGTGCTGCAGATGCTGCACGCGTGGGCGGAGTCGGCGCTGGTGCACTACGCGGCGCCCGAGTGGCGGACGACGGGCGAGGGGCTGCTCGCCGAGGGTGCGCTGCGGGAGCTGCGGGCGGCCGGGGCGGGCAGCGAGCACCAGCTGGCCTGGGCGCGCTTCTTCGCCGCGGTCGCCTCCTCCGAGGCCGATCTCGCGCTGCTGCAGGACCTGCTGGCCGGCACCGAGACGGTCGAGGGTCTGGAGATGGACCAGGAGCTGCGCTGGGCGTTCCTGGGGCCGCTGGCGGCGCACGGAGCGGCCGACGAGAGCGCCCTCGCGGCCGAACTGGCCCGTGACGACACGGCGTCCGGCAAGCGGCACCAGGTCCGCTGCCTGGCGGCGCGCCCGTCGGCGGCGGTCAAGGCGCAGGCCTGGGCGCAGGTGGTGGAGTCCGACACCCTGTCCAACGCCCTGGTGGAGGCGACGATCGCAGGCTTCGACCAGTCCTCGCAGCGGGAGCTGACGGCTCCGTACGCAGCGAAGTACTTCGCGGTGATCGAGCGGGTGTGGCAGGAGCGGTCGATCCAGATCGGCATGGATGTCGTGCGCGGCCTGTTCCCCTCCTTCCAGGACCGGCAGGAGACGCTGGACGCGACGGACGCGTGGCTGGAGTCCCATGCCGAGGCGGCTCCGGCGCTGCGGCGGCTCGTGCTGGAGGCGCGGGACGACCTGGCGCGGTCGCTGCGCGGACAGGCGTGCGACGCGGCGGCGGCCGGAGCCTGAGCCTTGGCCTGAGGTCGCCGCCCCGGTGACCGTTACGGAATTCAGGCAATAGGAGCCGTAACCCCTGGTCCGCACCCGATTGGACCAGGGGTTTTCGCTGCCTACTCGACACCCGAACACCCGTCCTTTAGTACCAGCTTGTCCGCATTTATCGACAGGCGTGTAACAACGGTTAAAAGCGGCACAAGGCGCGGGAACTTCGAGGCCATGACGCACAACACCCCGCTCTCCCCCCGCCCCCTCCGCCACCTCTCCGAGGTCCGCCGCCGCGTCCTGACGGCGGCTCAGCTCCGCTCCCACGGC
Organism: Streptomyces sp. NPDC107581; assembly: GCF_055657175.1. NCBI lineage: Bacteria > Bacillati > Actinomycetota > Actinomycetes > Kitasatosporales > Streptomycetaceae > Streptomyces > Streptomyces sp. NPDC107581. The sequence goes on from NZ_JBVKBH010000003.1 coordinate 542,397, forward strand.
GTGACGTCCGCCGAACTGACCGAGCAGTGCCGCCCCGGCGGCCCCTGGCAGCAGCTGCTGCCGAACGTGGTCCTGCTCCACCCCGGCCCGCCGACGGGCGAGGAGCGGCTGCACGGCGCGCTGCTGTACGCGGCGCGCGAGTCGGCGCCGGGAGTCCCGTCCCAGCCCACCGCCGAGGACCCGCACCGCCCGGTGTACGCGGACGCGGTGATCACCGGGCTGGCCGCCCTGACCCTGCACGGCTTCTCGTCGACCCCGCCGCTGCCGTCCCTGGACCACGTCGACGTGCTGGTCCCGCGCATGCGCCGGCTGCGCTCGGCGGGGTACGTGCGGGTCCTGCGCACCCCGTCCCTGCCGACGCCCCGCGCGGTGACCGGACTTCCGGTGGCGCCGGTGCCGCGCGCGCTGGCGGACGCGGTGGCGGAGCTGACGGACGCGGGCGCGGTACGGCGCCTGCTGACCGAGGCGGTGCGCGCCGGGCACTGCGAACCGGCCGCGGTGGTACGGGAGTTGACCGCCGCGAAGCTGCTGAACCGGCCGCACGTGGTCGACGCCGTGGACTCGCTGATCGCCGAGGGCCGGGCGATCGCGGAGAACCGGCTCTACCGGATGGTCGGCGAGTACGGTCTGCCCGACCCGGTCTGGAACGTGGACCTGCGCCTGCCCGGCGGCCCCCATCTGGGCGGCGTGGACGCCTACTGGCCGGAGCAGGCGGTGGCGGTGGAACTGGACACGCGGGCGCCGCGCCAGGACGAGGACGCGCTGTGGTCGGAATACGCGCGCAAGCGGGAGCACCTGGAACGCCTGGGGATCACGGTCGTGTACCTCACCCCCAGGAAGCTCAGGGAGTCCCTGGAGCAACAGGCGGCGGTGGTCCGTACGGCGCTGATGGCGTCCGGCGACCGCGATCCGGCCGCCTACGTCGTGGTGCTGCCCCGGTAGTGACGGACCGGGGGAGCATCAGGAGGGGAGAGGAGGGGCCACCGGGCCGGACACCGGTGGCCCCTCCTCGTGCGTGCCGCCGTCCGTCCACTTCTGCTGGGCCGCCCGGGTGAGGGCTCACCCGGGCGGACGAGCGCAGCGGGCGGGGCCGGGCGGCCCGCGATAGACGGGGACACATGAGACAGTCCCGAATAGCGGCAGGCGCCTCCTCCCTCCTCCTCGCGGCCGCCTGCGCCTTCGCCGACCCCGCGACGGCACAAGTGGCGGCACCCCGGGCCATGGCCGCCGGCTACGCGGCCCTCGGCGACTCCTACTCCTCCGGTGCCGGGGCCGGCGACTATCTGCCCTCCGACAAGGACTGCAAGCGCAGCACCCGCGCGTACCCCGCCCTGTGGGCCGAGGCCCACGCGCCGTCGTCCTTCACCTTCGCCGCCTGCAACGGCGCCGGGACGAACGACGTCCTGAAGAGCCAGCTCGGCGGGCTCGGCCCGCACACCGGCCTGGTCACCCTCACCGTCGGGGGCAGCGACGTCGGCTTCGCCACCACGATGGCGACCTGCGCGCTGGGCGGCACCACCCGCTGTCTGTCCGCCGTCACCAGCGCGCGCGGCACCATGGACGCGTCCCTGCCGGCCGACCTCGACCGCCTCTACACGGCCATCCGGGACAGAGCGCCCGCCGCCCGCGTCGTGGTGCTCGGCTATCCGCACCTGTACCGGCTCAAGGGCTCCTGCGCGCTGGGCCTCGCGGACCCGGAGCGTGCCGCCGTCAACGACGCCGTGGACCACCTCAACGCCGTGATCGCCCGGCGCGCCGCCGCCCACGGGTTCACCTTCGCCGATGTCACCGCCGCCTTCGCCGGCCACGAGATCTGCTCCGCCAGCCCCTGGCTGCACAGCGTCGACGTGCTGGCGATCACCGAGTCGTACCACCCGACGGCACCGGGGCAGTCCCTCGGCTACCTTCCGGTCCTCAACCGCGTGTCCTGAGCCCCGCGGCGCCACCGCGGCGCTCCTGCGGCGCTCATACGGCGCCCCTACGGCGAGACGGAGGGTGAGCCGGACGGCGAGGTGGACGGCGGGGCGGACGACGGGGGGTAGCTGGGATGCAGCCCGGCGGGCAGCGGAGCCAGCGGCCCGCACAGTGCGGTCGGGAAGCGGGGCTCCTTGCGCCGCACGTCCTGGCAGCCGCCGCGCACGCTCTCGAGGAACGGCACCCACCCGGACTTCTCCGCCCGGAAGAACCAGCGGTCGCCCAGCGCCGACGAGCAGGCGGGATCCGATGTGTCGTCGCAGGCCGGTCCCGTGCGCCAGGAGAAGTCCAGCACCAGCCACTTACCGTCGCACCGCTGCGCGTCCCGGTACGTGTGCTCGGGCGCATCCGCGGCCATCAGGGCCTGGTCGTAGGAGGCCGGGGTACAGCCGGTGGCCGGCGGGCGGCAGCCGAGCCGGCCGCACAGCCGCAGCGCGGGCGGCTTCGCACCGTCGAGGGTGAAGTGCGTGTCGTGGTCGACGATCAGGTCCTGCCGGCCCAGCGGCCCGGGCAGCCGCACCCGCGCGGTGGCCGGCTTCTCCCGGGTGCACCCGGAGCGCCTGTCCCCCGACGGCGAGGTGAAGGTGATCTGCACCCACACCGCGCCGTTCACCTGGTCGGTGACCACGGCCTTGAGCTGCTTCACACAGGCGCGCGCACCGCTGGGCACCCGTGTGTCGAGGCTGAGCGTGCGGCCGTCGGCCCCGAGCCGGGCGCCGGTGACGCCGGAGGGCTCGGCCGTGGTCCAGGGCAGCGCCGGGGCCCCGTCCGTCGCGCCGACCACCTGTTTCCCGCAGGCCCCGAGGAACAGCACGGCAACCGCCCAGAGCACGGCCGCGGCGCCCCGTCTTCCGCCCGATCGCAAGAGCACTCGATCTCCCCCACCGCATCGATGCCGCCCCAGGACCGGTGCGGGGCGCCGGCGGTCACCGTACCGAAGGGTGCCGCCGGCGCCCCGCCTCGGGCACCGCTACAGCGGCTCGGGCAGCGTCGGCAGGCGCGAGGCCCGCAGATGGACGCCGTCGAGCAGCGCGGCGTACGCGGCGATCATGCGGGTACGGCTGAAGCGTTCGCGGCTCGCCTCCAGCGCCGGGGCGAGGCCGGCGCGGGCGGCGACCGCCGCCGTCCAGGCCTGGGCGATGGCCTCCGGGTCCTGCGGGGTCACGAAGCCGTGCCCCCGTACGATCTCCGCGCTGTCGCCCACGTCCGTGGTCACCGGGACCGCGCCGCACATCATGCCCTCGATCAGGCACAGCGGCGCCGCCTCCCCGGAGGCGGAGGTCAGGGCGACGACGTCGGACCCGGCGTAGACGGTCTCCATGTCGCGGCGCACACCCAGGAGGCGAATCCTTTCCGCGAGGTGCCGGTCCGCACCGAACGCGATCTCGATGTCGGCCCACAGGGCCGGGTTCGTGTCGTTCATGCCCGCGCCGCACATCAGGACGTGCCCCTCGGGCCGGCGGGCGAGGAAGGCACGGGCGGCCCGCAGCAGGAGCGGGACGTTCTTCATCGTGGCGTAGCGGGCCGCGAAGACGATCACCGGTGCCTGGGCCGGGATGCCCAGGCCGGCGCGGAACGCCAGCCGGGCCGCCGGGTCCGGGCGGAAGCGGAGCAGGTCCACCCCGTTGGGAATGACGTGCAGCACGTCGTCGGGGATGCCGGCCGCCGCGTACGCCGCCCGGGTCGACTCGGCGCAGCACACGCACGCCACCACCGTGCCGTCGGCGATGGCGGCCTTCAGCTCGTCCAGGGCGGGGCCCTGGTTCTCGGGGTCGGAGCGGTGCAGGCCGACCACGACCGGGCGGCGCGGCAGGCCGGCCTGGTTCAGGAGAGCGAGCGGCTGCTCCTTGAGGGAGAGGATCACATCGGCCGCCGCCATGGACCGTGCCGTTTCGGCCAGCTCCGGTCCGCTGAAAACGGACGCCGCGACCGATCCGTCCACCAGGCCCGCGCTGCGGCCCAGTGACGTGACCCGCACGCCGCCGGCCGTGAGCGACCGGTAGCAGGGGTCGTCCTCCATCCGCTGCCGGGTGGCCTCGCGGTGGACCTCTCCATGGATGCTGAGTACCTGGTGGGACTGGCCGCCCTCGGCCAGTCCCAGTACGACGTCGCTGTGCACGATCCGGGCCCCTCCGGAGAAGAAACCCTCGTAGACCGACAACACATGCAGTCCGTGCCTCACGCGCACACGACCACCCGCCTTGCACATAAATCGAGCCATCCCCGTGAACACCGGGTTAGCCGATATGAGGCGGTACGGACATTACGTACGAGTTAACGCAGAACTACGCGCATGAAACGTTGCCTAACAAAATTCCTTTTCGATCACGGCGTTCGTGTCCCCGGCCCAGTCCCCGTTGAAATTCAGCGCCAGCGCATGGCGGCCGTCCGCCGTCGTCACCGCCGCGGACGAGGAGCCGTGGATGCCTCCGTCATGCCCCCAGACCTGAACACCGCAGGTCAGCTTGGTGTTCATGAGCCCGAGTCCATAGCCGACGTTCGGGGCGCCGTCGATCTTCACGGTGGTCTTCATTTCCTTCAGCTGCTCGGGCGGAAGGAGCTTTCCGCGCAGCAGGGCGCTGTAGAAGCGGTCGAGGTCCGCGGAATCCGAGATCATTTCGCCGGCCGAGGAGGCGATGGAGGGATTGAGGTCCGTGACGTCGTACGTCGGGCCCGTCGCCCCCTGCGCGAGCTTCGAGTAGGCACGGCTGCCGGGGTGCGGGACCGTGACCCGGGTGCCGGGGAGGGAGGTGGCCGTGAGGTGCAGGGGGTCGATGATGCGGCGGGTGATCTCCGAGGCGTAGGAGTGCCCCGTGACCTTTTCGATCACCATGCCGGCCACGACGTAGTTGGTGTTGGAGTAGTTCCAGGACGTGCCCGGCGCGAAGTCCGGCTTGTGCTTCATCGCGATCGCCACCAGGTCGCGCGGGGTGAGCGTGTCGTAGCGGTGCCGGAAGAAGCCCTCCTTGTGGAAGTAGTCGGCGCCGAAGTCCTGGTCGGCCGTGTAGTTGTAGATGCCGCTGGTGTGGTTGAGGAGCTGGCGGACGGTGATGCTGCGGCCGTCGTGGCCGTGGCCCCGCACCACCCCGGGCAGCCACCGGTCCACCGTGTCGTCCAGGGACAGCCGGCCCTCCGCCTCCAGCTGGAGCAGGACGGTGGAGACGAAGGTCTTGGTGATGCTGCCGACCCGGTAGCGGTCGGCAGCCGAGCGGGGTCCGCCCGTGCGCAGGTCGCCCACTCCGGCGGTCGTGGACCAGGTCCCGTGGGCGTCCTTCGCGGTGGCGGTCACCCCGGGCACGCCGGCCCGGACCGCCTCCTCGATCGCGCGGCGGGTGGCCGCGTGGCCGTCGGACGCGTGGCCGCTCCCGGCGGAGCCGGCCGCGACGGCCGGACCCGCCAGGGCCGCCGTGAGGAGCAGGGTGGTGGCGCCCACCAGGGTCGTACGTACGCGCATGTCTTTCCCCCAACTGTGCCGTTCGGTCCGGTCGCGGGGACTGACTGGTGGTGATGCGCGAAGGTTGCTTCCTTGTAGCCCGGTTGAGTGACTTTCAGCTCTTTTTCAGCACCAGCTCGGTGTTCCGGTCGGCCGCGCTGCCCGCGAGGGTCTTGTTGGCGCCGGGGGCGTTGTAGGACAGCTCGCGGTAGAGCGCGGCGAGGCCGGTCTGGGAGAGGTCGGCGTAGTCGGTGCGGTGCGGGGCGGCCGACTCGATCAGGGTGGTGAAGACGGAGAGCGTGCCGTCCTTGTTGTCCACCAGCTCGATGACGCGGGCGAGCTGGGGGTAGTCGACGTGCGAGGCGGTGGAGATCTCCCAGAAGGAGCGGCCGCCGGAGGCCTTGTGCGGGGTGATGACGTTCTTGTGGATGTGCCCGTTCACCCAGGCCAGCAAGTTGCTGTGGGAGGCGAGGAGCGAGATCACCTCGGCGCCGTCGTGGCGCCGCTCCCCCGGGCGGGCCGGGTCGGGGCGGGTGTTGTTCATCGTCTTGCTGGTGTGGTGGCTGAAGACGACGGCGTAGGAGTCCTTGTTGTCCTTGAGCGTCTTGTCCAGCCACTTCAGCTGGGCGGTGCCGATGGACCCGTCGTAGTGGCCGCCGGCGTCGGTGGTGTCGAGGCTGATGCCGATGACGTCGTCGGAGATGCGGAAGGCGTAGTACTGGGTGCCCGCGTCCAGGTTGGCCGAGGAGTAGCCGTGGCCGACCGGGCCGTGGCCCTGGTGGGCGGGGTCCAGGTGGGCCTTCAGATAGTCCGCGGAGGTGTACGGGGCGCGCTTCTCGTCCGGGGTGACCGAGTGCATCGAGCGGGCGTGCGCCTTGAGGAAGTCGCGGTAGCCGACACCCTTGGGGTCCTTGGCGTTCTTGATGGCGTCCTGGAGCTTCTTGGCGTCGGCGGCGGAGACGTTCAGCAGCTTCTTGCCGCCGATGGCCGCCTCGACGAGGTAGCGGTCGGCGTGGGAGCCGTAGCAGCCGAGCGGGAGCGCGTCGTGGTTGCCGACGGTGGAGTACCAGGGCAGGTTGAGGCCGGGGCTCTTCACCTCGCGGACGGCGGCGGCCAGGAAGCCCTTCAGGTGCGGGAAGCCGAGCGCCTTGTCGCCGTCGCGGACGGTGGAGTCGGGCTGCCAGTACAGCTTGAGGCCGCTGTTCTGCACCCCTTCGTAGTGCCGGGGGTCCCCGGTGTTGGGGCTGATCCGGCCGCCGCTCATCACCTTCATGAACCACTCCAGTTCGGAGTGGGCGTTGTTGTCGGTGTTGTCGCCGGTGGTCATGACGAAGTGCAGCGGGGCGCCGGTGACGGGGGCGCCCCGCAGCGCGTTGACCCGCTCGACGAGTGAGATGGCGCCGGGCACGGTCAGCGCCTCGTGCGGGCGCCAGGCGTGCGGGTCGGTGGAGCGCAGGAACTCCAGGCGCAGCGGGTGCTGGACGTCCATCAGATGCAGGTCGGTGAACTGCACGAACGCGGCGAGGGTGGTGCGGCGGCCCGCGCGGCCGGACTTGGCGGCGGCCAGCTCGCTGCGCACGACCCGCTTCCAGCCGGGTCCGTCGCCCAGGCGGCGGTAGCCGGAGCTGTTGCGGGGGGCGGCGACCGAGGCGAGGGTGGTGCCCTTGGTGTAGGGGGCGAGCGGGGCCGCGCCGGAGACCTTGCGCGAGGCGGCGACGGGAGCCTCGGTGCGGGACGCGGCCTCGCTGTCGGTGGGGCGAAGGGCGTAGCCGACGCCCGCGGAGAGCGAGACCGCTCCGGCGGCGGCGAGGACGGTACGGCGGTGGACCCCCAGAGCGGAGGTGGCGACAGAGCGTATGCGCGACATGGCGCGATCTCCCCGAGTGCGAACGCGTCGGCAGGTGGTCGCGGGCCGTCGCAGGCGCGAACGCCCCGCTCGCTCTGGATGGTTGGCAGCGGGGATGACCTGCGCGTGAACGCGGCGGCAACGCGCAGCGCCGATCACCGTACGTGGATCTCGGGGTAGGGGTGCGGCCATGGAGTGGATTGCGGATGGCCCGAGGACGGCTACTCCTCGTTCATCTCCTGGGGTAGGGGACGGGCTCCGGGCTCCGGATGTCCGGCCGCGGGGCGCTCGCGCCACAGCCGCAGCGCGGTGTCGACGAGCGACACCCGGACCAGTCCGGGAACGGCGTCCAGGTCCTGCCAGGCCGCGAAGTCGGTGGAGCCGCCGATCTCGTGGCGGAGTTCGCCGCCGACGACCTCACCCGCGTAGACGATCCGCACGCCGTGGTGGTCGGTGCGGCGGCGCAGCCGCCCGCTGCGGAGGACATGGCGCGAGGAGTCCACGCCGAGCAGGGCGGTGACCCGGATGCGGTAGCCGGTCTCCTCGGTCACTTCGCGGCGCACGGTGTCGTAGGGGTCCTCGCCGTGCTCCATGCCGCCGCCCGGCAGGACCCACTCGGGGGTGCCGTCGGGACTCGGGGAACGGGCGAGCAGGATCTGTCCGTCGCGGATGCACACGGCGTAGGCCGCCACCCTCAGTTTCCGTCGCATGGACGGACGTTAGCGGCTGTCCTCCGGGTTGGCGGGCGAATATTCCGGCGCCGACCAGCGCAGGGGAAGGGCCTCGGCGGTCTCCAGCACCTCCGTGACGGCGAAGCGGACCGTCCGTCCGCCGTCGGGGGCGAACTCGGTGTGCGCTTCGCCGGTGAGCTGGAGGGCGGTACCGGTCGTCCAGTCCAGGAAGAGCAGTCCGGCGCGCGGGTCGGTGCGCAGGTTGCCGAGAGTGAGGAACATGGCGTTGCCGGGGTAGTCGGGCCAGGTCAGTTCGCGGGGTGAGGCGACGCGGACGAAGCCGGGGCTGCCGCCGCGGTGGCTGACGTCGGCCCCGGCGGCGTGCACGGTGGCCAGGAAGAAGGTGTCGGCCGCGGCGATGAACCCGGCCTGTTCCGCCCGCAGCCGGTCGGCCCGCCGGGGTGCCCGGGGTGTGCGGCTCTCGATCCGCTCGTAGGACTCCCGGCGCCGGATGTACTTGGGGCAGTTGGAGAACACCTGGTCCGCCGTGACGGCGAAGCCCCGGGCCGTGGGCCGGAGCCGGCCGTTGAGGCGCATACGGCGGCGGGTGCGCGGGTCGAGGGCGATGGAGCCGACGAGGGTGCCCGGTGTGGCCAGGGCCGCCGCGAGCGGATCGGCCGGGGGCCGCCCTCCCGCACGGCCGGAAGCGCGGGCGGCACCCACGTCGACGGACATCTGCCGGGGCCCGGTGGCCCGCACGAACCCGGGCCGGCCCGTGAGCGGCGAGGCCCACACCCGGCCGGTGCCGGGATCCGCCGCCCCCACGACCAGCAGGGGCTGGATGCCCAGGAAGGCCGCCGCGACCGGTGTGATGTCCTGGCCGAGGGAGCGGCCGACGTGGTCGGCGCGCTCCCGCACCCCTACCCGGTCCTGCAGGGCGCGCGAGCCCGCGTGATAGCCGCTCATGACTAGAAGAAGCCGCAGGTCGGAGCCGAGGCGTGCGGGGCGGGGGCATCCTCGGCGCCCAGGGGCGCGGAGATCTCCAGGCGGGTGCCGTCCGGGTCGTGGAAGAAGATCCCGCCCGAGGCCGCCCCCTCCCCGTGGGCCACCACGCCCTCGTGGTGGAACTCCACCCCGGCGCCGCGCAGCGCCGTCTCGTACTCCCGGACCCGGTCCGCCGAGTCGGCCGCGAAGGCCAGGTGGTGCAGTCCGGCCCGGCCGCCGTCGTACGCCTCCTGCGCCTGCTGCCAGAGGGTGAGCAGCGGCTCGGCGCCGTCACCCGCGCCGTCACCCGCGCCGAGGAAGGCGTACCGGCGGTCGTCCTCCTTGCCCTCGGCGAGCAGCGCGAAGCCCAGGACGTCCCGGTAGAAGGCGAGCGAGCGGTCGAGGTCGGTGACGTTCAGGCCGGTGTGGCCGGTGCGCAGGGTCATGGCTCTCCTCTTGGGGGCTGCTCGGGCTGTTCCCGTCGGACAATCTAACCGTCATAGAAGACGTTAGAGGGTTAGATGGAGAGGAGTCAACCGGTCACGTACTCTTGAGCGGTTAGCCGAGAAGGAGTGCACCATGTCCACCGCCCGCGATCCCCGCCCGCTCACCGGCGAGCCCCTCGCGCTCGACCTGCTCAACACCCGGTGGAACCAGGAGGGCGTCACCCGGGACCTGCTCGCCGACACCGGCGGGCTGGCCGTGTGGCTGGCCTCCAACGGGCTCGACGACACCCACGCGGGCGACGAGGACGCGCTGCGCCATCTGCTCCGGGCACGCGAGGCGCTCGGCACCGCGGTGGACGGGTCACCGACGGACGGGGCGCCGCTCGTCGACGCCGTCCTGGCGCACGGGCGCATCCGGGCCCGGCTGACCGCCGAGGGGGCGGCCGAGGAGCCGGAGTTCGCCGACCCGTCCTGGGGTCCGGCCTGGCTGGCCGCCCGCAACTACCTGGAACTGCTCGCCCGGGCCCCGGACCGGATCCGCTCCTGCGCCCACGACACCTGTGTCCTGCACTTCTTCGACACGTCCAGGAACGGCACCCGCCGCTGGTGCTCGATGGCCGCCTGCGGCAACCGCGCCAAGGCGTCCCGCCATTACGCCCGCTCCAAGGACAACTGACTAAATCCGCAAGCATTCACGCCTTAGCCGGTCAAAACGCATCGCGGGTTTTCCCCATACATCGATATCGATTCGGTCAACGGTCCCCAAAATTCACTCCCTTGGGTGAAGCTGTGCCCTCGTCCGGCACTGCACTCTTCACCTACTAGGGACGCCGATGACCCTCACCCCCGACCGTGACCCGATACCCGGCCCGAGACGCCTGGCCCGCACAGCCGTGGCCGTGGGCGTGGTGGCCGCCCTCTCCGCGGCCGGGCCGGTACCCCTGGCCCTCGCCGCGGACACACCGCCGGCCGCGGCGACCGGCTCCGGCGTCAAGTCGGCCCAGCACAAGCTGGGTTCGGACGACGCCGATCTGCTCGCCGAGGCCAAGGCGGACGGCGACAAGAACGTCACGATGATGATCGCGACCGCACCGGGGCAGACCGAGCAGGTCGCCAGGGAACTGGACGCGGTCAGGGGCGGCTCGGTGGGCCGGACCTACGACGGGCTCGGCTATGTGCGGGCCACCGTCCCCACCAAGGCGGCGGACTCGGCCATCGCCGCCGCAGCGAAGCTCTCCTCGGTGCACGCGATCGACCTGCGCCAGGAGATCCGGCTGGACGACCCGGCGCCGAACGCCACGACCGCCGCCAAGCCGTCCTCGGCGAAGGGCGCTCAGCGCGGGCCCGGCAAGAACACCCCCGCCGAGAACCCGTACAACCCGTCCTTCGAGACCGGCGCCGTCGACTTCGTCAAGGACCACCCGAAGGCGGACGGCCGGGGCATCACCATCGGCATCCTCGACTCCGGCGTCGACCTCGGCCACCCGGCGCTGCAGAAGACCACCACCGGCGAGCGCAAGATCGTCGACTGGGTCACCTCGACCGACCCGATCGCGGACGGCGACGCCACCTGGCGCCCCATGGTCACCGCGGTCTCCGGCCCGAGCTTCGGCTACGGCGGCCAGACCTGGACCGCGCCCGCCGGCTCCTTCGAGATCAGCACCTTCAAGGAGTCCGCCACCACCGGCGGCGACGAGAAGGGCGACCTCAACCGGGACGGCGACACCACCGACAGCTGGGGCGTCCTGTACGACCCGGCGGCCGGCACGGTCACGCTGGACCTGAACAACAACCACGACTTCACCGACGACACGCCGATGAAGCCGTACAAGGACGGCTACCAGATCGGCTACTTCGGCACCGACGACCCGAAGACCGATGTCGTGGAGCGCGTCCCGTTCGTCGTGCAGATCCGCAAGGACGTGCCGATGGACCCCTACGGCGGTGACTGGGTCGGCAAGAAGGCCGACTTCGTCAACATCGGCGTCATCGAGTCCGAGCACGGCACGCACGTGGCCGGCATCACCGCCGCCAACGGCCTGTTCGGCGGGAAGATGAACGGCGCGGCCCCGGGCGCGAAGATCGTCTCCTCCCGTGCCTGCACCTGGACCGGCGGCTGCACCAACGTCGCGCTCACCGAGGGCATGATCGACCTGGTCGCGAACCGGGGCGTCGACATCGTCAACATGTCGATCGGCGGCCTGCCGGCGCTCAACGACGGCAACAACGCGCGCGCCGAGCTGTACACCCGGCTCATCGACACCTACGGCGTCCAGCTGGTCATCTCCGCGGGCAACGAGGGCCCCGGCGCCAACACCATCGGCGACCCCGGCCTCGCGGACAAGGTGATCTCGGTCGGCGCGGGCATCTCCAGGGAGACCTGGGCCGCCAATTACGGCTCGCAGGTGGACAAGAAGTACGCGCTGATGCCCTTCTCCTCGCGCGGCCCGCGTGAGGACGGCGGCTTCACGCCGACCCTGGTCGCGCCCGGCGCCGCGATCAACTCCACCCAGACCTGGCTGCCGGGCTCCCCGGTCGCCGAGGCGGGCTACACCCTGCCGGCCGGCTACTCGATGCTCCAGGGCACCTCGATGGCGTCCCCGCAGGCCACGGGCGCGAGCGCGCTGCTGCTGAGCGCGGCCAAGCAGAAGGGCATCGACCTGACGCCCGCCACCCTGCGCACGGCACTGACCTCGACGGCCGACCACATCAAGGGTGCGCAGGCCTACGAGGAGGGCGCGGGCCGCATCAACATCGTGGACGCGTGGGACGCGATCCGCGACGACGCGACCGCGCACGACTACACCGTGAGCGCCCCCGTCGACACCGCGCTCGGCCAGGCGCTCAAGACCCCGGGCCGCGGCACCGGCCTGTACGACCGCGAGGGCGGTCTGAAGGCCGGACAGAAGAAGTGGTACGACGTCACCATCACCCGCACCTCCGGACCGGACAAGGCGCTCCGGCACGAGCTGCACTTCGAGAACAACGCCGGCAGGACCTTCCGCATCCTCGGCGACGACGTGGTGCGGCTGCCGCTGAACCAGCCGGTGACCGTCAAGGTCCAGGCGGCGCCCCGGTCGGCCGGCATCAAGAGCGCGATCCTGGAGGTCGACGACCCGACGACCGAGGGTGTCGACAAGCAGATCCTCACCACGGTCGTGGTCTCCGCCCCCGTCGGCTACACCTACTCCACGCCGGGTTCGGTGCAGCGCAACAGCACCCGGTCGTACTTCCTGACCGTGCCCCAGGGCGCCAAGTCCCTGGAGGTCGCGCTCGGCGGGCTGAAGGACAAGAGCCAGACCCGGTTCATCGCGATCCACCCGTACGGCACCCCGGTCGACAACACCGGCACCCCGTACTGCTACGTCAACTACCTGGACGGCAACGGCTGCAAGCCCGACGTGCGGTCCTACGCCGACCCGCAGCCCGGCGTCTGGGAGGTCGAGGTCGAGGCACGCCGTACCTCGCCGCTGCTCGACAACCCCTACACGCTGGACGTCTCCGTCCTCGGCGCGGCCTTCGACCCGGAGACCGTGACCGTGCCCGAGGCCAAGGTGGGCACCCCGGCCGCCGCGTCCTGGAAGGTGACCAACACGTACGCGGCCCTCGACGGCAAGCTGGCCGGCGGCCCGCTCGGCTCCGCCAAGACGGCCCGTCCGTCGATCAAGGAGGGCGAGACGCAGACCACCACGGTGGAGGTCCCGGCCGGCACCAAGTCCCTGGACGTGGCCATCGGCAAGGTCTCCGACGCCGCCGCCGACCTCGACCTGACCGTGTACGACGCGAGCGGCAAGCAGGTCGCGCAGTCCGCGGACGGCGACTCGGAGGAGGCCGTCTCCGTACCGTCCCCGGCCGCCGGCACCTACACCGTCAAGGTCGTGGGCTACTCGGTCCCCTCGGGCTCGACCGACTACGACTACCGGGACGTGTTCTTCTCGTCCACGCTCGGCACCGTCACGGTCGACGGCTCGGCCCCGGTCAAGCTCGGCACGGGCGACTCGGCCACGGTGACCGGCCAGGTCACGGCCGCCGCCGAGGCCCCGGCGGGCCGCGAGTTCTTCGGGCAGGTCCAGCTGGTGAACGCGCGCGGCACGGTCGCGGGCACCGGCAGCGTGAAGATCGAGAAGGTCACGCCCTGACGCGGTGACCTCGGGTGACGGGTGAGGGGCGGGTGTCCGGACGGACACCCGCCCCTCACTGCTTTCCGGTCGGCGCCTCCGCCCCTCCTTGGTGGCCGGTCGGCTCCTCAGCCCCTCGCTGGAGGCCGGTCGGCCCCTGCGCCCCTCACCGCTTTCCGGTCGGCTTCTCGCTCCGCTACGGACAGGTGGTGTGCCGGGCCGTGGGCAGCGCCTCGGTGATCCAGGCCCGGTTGACGGCCACGCGGGCGTCGCCCACGGCCCACAGACCGGCGTTCTGCCGGCCCTGGCCGATCCCGACGAGTACGTGCTGTCCCTTGCGCGGGGCGGGCTTCGCCCCCTTGTCGAGGAGGAACGTGACCTCGGCCGGTGCGTGCGCGGGCCGGTAGGAGCGGCCGACGGTCAGGACGATCCGGATCCAGGGGCTCTCGGGGCGCGGCTCCACCTTGGCCACGGTTCCCTCCACGACCAGCCGGTAGCAGGCCAGGACCCGTGCGGGGTCGGCGGGCCGGCCCTCGTCTCCGGAGATCCCGGCCGAACCCTCGGCCGTGCCCTGCGCCGCGCCCTTGGCCGCGCTGTCGGCGGACCCGCCCGTCCCCGCGTCCCCCACGGCATGCCCCAGGACCCAGCCGAGCCCCGCGACCATCGCGAACGCGGCGCCGCCCGCGAGCGAACCGAGGGCGATCCGCAGCGCCCGGCGCGGGCCGGACGGACGGCCGGGACGCGGCGGGCGTGCGGGGCGGGCGGCACCGACGGGACGGGTGACACTGCGCGCCCGGCGGGCAACGCCCCCGGTTCCCCGAGCTCTCCCGGCTCTCCCTGCTTCCCCGGCTTGGCCGGCTTCCCCAGCTCCCCCGGTTCCCCCGGACACCCCGACCACCGACGTCCCGGCCGTCGGCCTTCCGGGTACGGGCTCGGCGTCCTGCCCCTGCTGCACCTCCCCGGTCAGCGCCTCCCCGGTCAGCGCTTCCGCGAGCCATGTCAGCTGCTCCCGCAGGACCGCCACGTCCGCCTCGGCCGACCGGTGGGCCGCCAGGAAGTCCGGGTCCCGGTGGGCCTCCTTGCCCGGCGTGTCGCCCGTGATCGCGGCCAGCAGCGCGTCCGTGCCGTCGTACTCCCCCGCACTCCCGCGGCCCCCGGCGTCCTGCGCGCCCTCGTGTCCGGCGGTCATGTCACACCACCTCGTCCTCGTGCAGCCGGTCGCGCAGGGCGCGGACCGCCGTGTGCAGCCTGCTCTTGACCGTGCCCTCGGGAACGCCCAGCTCCTCGGCGATCGCGCGCACCGGAAGGTCGGCGAAGAAGCGCAGGATCACCACCTGGCGCTGGGCGTCGGGCAGTTCGTCCAGGCCCTGGGCGACGGCGAGGGAGAGCAGGCTGGTCTCCTCGCCGGACGGGTGCGCGGGCTCGCGCTGCGACGCCAGCCGCTCCCCCAGCCGTTCCTGGCGCCGTTTGGCCCGGTGCCAGTCCATGGCCAGGTTGGAGGCGACCACCGCCGCCCACGCCGACACGTCCCGCGGCGCCTCGCGCCCGCTCGCGGCCCGTTCCAGCAGCCGCAGACGGACCTGCTGTACCCCGTCCAGCAGGTCCGTCTGCGGCACCCCGCCGAGCGCGAGCACCGCCCGCACCCGGCGTTCCTGGGCCGCGTCCAGCGGATCCCCGCCGGTGCGGTCGGCACCGGCGTACACCCCCTGGTCGCGGCGCGCCCCTCCGCGCAGCACAAGCCACCCCCTCACGCGTTTGGACCTACGACGCCGGAGGGGGCGGAAACGTTCGGACGGGGTCAGAGGTGTACGTCACACCGGGTGTGGCCGGGGTCCGGACGGGCAGGGGCGGGACAGCACAGCTTCCGGCGCGGGGCCCCGAACGAGGGAACATCTCCAGCTCGGCCGGGTGACGGGCGCAGGTGTGCAACCGTCCGTCGAGTGATCGTGTCCCACTCCTCGGGCACGCTTCGCAAAGAATTGGACAGGTGGACCGGGGTCGGCCGCATGATGGAAAAGCCCCGGTCAGGAAAGCAACGCACAGAGGGAGTCGTCGTGAGGGTCGGAATCGTCGGAGCCACCGGTCAGGTCGGCACGGTCATGCGCAGGATCCTCGTGGAGCGGAACTTCCCCGTCACCGAGCTGCGCCTGTTCGCCTCGGCCCGTTCGGCCGGGACGGTGCTGGACGGCGTGACGGTGGAGGACGCGGCGACCGCCGACTACACGGGCCTGGACATCGTGATCTTCTCCGCGGGCGGCGCGACCTCCAAGGCGCTGGCCGAGAAGGTCGCCTCCCAGGGCGCCGTCGTGATCGACAACTCCTCGGCCTGGCGGAAGGACCCCGAGGTCCCGCTGGTGGTCTCCGAGGTGAACCCGCACGCGATCGCCGACCGCCCCAAGGGCATCATCGCCAACCCGAACTGCACCACGATGGCCGCGATGCCGGTGCTCCGGCCGCTGCACGAGGAGGCCGGCCTCGAGGCGCTGGTCGTCGCCACCTACCAGGCGGTGTCCGGTTCCGGTGTCGCAGGCGTGGCCGAGCTGCACGGCCAGGCCCAGAAGGTGGTCGCCGACGCGGACCGGCTGACCCACGACGGCGGGGCGGTCGACTTCCCGGAGCCGCAGGTCTACAAGCGGCCGATCGCCTTCAACGTGCTTCCGCTGGCGGGCTCGATCGTCGACGACGGTCTGAACGAGACCGACGAGGAGCAGAAGCTGCGCAACGAGTCCCGCAAGATCCTGGAGATCCCGGACCTGAAGGTCTCCGGCACCTGCGTGCGCGTCCCCGTCTTCTCGGGCCACTCCCTCCAGGTCAACGCCCGCTTCGCCCGCCCGATCTCCCCGGAGCGGGCGACCGAGCTGCTCGCGAAGGCCCCGGGTGTCGTCCTGTCCGAGATCCCCACGCCCCTGGAGGCGGCCGGCCAGGACCCCTCGTACGTCGGCCGTATCCGCCGCGACGAGACGGCGGACAACGGTCTGGCCCTGTTCGTCTCCAACGACAACCTCCGCAAGGGCGCCGCGCTGAACGCGGTCCAGATCGCGGAACTGGTGGCGGCCGAGCTGTCGGCCAAGTAGGGCGGATCCTCGCCATCCTCCCGGCAAGGGGCGGTCACGGGCGCGTGACCGCCCCTTCCGTGTGCCGCCGCCCGGCGACCAGCGCCGCGAGCCAGGAGGCCCTGTCCCTGGCGGCCGCCGGCCGCGGCGCCCTGCTGCTGTGCCGCCCCACGGCCGCCTACCACCGGCGGGAGGACCTCGTTCACGTCCCCGTCGAGGACCTGCCCGGCTCCGCTCTCGGGCTGGTGTGGCAGCGTGGGGCGGAGACGGAGGCCGTTCGGGGGTTCGCACGCGTGCTGACGGAGACGCGGTGAACAGCGGAGGACATCGCTTTCCCTGCGGATCCCATGGAAGGATGGCGCGCAACCCACACATATCGAGGAGATGACCGCGTGCCTGGCACAAACCTGACTCGCGAAGAGGCGCAGCAGCGGGCGAAGCTGCTCACCGTTGACTCGT
The DNA here is from genome assembly GCF_055657175.1 of Streptomyces sp. NPDC107581. Taxonomy (NCBI): domain Bacteria; kingdom Bacillati; phylum Actinomycetota; class Actinomycetes; order Kitasatosporales; family Streptomycetaceae; genus Streptomyces; species Streptomyces sp. NPDC107581. The sequence goes on from NZ_JBVKBH010000003.1 coordinate 559,381, forward strand.
ACGAGATCGATCTCGACCTCTCCGGCGCGCAGGAGGGCGGCACGTACCGGTCCGTGACCACCGTGCGCTTCGACGTCGCCGGGACCGGCGCCGCTTCCTTCATCGACCTCGTGGCCCCGGCGGTCCACGAGGTGACGCTCAACGGGGACGCGCTCGATCCGGGCGAGGTCTTCGAGGACTCCCGGATCGCGCTGCCCGGCCTGCTGGAGGGCCGCAACGTCCTGCGGGTCGTCGCCGACTGCGCCTACACCAACACCGGCGAGGGCCTGCACCGCTTCGTGGACCCGGTCGACGAGCAGGCCTACCTGTACACCCAGTTCGAGGTTCCGGACGCCCGCCGGGTCTTCGCCTCGTTCGAGCAGCCGGACCTGAAGGCGACCTTCCAGTTCACCGTGAAGGCCCCCGAGGGCTGGACCGTCATCTCCAACTCCCCGACGCCGGAGCCGAAGGACAACGTCTGGTCCTTCGAGCCGACGCCGCGCATCTCGTCGTACATCACGGCGCTGATCGTCGGCCCGTACCACTCCGTGCACAGCGTGTACGAGAAGGACGGGCAGAGCGTGCCGCTCGGCATCTACTGCCGTCCCTCGCTCGCCGAGTTCCTGGACTCGGACGCGATCTTCGAGGTCACCCGGCAGGGCTTCGACTGGTTCCAGGAGAAGTTCGACTACGCGTACCCGTTCGCGAAGTACGACCAGCTGTTCGTGCCCGAGTTCAACGCGGGCGCGATGGAGAACGCGGGCGCGGTGACCATCCGCGACCAGTACGTCTTCCGGTCCAAGGTGACCGACGCGGCGTACGAGGTCCGGGCGGAGACCATCCTGCACGAGCTGGCCCACATGTGGTTCGGCGACCTGGTCACCATGGAGTGGTGGAACGACCTGTGGCTGAACGAGTCGTTCGCCACCTACACCTCCATCGCCTGCCAGGCCTCCGCGCCCGGTTCGAAGTGGCCGCACTCGTGGACCACGTTCGCGAACTCGATGAAGACCTGGGCGTACCGGCAGGACCAGCTGCCGTCCACGCACCCGATCATGGCGGACATCCGCGACCTGGACGACGTGCTCGTCAACTTCGACGGCATCACGTACGCCAAGGGCGCGAGCGTGCTCAAGCAGCTCGTCGCGTACGTCGGCGAGGACGCGTTCTTCACCGGTGTGCAGGCCTACTTCAAGGCGCACGCGTTCGGCAACACGCGCCTGTCCGACCTGCTGGGCGCCCTGGAGGAGACCTCCGGCCGCGACCTGAAGACCTGGTCGAAGAAGTGGCTGGAGACGGCCGGCATCAACGTCCTGCGCCCGGATGTCGTCACCGACGCCGAGGGTGTCATCACCTCCTTCGCCGTCCGCCAGGAGGCCCCGGCCCTGCCCGCCGGCGCCAAGGGCGAGCCGGTGCTGCGCCCGCACCGCATCGCGATCGGCCTGTACGACCTCGACGGGGCGAGCGGCAAGCTGGTGCGCACCGACCGGATCGAGCTGGACGTCGACGGCGAGCTGACCGTCGTACCGCAGCCGGCCGGCCGGCGCCGCCCCGACGTCATCCTGCTCAACGACGACGACCTCTCCTACGCCAAGGTCCGCCTGGACGAGGAGTCGCTGAAGGTCGTCACCGAGCACCTCGGCGACTTCGAGGAGTCGCTGCCGCGCGCCCTGTGCTGGGCTTCGGCCTGGGACATGACCCGTGACGGCGAGCTGGCCAGCCGCGACTACCTGGCGCTGGTGCTGTCCGGCATCGGCAAGGAGTCGGACATCGGCGTGGTGCAGTCGCTGCAGCGGCAGGCCAAGCTGGCGATCGACCTGTACGCCGACCCGGCCGCCCGCGAGGCCCTGCTGACCCGCTGGACCGACGCGACGCTCGCCCATCTGCGCGCGGCCGAGCCGGGCAGCGACCACCAGCTGTCCTGGGCGCGGGCCTTCGCGGCGACCGCGCGCACCCCCGAGCAGCTGGACCTGCTGGAGGGCCTGCTGGACGGCACGCACACCGTCGAGGGGCTGGCCGTCGACACCGACCTGCGCTGGGCGTTCGTCCAGCGGCTGGCGGCGGTCGGCCGGTTCGACGAGGCGGAGATCGCCGGCGAGTACGAGCGCGACCGCACCGCGGCCGGTGAGCGGCACGCGGCCACCGCCCGCGCGGCCCGCCCGACGGAGGAGGCCAAGGCGGAGGCGTGGGCGTCGGTCATCGACTCCGACAAGCTGCCGAACGCCGTGCAGGAGGCCGTGATCGGCGGCTTCGTGCAGACCGACCAGCGCGAGCTGATCGCCCCGTACGCGGACAGGTACTTCGAGGTCCTGAAGGACGTCTGGGACTCCCGTTCGCACGAGATCGCCCAGCAGATCGCGATCGGCCTGTACCCGTCGGTCCAGGTCTTCGAGGAGACCCTGGCCAGGACGGACACCTGGCTGGCCGCGGCCGAGCCGAACGCGGCCCTGCGCCGGCTGGTCTCGGAGTCCCGCTCGGGCGTCGAGCGCGCCCTGAAGGCCCAGGCGGCGGACGCGGCGGCAGCCGTCTAGCCCCGCGTACGCCGACGAAGGGCGCCCGGCACCGAGCCGGGCGCCCTTTTCGCCGTGTTCGGCGGCACACCCGCTGTGTTCGGCGGCACACCCGCCGCGCTCAGCGGCACACCCTGCGGGCGATGTCCAGCATGGTCCGCATGTGCAGCGCGGTCTGCGCGGACACCGGGATCCAGCGCAACTCGTACGCCTTGTCGAGCTCCCGGCACCACTCCCGCACCAGGTCCGCGAGGACGTCGGCGGTCTCGGGGGCGGTACGGGCCAGGGCCCGGCGCATCATGGCGGCCGCCCGCAGCGGGATACGGCGGCCGGCGATCCCCAGGGTGGCGAAGTGGCCCCGGGAGCCGTCGCGCTCCCCGGCCCAGGCGGCGGCGATCGACGGTGCCACGTCGAGCAGTTCGCGGGCGGCGGTGCGCAGCGGCAGCAGACCCTCGGGGACGCCGTCGGGCGGGGTGTCGCCGAGCAGCTCCCGAAGCGCTTCGACACGGCCCAGCATCAGCTCGCCCGCCAGGGCGCCCTCCAGCTCCGGGTCGGGTGCGGGCCGGGGATCGCTCACCGCCACAGCCGCCCAGGCGGGCGCCTCGACGAGCGCGGTCAGGGTGCCGTACCGCCGCGGATACAGCCAGGTGCTCTCGGCGACGAAACCGCTGGGGTCACGCTCGCTGCCCGGGCTGCCGTCGGGAAGCCACAGGACGCCCGGCGGGTCCGGGTGCCAGTCGGGACCGTCGCCCGGACGGTGGTCGAGTGGGATGCGCAGGCGGGCGGCCGTCTCCCGGAAGGCCCGCACGGCACCGGGCACCTTCCTGGTCTGCATCGTGAAGGCGCCGCCGAACTCGATGCCGTGCAGCGTGAACTGCACCGCGGGCCGCAGTTCGTCCAGCAGCCGCACGAGCGCCGCCGACTCGGGCAGCGGCTCCCGCCCCGTGCCGGACACCGGCAGCGACTCGGGGTGGCAGGCGAACTCGGGCCGGAAGAAGTGCCGGTGGCACTCCTCCAGCGACGGGGCCGGCTCCTCCGGCTGCCAGCCGTGCGCGAGGCGGGCCCCGTCCGGGTCGAGGCACAACAGGAAGTGCCAGGTGCAGCCGAGTGACCGCAGTTGCTCCGGCCGGCGCGCCAGGACCCTGGCCAGCCGGAGCGCAGAGGCCCCGCCCACCGGCTCATTGGCGTGCGCACCGGCGACGGTGAGGATCTGCCGCTCCCCGCTCCCGGCGGACAGCAGCCGCAGCGGGCGCCCCTTGCGGCTCTCACCGACGGTGCGCAGCCGCAGCACCCCGGGCGCCGCGGCGACCAGCGCACGGGCCCGCCGCTCCAGTTCTCCGGGGCCGGGATGGAGCGTGACCTGGGAGTTGCCGAGACCCGCGGTCTCCTTCATCAACTCACCTGTTTCGTAGGGACGTTGGCCGCACCCATGGCAGCGCCGGCGACAGGCCCTGTCAAGAGCGGCCCGCACGCCGCAAGCGGCTGCACGAACACAGCGGCATACAGAGGGAAATACCGGACACTACGGGCGGCACCACGGGCTCGACGCGACGCCGGCGGGCCGGCCCCGGGAACATGGCCTCCGGTGACGCCGGCGGGCCAGTCCGGGAACATGCCTCCGGTGACGTCGGCGGGCCGGCCCGGGAACATGCCTCCGGTGACGTCGGCGAAGGTGCCGGTGACGCCGGCCGCACGGTCGGAGGCGAGGAAGCCGGCCGTGGCCGGTCTTCGGTGACCGGCGGGCCCGAGGGCGACGTCCGGATCCCGCCGGTCGACGGGCCGGCGACGGACCACCCTGACGGTATGACCGTATACACCGCACGACCGCTGACGCCCACCGTCCTCAAGGAGCTGCGCACCTCGGACGACGCGGGCCGGCCCATGACCCCCTTCACCGACGGGGAGGGCGGCGCGCCGCTGCGCTGCTGTCTGCGCCGCAGCGTGCCCGGCGAGCGCATCGCCCTGGTCTCCTACGCGCCCCTGCGCCGCTGGGCGGCGGAGACCGGCGTCGACCCGGGTGCCTACGACGAGCAGGGCCCCGTCTTCATCCACGCCGACGAATGCGCGGGGCCGCCGGACACCGACACCCTGCCCTTCGCCAACGCCCACCGCACGGTCCGCCGCTACTCCGCCGACGGCCGCATCCTCGGCGGCCGCCTGGTCGAGGACGGGGCCGATTTCGCACCGGCCTTCACCGAGGCCTTCACCGACCCGGAGGTGGCACTCGTACAGGTACGGGCGGTGGAGTACGGCTGCTTCCTGTACGAGGTACGCCGGCCCTGACGGGCCGGTACGCCGGCCTTGACGGTCCGGCCGACGCGGGAAGGCGCTCCGCAGCAGCCGATCACTCCCATCGCACAGGGACGGGTGTCGGCCAGGGTTCCCACCCAGGAGCAGCACCGAGCGCCGAGCCTGCCCGGCGGCCTTCCGGCACTCCGTACCCTGCGCGTCGTGTTCAGCGTGTTCAGCGACGACGACCGCCCCGTCGAAGCCACCGTCATGGTCAAGGCGGGCCACTTCTGCGAGCTGCAGTACGAGTTCACACCCGAGTGACCGGCGGCGGGACGGCTGCGTCCTTGAGGGCCTCCAGCACCCTTCCGACCGCCGCCCCCGCCTCCGCCCCCTTCCGCACCGCCGCCACCACATGCCGTACCGGCCGCTCCGCGCCCAGTTCCCGCATCACCACGCCGTCGCGGCGCGCCGCCGCCGTCCGCGGGACCAGGGCGACCCCCATGCCCGCCTCCACCATGGCCAGGATCGCGGTCCAGCCGGAGGCCGAGTGGCCCTGGTGGGGGCTGAAGCCCGCGGCCTCGCAGGCGCGGCGGGTGATGTCCGACCAGGGGCCGCTGCCGCCGAAGATCCAGGGTTCGGCGGCCAGGTCGGTGAGGGTGAGGCCGGGGGCCGTGGCCAGCGGGTGGTCCGGGGGCAGGGCGACGTCCAGGGGGTCGGCGAGGAGGGGCAGGCGGGTGAAGCGGGGGTCGGCGGCGCTCGGGGCCTCGGCGGCGAGGGAGAGGGCGAGGTCGACCTCTCCGGCGGCCAGCAGCTCGCAGGCCTCGGCGGCCTCCGCCTCGCGGACCCGGACGGTCACCGCGGGGTGCGTGGTCCGCAGGGCCTGCACCGCCGGTACGACGAGGGCGGGCACCGCCGTGGAGAAGGCGCCGACCCGCACCTCGCCGGCCTCGCCCTGCGCGTAGGCCGTCAACGCCGCGTCGGCGCGCTCCAGTTGCTCGAACACCGCCTCCGCGTGCCCCAGCACCAGCCGGGCCGCGTCGGTGAGCCGCACCCGGCGGCCGTGGGCCTCCAGCAGGGGCACGCCGAGCTGCCGGGCGAGGTTGGTGAGCTGCTGGGAGACCGCGGAGGGGGTCATGTGCAGGGCCTGTGCCGCCGCGGTGACGGTCCCCCGCTCGCGCAGGGTGCGCAGGATCTGCAGCTTCCTGAGGTCCCACTCGGCCATGCGGGCACGTTACACGCCGGCCTCGGACGACACCGGTACGGCAGTGTCCACACGACTGCCTTGGGGGACGGGCCGGCGTCCTGACGGCTGCCTCGGGGAACGGGCCGGCGTCCTCATGGCTCCTCCGGGAACGGGCCGGCGTCCTCACGGCTGCCCCGCGGAACGGGCCGGCGTCCTCACGACTCCTCCGGGAACGGGCCGGCGTCCTCACGGCTGCCCCGCGGAACGGGCCGGCGTCCTCACCGCTGCCCGGGGGAACCGACCCACTGTCCCGAGCGGCATCACCCAGGCCGAGTTGAGTACCCGTGCTCACGTCCGGGGCGGGCCCGTGCCGCGAGGATCGATGCGGCGGCGCAGCGAAGAGCGCCGGCTTCCCACACCCCAGACAGTTACGGAGAGCCCGCCGTGTCCCGACGTATCGCCCTGTCCCTGGCCGCCGGTGTCGTCGTCCTCGGAGGCGCGGGTGCCTTCGCCCTCGCCCACGCCGGGGACCAGCCACCCGCCCTGGCGCACAGCACCGCCCGCTACACCGCTCCCGACGGCGGCCGGGACGGCTCGTTCGCCTTCGCCACCGAGGTCACCGCGTCCTCCGGCGTCAAGAGCGTGAAGGTCCTGGCCTGGCCGGCGAACTCCGCCCTCGCCAAGAAGGAGCCGACCGCCAAGGAGATGGCCGCGGTGGAGTCGGCCGCCTGCAAGCCCGCCGGCAAGCACACCGTGCGCTGCACCTACACGACCCGGGTCACCCGCGCCGAGGCCGCGTCGTCCCCGCGCGGTTCCTGGCGCGTCGCCGTCCTCGCCACCGCCGGGGACGGCACGACCACCCTGGACACCAAGGCCGCAGGCTTCACCGTCGGCTGAACAGGCTGAACAGGCCGAACAGGCCGAACAGGCCGAACAGGCCGAACAAGCCGAACAAGCCGAACAGGCTGGGCTGGACACAGAGAGGGTGCCTTTTCCTGCCCGGCCCCGTCGGCCGTGCGCGCCGCACGGGCGAGGTCTCAGCGGCGAGCTCCCGCACCCAGCATGACGCCGCCCAGAATCAGCCCCATGCACAGCAGCTGGGGCCCACCGGTCGTCTCGCCGAGCAGTGCCCAGGAGAGCAGGGCCACGCAGACGGGCTGGAGGTAGTAGACGATGCCGGCGCGGGCGGCGCCGATCAGGGCGATGGCCTTGTTCCAGGCGAAGAAGGCGACCGCGGAGGAGGCCACTCCGACGTACAGGAGGGGCAGGACCGTGCCGGGGGTCGGGCGGAAGCCGCCCTGGACGGCGAGGCTGGTGGCCTGTACGGGCAGCAGGAGGACGGTGCCCACGAGGAACGTGGTGAACAGGAACGCGGTGCCGCTCATGTCGGCGGGCCTGCGGCGCAGCAGCGCGCTGTAGCCGGCGAAGCTGCAGCACGCCGCGATCATCCACAGGTCACCGGCGCCGAACCGCGCACCGCCGCCGACCAGCAGCACCACACCCGCGCACGCCGTGAGCAGCCCGGCGACCCGCCGCGCCCCGAGCCGTGCGCCGCCCAGCCGTTCGAACACCGCCATCAGCACCGGCGAGGCGGCCATGATCATGCCCATGGTGGCGGCGGGGGTGGTGAGTCCCGCCTGGTTGACGAGGGTGTTGTAGACGGCGACGCCGAGCAGGGAGGCCAGCAGGACGTAGCGGCCGTGCCGGCGGATCAGCTTCCGCTGCCGCCAGGCCTGCCGGGCGCCCAGCGGCGCGACGGCGGCCAGTGCGATCACCCAGCGCCAGAAGGCGTGCTGCACGGGCGGGACGCTGTCGTGCAGCGCGCGCGAGGTGACGAAGCTGCCGGACCAGACGACCGTGGCGAGGGCGGCGAGGGCGAGGCCGAGCACGGGGGCGGGAGCGGCAGCCTTCCGGGGGCGGGGCAGGGGGGTGGCGTTCTGGTGCAGGGCTGTGGCCACAGAGATCCTTTCGGTGATCGGTGTGCACCTACCGTCGCAACGCCCGACCCGTCAGGTCCATCGAATCCTTTCGAGCAGTCTTTTCAGCAGAACTGAACGATGTACGCCTGCCCGTGCCCAGCTGCGCGGCCAGCGTCGCCCCGAAGGCCAGCGCCATGCCCGTCACCTGCACCGGGGTCAGCGCCTGTCCGAGGGCCGCCCAGCCGACGACGGCCGCGGTCAGCGGGGAGAGCGGGCCGAGGAAGCCGACCTGCGGGGCGGTGAGCCGGCCGATGCCGCGGAACCAGAGCCAGTAGGCGACCGCCGTGTTGGCCAGCGCGAGGTAGAGGTAGCCGCCGACCGCGCGGCCGTCGAGCGCCGGCGGGGCGCCCTCCACCAGGAAGGCGACCGGCGCGATGAACAGACCGCCCGCGGTGAGCTGCCAGCCGGTGAGCGCGAGCGGGCCGACGCCGTCCGGCCGGCCCCACCGCTTGGTCAGCACCGTCCCGGCGGCCATCGAGGCGGTGGAGGCGACGGCCGCGAGCACCCCGATCGCATCGAGGGCACCGGCTCCCTGCAGGACGACGAGGCTGACGCCGAACGCGGCCACGCCCCCGGTGACCAGCGTGCGCGGGGCGGGCCGCTGCCCGAGCAGCAGCGCCGAGAGGCCTACGACGAACAGGGGGCCGACCGAGCCGACGACGGCGGCCATCCCGCCGGGCAGCCGGTACGCCGACACGAACAGCAGCGGAAAGAAGGCGCCGATGTTCAGTGCGCCCAGCACCGCCGCCTTCCCCCACCAGGCGCCGCGCGGCAGCACGCGGGTGAGGGCGAGCAGCAGCAGTCCGGCCGGCAGGGCCCGCATCAGGCCCGTGAACAGGGGGCGGTCGGGCGGCAGGAACTGGGTGGTCACCGCATAGGTGGTGCCCCAGGAGACGGGGGCGAGAGCGGTGAGCAGGACGGTCGCGGACCGTTTCCCGACCACTCCCGCCAAGGCCGTCTTCTTCCCGGCCGTTCCCTTCACGGCCGTTTCCTCTGCGGCCGTTTCCTCTGCGGCCGTTTCCTCTGCGGCCGTTTCCTTCGAGGCCGGTCCCTCTAAGGCTGTCCCCTCTACGGCCGTTCCCTCTACGGCCGTCGCCTCGGTGGGCGTTCCCTCAGTGGCTGTTTCCTTCATGGCCGTTCCCTTCGAGGAAGTGCGGGTCAGACCGTGGCGGGCGCCGCGGTCGGAGGCGTGTTGCGGGCGACGGTCACCGGCAGCGGGCGTACCGCCTCCGCCGGCAGGCGCTGTTCCACGCGGATCAGCAGGGTGGCGGCGACCGCCGAAGTGAGGACGAGGACGGCCCAGGGCAGCCGGCCGTCCACCGCGATCAGAGCGGTGAACAGCGAGGGGGCCACCGCCTTCGCCAGGGACCAGGACATCTGGTACGCGGCCATGTACCGGCCGCGCACCGCCTCGGGCGCCGCCGACACCGCGAGCACCTCGGCGGCGGGGCTGTGGATCAGCTCGCCGGCCGTGTAGACGACGACCACGGCGATCAGGGCACCGCCCAGCAGCGTCGCGCTGTCCGGGCGCAGGGTGCCCAGCACGATCTGCGCGGCGAACGCGGTGGCGAACAGGCCCCCGCCCAGCGCGGCGGCCCGGGTGCGGCGGGCGCCGGCCCGGCGCACCCGGGATCCGACGAACACCCCGGCCACCGCGCACAGCACCGTGTTCACGGTGAAGGCGGATCCGGTGAGCGCTGCGGGCCCGTGCAGCCACTCCACGATGAACAGCGGGAAGAGCACGGACAGGGCCGAATAACTCAGCGCGTTGAGGAAGTTGGCGCCGGTGACGATCAGGAAGGGCCGGTCGGCCAGCACCAGCCGGTAGCCCGCGCCCGCGCTGGGGACCGTACGCCCGCGCGCCGGACGCATCGGCTTCAGCGGGCGCAGCAGCAGCGCGGCGAGCGCGAAGGAGAGGGCGTTGCCCCAGGCCGCGCAGCTGTACCCGGTATCCCCCGCGAAGGCGATGACCAGGGAGGCCAGCAGGGCTCCGGCGCCGCTGCCGCCGTTCTGCATCGCGCGGGTCGCCGCCTGGAGCCGGTCGCGGCCGGCGCCGCGCGCCACCTCGCCGACCAGCGCCTGCTGGGCCGCGGGGAAGGCGCGGTCGGCGGCGGCGGTGACCAGGGCCAGGGCGGCGAAGGCGGCGAGGGACTGGGCGAAGGGGTACAGCGCGAATCCGGCGGCCCGCACGCCGTACAGCGCGTACTGCACGCGCTTCGCCCCGTACCGGTCCACCGCGGCCCCGGCGAGCGGAAGCGTGCCGATGCCGACGAGGCCGGTGACGGTGAGCACGACGCCCACGACGGTGAAGGACAGTCCGGTGACGTGGTGGAAGAACACCAGCGTGAAGGGCACGTACATGCCGGTACCGACGCCGTTGACGGCGGCGGCCACGGGCAGGGCCCACTCCCCCGGGATGCGCTCGCTCTTGCGGCTCTTCCTCTGCACGGTGCCGACCCCCTTGAAGTAACTTGATAGGAAGTAGCTTAGCTCCAAGCTACTTTTCGTCAAGCTACTTTCTTGCGGGTGACCGTCCGCCGAGCGATACTCGGCACATGGAAGAAGGCGGGCAGCAGCGCAAGGACCCTGTCGACGCGATCATCGGGCAGTGGGCGGCGGTCCGGCCCGATCTCGACACGAAGGCGATGGAGGTCTTCGGGCGGATCTACCGCCTCTCCCGGGCCATGAGCGACCGCATGGAGAAGGCCTACGCCGCCTACGGCATCTCGCGCGGCGAGTTCGACGTGCTGGCGACCCTGCGCCGCTCCGGCGAGCCCTACACGCTGTCCCCGCGCCGGCTCTCGGCGACGCTGATGCTCACCACCGGCGGCATGACCGGCCGGCTCGACAAGCTGGAACGGGCCGGGCTGCTGCGCCGCTCGCCCGACCCCCACGACCGCCGCGGCCTCCAGGTGACGCTGACCGAGAAGGGGTTCGACGTCATCGACCGGGCGGTCGGCGCCGGCCTGGCCGTCCAGACGGAGGCCCTGTCCTCGCTCGACGACGAACAGGCCGGCCAACTGGCCGGCCTGCTGCGTGAGTTGCTCGCGGGGACACCGGGGGCGGAGCACTAGCCCAGCCGCCCGGCGGTTCCGGGGCCGCGCAACGGCCTGGTGCGAGCGGGCAGGGGGCGGTGCGTCGGCCGGGCGACCGGTCCGGGGCGGTGCGCCGGCCTGGCTGTCGAGCAGGTCCGCGGCGGTGCGTCGGCCTAGGTGTCGAGCAGGTCCGGGGCGAAGACGTCCTCGATCCTCCACCGCCGCGTGGACAGGCCCTGCTCGTAGTGGTAGCGCAGGTACGTGTCGAGGGCGGTCCGGTTGGCCGCGATGCCGTAGGGCCACCAGTCCTCGGGGAACAGTTCGCCGTTGCGCTCGACCAGCGCGTTCATCCACGGGACCATGGTCTGGACCTGGTAGAGCCTGCGGTGCCGGCGGTAGCGGTCGGCGGCGGCGTCCTTCGCCCGGGAGAAGGCGAGGTGGATGTCGTGCGCGAGGCCGGGCCGCTCCCGCAGCAGTTCGCGCCGGACGACGATCGTGTGCATGATCGGGAAGATGCCGGTCCGCCGGTAGTAGTCGCGCTCCAGCGGCTCGAAGTCGGGGAACAGCCGGCCGACGTCAGGGGATCCGTCCAGCACGCACTGCGGGACGTTCGCCGAGAACAGGGCGTCGATCTCGCCCGCGTCGAGCATCGCGCTCAGGGTCTTCCCCTCGGGCGCGACGGTCACGTCGACTTCCGCCGGATGAGGATGGGGGATGAAGTCGAAGGGGGCGGCGGGACGTTCGAGGCCACCGATCACCCAACGGCTCCGCTCGGGCTCGAATCCGTACTCGTCCCTCAGGATCCCCTTGGCCCACACGCCGGAGTCCTGGCCGTAGGTGCCGAACTCGCCGATGGTCCGGCCCGCGAGATCGGCCGGTCCGGTGATCCCGCTGTGGACGTTCACGAAGACGCACGAGTGCCGGAACACCCGGTTCGGGAAGATCGGCAGCGCCACGAACGGCAGGCCGGTCTCCAGCAGCCGCAGGTAGAACGTGAGCCCGAGTTCACCGACGTCGAACTCGTTCCCGCGGACCAACCGGTCGAAGATCTCCGGCAGGGTCGCCCCGGTCTCCATCCTGACGTCGACGCGGCCGGTGTCCACCGTTCCGTCGAACAGCGCCCGCGTCGTGTCGTACGGGAAGCATCCGACCGTGAGAGCGGGATCGGTCATGGGTATCACTCCTCATCGGCTCTTCATCGGCTCTTCATCGGCTCTCCGGCCCACGAGCACGGTGGCGCCGGAAGGGGTCCGGACGGCCGATCCCGCTGCCCGCTCGGCCGGCATCGGGATCATCCGCCGGGGGATCATCCGTTGGTCGGGATCCTCTTGCGATACGCGTACGCGCCTCTGGCCACCGGACCGCGGGACTGCGGGACCGGCCCGCGTGCCTGCCGGACAGCCCGACCGCCGGCCCGCGTGCCTGCCGGCACGCCCGGCGGACCGGCCGAACCAGCGGACCCGTGGGCCCGGTCGACCCATCCGCCCAGCGGACCCGTGGGCCCGGTCGACCCATCCGCCCAGCGGACCCGTGGGCCCGGTCGGCCCATCCGCCCATCCGCCTAGCCGCCGACGTGTGCGGCCACCGCCGCCTCGATGCCCGCCGGGTCCGTGGCGTCCGCCGCCCAGGCCACATACCCGTCGGGGCGCACCAGGACGGTCGTACGGCGGTCGCTCGCCCAGCGCGCCACGGCGAGCCGCTCCCCGCGTCCGTCCGCGTACGGCTCCGGGGTGATCAGGACGAACCGGCCGCCGCGCAGGGCCTCGTAGAGGCGGCCGCCGTCGGCCAGGGCGACGTCCGGGACGCGGGTTCCGGTGCGGCGGTGGGCGCCGCGGGGCGCGGGGTAGCGGTAGCCGATGCCGGTGATCTGGCCGACGACCTTGCGGCGGGCCGGGGCCACGATGCCGAGGAGGGTGGTGAGTGCGGCGCGGGCCGCCAGCGTCCAGGGGCGCTTGGCCATGGCGAGGCGGACGATGCCGCCGCTGCTGCGCAGCACGGAGGCGCCGACCGGGTGCCGCTCGGCCTGGTAGCTGTCCAGCAGGTCCGGACCCGCGTGGCCGGTGACGACCGCGGCGAGCTTCCAGCCGAGGTTGGCCGCGTCCTGCAGCCCGGTGTTCATGCCCTGGCCGCCGGCCGGGGTGTGCACATGCGCGGCGTCCCCGGCGAGGAAGACCCGGCCGGCCCGGTAGGCGGGCGCCTGGCGCTCGTCGCTGTGGAAGCGGGACATCCAGCGGGCGTCGTGCATCCCGAAGTCCCGGCCGAGCGCGAGGCGGGTGATCTCCTTGACCTCCGCCAGGTCCAGCGGCTCCCGGTCGGACACGTCACGGCCGCGGTGCCAGCCGATCACCCGGTAGTAGCCGTCGCCGAAGGGCGCGAGGAAGGCGAAGGCGTCACCGACGGCGTTGACGGTGAGCAGGGACGGGGGCTTCTCGGCGAGCAGGACGTCGGCCAGGACGACGGACCGGATCACCGACTTGCCCGGGAACGGCAGGCCGATCGCGTCCCGCACCGCGCTGCGCATGCCGTCGGCGCCGACGACATAGGCGGCCCGCAGGCTCTCCGTGCGGCCTTCGGGCCCGCGGGCCCGCACCGTCACACCGTCCGCGTCCTGGGTCAGACCGGTCAGCTCGGTCTCGTACCGGAAGTCGACGCCCGCCTCGACCGCGCGCCGCTCCAGCACCTTCTCCACCTCGTACTGCGGGAGGACGAGGAGGTGGTTGAAGCGGGAGGGGAGGGTGTCGAGCGCGATGGTGAGCCGGCCGAAGAGCCGCAGCCGGTCGAGGGGCCGGCCGGCGGCCTCCAGGTCGTCCGCGAGCCCTCGGGCGTCGAGCTGTTCGAGGGCACGGGCGTGCAGGACGAAGGCGCGGGAGAGGTTGCTGATCTTGTGCGGGCGCTTTTCGAGGACGGTGACCGGGACGCCGGCGGCGGCGAGGTCGCCGGCGAGGAGAAGGCCGGTGGGGCCGGAGCCGACGACGAGAACGCGAGGGATGGCGCCGGTGTCGCCGGCGGGGCTGGTGGTGCCGGTGGTTCCAGCGGTGCCGTTCATGGGGGCCTCCTGGGATGCCAACGCCCGTTGTCGACCTGTAGTGGTCAACACCTGATGGCCAACACCTGTTGACCAACGCTTGTTGGCAAACGTAGAACGACCGCCGAACGATGTCAACACTTGTTGGCCCACGGACGTTGGCCTACGCTCGTTGACATGACCGGCAGCCCCAGCAGAAGCACAGATTCCAGAACCGGCCCCGCGGCCCGCCGCTCGGACGCCACCCGCAGCGCCATCCTCGCCGCCGCCCGCGAGCGCTTCGCCGCCGACGGCTACGAGCGGGCCACCATCCGCGCCATCGCCAGGGACGCGCGGATCGACCCGTCGATGGTGATGCGGTACTTCGGCAGCAAGGAGGGCCTGTTCGCGGCGGCCGTCGCGCTCGACCTGAGGCTGCCCGACCTGACACGGACACCACGGGAGGAGGCCGGCCGGGCGCTGGTGCAGCACTTCCTCGGCCTGTGGGAGGAGAACGAGGAGCTCACGGCCGTACTGCGGGTCGGCGTCACCAACGACGCCGGGGCCGAGCGCATGCAGGGCATCTTCCGGGACCAGCTGCTGCCGGTGGCCCGCCGGGTGTGCCCCGACCCCGAGCAGGTCCCCGTACGGGCCGCGCTCTGCGCCTCCCAGCTGCTCGGGCTGGCCCTCACCCGCTACGTACTGCGCCTCCCGCCGGCGGTGGCGCTGCACCCCTCGGAGATCGTGGAGTGGCTCGCCCCGACCGTGCAGCGCTATCTGACGGCGCCCAGCCCCTGAGCCGCGCCCGGGCGGCCGGTGCCCTGCGGTGCCGGCCCGTGGCGTTCAGGCGGCAGCACGGGCCGGGGCACGATCACCGGCTCGCCCCTCCGGCGCCGCCTTGCCCCTCCGGCGTCAACTTGCCCCTTCGGCGCCGACTTTCCGCTCCGGCGTCAACTTGCCCCTTCGGCGCCGACTTTCCGCTCCGGCGTCAACTTGCCCCTTCGGCGCCGACTTTCCGCTCCGGCGCCGGACGCGGAGCACCCCCGCGGGGTCGCAGAAAACGCCGAGGGCGCCGTCCTCACCGGGGTACGGCGGTGTGCGCGTACCGGTGGGAGGACAGGCGCCCTCGGTGCAGATCGGATTCGGCTCAGGCCTTTGCCCTGGCCTTGGCCGCGTCGGGCTTGTGCACGCGGATCTTGGACTTGTCCAGGACCATCACCAGCCCCGCGATGACCGCGAACAGCACCAGCGGAGCCAGCACGTACAGGCCCAGCGTCTGGATGACGCTCAGGCCCTTGCCGGGGTCGTCGCCGTCGTCGCGGGTGAGCGCGAGGGCGGGGGACGACATGAGCAGCATCATCAGCGTCGTACCGGCAGCCAGGGCGCCGGCGCGCAGGGCGTTCTTCTTGTCCACGCTCTCAAGTTAGCGAACGGCCGGGAAGGCCGCGCGCCCGGGGTGCCCTACGGCCCCCCGCCCCCCGCCCCACCCCCCGCCACGTCCTCCCCCGGCCCGGCCCCGGTCCCCTCCCGCAGGTCCTCCAGCAGGGACCGCAGCCGCGGCGAGGCCGTCAGCTCCTCCAGCGCCACCGGGCGGCCCTCGGCGTCGGCGACCGGCAGCCGCCAGTTCGGGTACTGGTCCCAGGTGCCGGGGAGGTTCTGCGGGCGGCGGTCGCCGACACCGTCCGGGAGCCAGATGCCGATCAGGCGGGCCGGGGTGCGCAGCAGAAAGCGGTGGACGCCCCGGATCTCCGCCTCCTCGTCGGATCCCGGCGGCCCGGCCGCCGGGCTGTCCAGCAGGCCGAGGCTGCCCAGCAGGGCGAGCCATTCCGCCGTGTCCGCGGTCGCCTCCGCGCGCTCCTCGGCGGCCGGGCGGGCCAGCAGGCCGAGGCTGTCGCGCAGGTCGACATGGTCGCCGGTGAGCCGGGCCGCGGTGGGCGGCAGGTCGTGGGTGGTCGCGGTGGCCAGGCAGTCGGCGCGCCAGCGGTCGGGCGGCAGCGGGCGGCCGTCACCGTCCCAGTCCCGTTCGAACCAGAGCACGGAGGTGCCGAGCACCCCGCGCCGCTGCAGCGCCTCGCGCACCCCCGGTTCGACGGTGCCCAGGTCCTCGCCGATCACCACCGCACCGGCGCGGGAGGCCTCCAGGGCGAGCAGGGCGAGCATGGCCTCGGCGTCGTAACGGATGTACGTGCCCTCGGTGGGCGGGCTGCCCTGGGGCACCCACCACAGCCGGAACAGGCCCATCACATGGTCGATGCGCAGGGCGCCGGCGTAGCGGAAGAGGGCGCGCAGGAGGTGGCGGTAGGGGGCGTGGCCGGAGGCGGCGAGCCGGTCGGGGCGCCAGGGCGGCAGCCCCCAGTCCTGGCCGCGCGCGTTGAAGGCGTCGGGCGGGGCGCCGACCGACATCCCGGCGGCGAAGTGGTCCTGCTGCGCCCAGGCGTCCGCCCCGCCGGGGTGCACACCGACGGCGAGGTCGTGCACGATCCCGACGGGCATCCCGGCCTCGCGGGCGGCACGCTGGGCGGCGCGGAGCTGACCGTCGGTGAGCCAGGCGAGCCGGGTGTGGAAGTCGACGCGGCCGGCCAGCTCGGCACGGGCGCGGGCGGTGTCGGCCGAGCGCGGGTCCCGCAGCCCCTCGGGCCAGCGCTGCCAGTCGGCGCCGTAGGTCTCGGCCAGCGCGTACCAGGTGGCGTGGTCCTCCAGGGCCTGGCCCTGTGCGGCGCGGAAGGCGTCGTAGGCGGCCTGCCGTCCGGGCCCGAGCGGGACGCGCAGCACCAGTTCCAGGGCCTCGTGCTTCAGTTCGCGGACCGCGTCCCGGTCGATGAGGGCGCCCTTGTCGAGGACGGCGGCGCGCAGCCGCTCGGCGCGCTCCAGCAGCGCGCGGATCCGGGTGCGGTCCTCGGGGTCCTGGAGGTACGCGAACTCGGGGATCGTCTCGATCCGCAGATGGACGGGGTCGGGGAAGCGGCGCGAGGACGGCCGGTACGGGGACGGGTCGGTCGGGGCTCCGGGTACGGCCGCGTGCAGCGGGTTGACCTGCACGAATCCGGCCCCGGCGGTGCGCCCGGCCCATTCGGCCAGCTCGGCGAGGTCCCCGAGGTCACCCATGCCCCAGGAGCGCCGGGAGAGCAGCGAGTACAGCTGGACGAGAAGGCCGTAGGAACGGGCGGCGGGGGCGGGCAGCCGGTGCGGGGCGACGACGAGATGGGCCTGTGCGGTGCGCCCGTCGGGTGCGGTGGCGCTCACCCGGTGCACGCCGGCCGGCAGGCCCTCGGCCGTGTCGCGCGTCTCCCCCTGCTCGGTCTCGATGCTCAGGCGCGTCCCGGCGGGCAGCGCGGCGAGGGCGGCGGGGACGGCGGGATCCTGCCCGGCGAGGGCGGCGGGGGCGGCGGGGTCCTGCGCGGCAGGGGCGGCAGGCACGCCGCGGGCGGCGGGGTCCTGCCCGGCGGGGACGGGGCGGGCGGCGGGGTCCTGTGCGGCGTGGGCGGCGGCATCCTGCGCGGCCGGGGTCCAGTGCACGACCGTCGGGGGCAGCAGCCGTTCGCGCAGCTCGCGCTCGCGTTCGGTGAGTGCGGCACGGACGGCGTCCGGGGTGCCCGCGTCCACGCCGAGGGCGGCCAGGGCGGCGACCACGGCGGCGACGGCGACCCGGACCACGCGGTCCGGGGACGGGCTGTAGGAAGTGGCGACGCCGTGCAGCTCGGCGAGCCGGGACAACTCCTCGTCGTCGTGCGCCGCGGCCATCTACAGCCCCGGGCCGAAGAAGTCCGGGACCGGGTCGGACTCGCTGGTCAGCGGGGCGGTGTCGGCGAGCGGCGGCTCGCTGGTCAGGGGCTCGGCGTCGGGCAGCGGCGGCTCGCTGGTCAGCGGCGCCTGCGCGCAGGGGCTCTCCGCGCCGAAGAGGCAGTCCAGTGCCTCGTAGGTCTCGGCGGACGACTCCGCCACGGGTTTCCACTGGGCCGGGATCGGAAGATGAGCCGGTGCGGCCACGGGGGCCTCCTTGTCGGGTACGGCTTGTGTCGGGTTATCGCAGCCCTACCCAGTGGGCGCGATACCAGACGTACTCGGCCGGACAACGTGCTTCTTCCGGCATACCGGCCATCAGTTCGACACCACTGCCCTGCATCACGACCCGCACTATTCACTCAGTACATGTACGTGGTGCATACTGATCTCCATGAGCACCCGGCACATCCTCCTGGGGCTGCTGAAGGCTGGGCCGAGCCATGGCTACGACCTCAAACGGCGCCATGACGAACGCTTCCCGCAGGCCCGCCCGCTGGCATACGGGCAGGTCTACACAACACTGCAACGCCTGGTCCGTGACGGCCTCGCCGAGATCGACGGGACCGATGCCGACGGGGGGCCGGAGCGGACGCTGTACCGGTCCACGGACGACGGGGCTCGCGAACTGGCCCGGTGGACCGGGGAGATCGCCCCGCCCGCGCCCTTCGTGGCGAACGAGATCTTCACCAAGGTCGTCGTCTCGATCCTGGCCGGCGGCCGTCCGGCCGACTACCTGCGCGCCCAGCGTGCCGCGCACATGCAGCGGATGCGGGAACTCACGGCCGTGAAGACGGCCCCCGGCGCCGATCTGGCGACCGTGCTCTCGGCGGACTACGCCCTCGACCATCTCGACGCCGACCTCCGCTGGATGAACACCACGGCGGCCCGGCTGACCACTCTGACCGCGGAGGTCGACACACCATGACCCACAGGGGGGACACCTCGGCGCCGCTTCTGGCGGGCCGCGATCTCGTCAAGGCGCACGGCAGGACCCAGGCACTGCGCGGCGCCTCGGTCGCACTGCACGCGGGCGAGATCCTCGCCGTGACCGGGACCAGCGGCAGCGGAAAGTCGACGCTGCTGCACTGTCTGGCGGGGATCGTACGACCGGACGACGGCTCGGTGGTCTACGACGGGGCGCGGCTCGACCGGCTGCCGGAGAAGCGGCTGAGCGAGTTGCGCCGCACCGACTTCGGTGTGGTCTTCCAGTTCGGACAGCTGATTCCCGAGCTGACGGCCGTGGACAATGTCGCGCTGCCGTTGATGCTGGCGGGCACCGGCCGCGCGGGGGCCCGGGAACAGGCCGGCGAGTGGCTGGAGCGGTTCGGGGTGCGGGGGCAGGAGGGCTTGCGGCCGGGCGAGATGAGCGGGGGCCAGGCGCAGCGGGTCGCCCTGGCCCGGGCGCTGGTGACCGGCCCGAAGGTGGTCTTCGCCGACGAGCCGACCGGAGCCCTGGACTCCCTGGCGACCGAGCAGGTGATGACGGCCCTGGTGCACACGGTCCGCGAGTCGGGCACGGCGGCACTGCTGATCACCCACGACGCCCAGGTCGCGGCGTACGCGGACCGCGAGGTGCGGCTGAGCGACGGCGCCGCGGTGTCCGCGGAGACGACCACGGAGGTGACGGCATGACAAGCCAGGCAAACGGCACCGTGACCACCGACGCACGGCCGAGCGACAACACCCCGGTGCCCGCGGAAACGACCACGGAGGTGACGGCATGACAAGCCAGGCAAACGGCACCGTGACCACCGACGCACGGCCGAGCGACAACACCCCGGTGCCCGCGAAGACGAC
>NZ_JBVKBH010000003.1:578979-724949 GCF_055657175.1 Streptomyces sp. NPDC107581
AACGACCACGGAGGTGACGGCATGACAAGCCAGGCAAACGGCACCGTGACCACCGACGCACGGCCGAGCGACAACACCCCGGTGCCCGCGAAAACGACCACGGAGGTGACGGCATGACAAGCCAGGCAAACGGCACCGTGACCACCGACGCACGGCCGAGCGACAACACCCCGGTGCCCGCGAAGACGACCACGGAGGTGACGGCATGACAAGCCAGGCAAACGGCACCGTGACCACCGACGCACGGCCGAGCGACAACACCCCGGTGCCCGCGAAGACGACCACGGAGGTGACGGCATGACGAACCGTGCAGACGGCACCGTGGCCACCGACGTGCGGCTCGCCTGGCAGCTGACGCGTGGTTCCGGCCGGCGGGAGTGGTGGCGGGCCGGGCTGACCGCGGCCGGGGCCGCGCTGGCGACGGGTTTCGCCTTCGCAGCCGTCGCCCTGGCCTCGCTGCGGGGGTATCACCAGGTGCGCTACGGCAGCGGTCTGCTGGACAGCCCCGGCGAGCGCTCGGGGGTGATCGTCAGCCTGCTGCTCCTGCTGGTGCCGGTGCTGGGGTTCCTCGGGCAGTGCGCCCGGATCGGCGCCGTGCACCGCGACCGGCGGCTGGCCGGACTGCGGCTGGCCGGCGCCGGACCGGCCCAGGTGCGCCGGATCGCCGCGCTGGAGACGGGGCCGGCCTGTCTGCTGGGCTCGGGCCTCGCCACCGCCGTCGCGGTGCCGGTCCTGCTGGGCCTGTGGGACAGCCCGTCGGCCGCGGCCTGGGCCGGCCTCGTGCTGGTCGCCCTCGGGGTGCCGGTGCTGGGCGCGACGGCGGGCGCCCTGGCGCTGCGCCGGGTGGTGGCCTCGCCGCTCGGGTGGGTCCGCCGGGTGCGGCCCAGCAGCGGTCGGGGGCCGGGGCTGCTGTTCGTGGGCGGGGTGCTGCTCGTCCTGCTGCTGGCGCTCGGGGCCGTGGTGAACACCTCCAGCACGGACCGGGGGCAGTTGCCGTTGATCGTGTTCGGGCTGGTCGTCGCCGTCGGAGCGGGAACGGTGTGGCTGGCCGGAGGCACGGCCGGGCTGATCGGGCGGGTGCTTGCCCGCCGCGCTCGTTCGGTGGCGACGCTGATCGCGGCGGAACGGCTGCGCGACGACCCGTGGGCCGCTGCCCGCACGCACGCGGCCGTCCTTCTGGTCACGGTCGTCGGCACGGGCTTCGTCGGCGTCCGCCAGGTGCTGCTCGCCGGGCTGCACGACATGAACCGCGAGGGCCGGCTCGGTATGCCCCTGTCCTTCTACACGACCGGCATCGACCTGACCGGCGCCGCGATCCTCGTCGCCTTCGTGATCACCCTCTGCGGCCTCGCGGTCGGCACCGCCGAGTCCCTGGCGAACCGCCGCCGCGGCCTGGCCACGCAGGTCGCCGCCGGGGTGCCACGCGCGGTGCTCGGCCGGGCGCTGCTGCTGGAGACCGCCCTGCCGCTGGCCCCCGCGGTGGTCCTGGCGGGCGCGGGCGGCATGGCGATCGGCATGGGCTACGGCTCGCTGATCCAGGGTCACGCCGCCCGGGCCGTGCCGTACGCGGGGCTGCTGGTCCCGGTGGCCGTGTACGCATGCTGTCTGCTGGCGACGGCCGGCTCGCTGCCCCTGCTGCGCCGCTCGGTGCGCCCGGCGGAGCTGCGCTACACGTGAGGGCGGGGGAAGCGCACCGCGGGTGAGCGCGGCGGAGCGGCGCCGCAATGTGGCCGGGGCGGACCTGCGCCGCGCGCGATCGGGGCGGACCTGCGCCGCACCTGACCGCCTCGGAAACGCGCCGCGCCGAGCGTGACCCCCACAGGAACATCCGGCCCCGGGGCACGGGGGACCCCGGGGCCGGATCGCGCGCGTGTCCCGGGTGCTGCCCCGGGTACGCGAAGGCCCGGATCGTCAGGCTGAGATGCCGTCGATCCGGGCCATGGCGTCGTCCGCGCCGTACGGCTGCAGGTAGGGCAGCCAGCGCGGGTCCCTATGGCCGGTCCCGATGATGCGCCAGGCCAGACCGGTGGGCGGGGCGGGTTTGTGGCGCAGCCGCCAGCCGATCTCCACGAGGTGACGGTCGGCCTTCACGTGGTTGCAGCGGCGGCACGAGGCCACCACGTTGTCCCAGACGTGCTTGCCTCCGCGGCTGCGCGGGATGACGTGGTCGACGCTGGTTGCGACGCCACCGCAGTACATGCACCGGCCCCCGTCCCGGGCGAACAACGCCCTGCGGGTGAGCGGTACGGGCCCACGATAGGGAACCCGGACGAATCGCTTGAGCCGGACCACGCTGGGTGCGGGGACTGTGACGGTTGCGCTGTGCATAAAGGCGCCGGATTCCTCGAGGGAGACTGCCTTGTTCTCCAGGACGAGGACGAGCGCGCGGCGGAGCGGTACGACGCCGAGCGGCTCGTACGACGCGTTGAGGACCAGGACATGCGGCACGGGGGCCTCCTTGGGCGTCGGCGGCGCGTGGCTCGCGCCGGGACGATCTGCAGCCAGTCTCCCCTCATGCCTGGTGGAAGCGCCACCATGTCCCGGTAACGGGCTGGGAGTGTTTTCAACCACACCGGATTCATCCCCCGGATCACGGCCTGTTCAAGCCCGGGTGAGTCCCGTCTCTCCTGTGCCTCTCCTTTGCGGATCGGCGTGGCGCACACACAATGCCCCGTTAGTGTGGTGGTTCTGTCCGCCCGGTGACCTTTTCGTGACCTTGACCGCCCCGCCGGAGCGGACCGCGCAGCACCATGGAGGTACCTGCCGTGTCCTTGCCCGACGTCCTCCTGGCCGCCGGTGCGACGCCGTCGCCGTCCCCCTCGGGGTCGACGGCACCGGCCGTGCCGACGCTCCAGGACGCCCAGGAGAGCGCGACGAACGCGGCGAGCTGGGTGGAGCAGAACTGGTCGACCTGGCTCGCGATGGGTCTGCAGATCCTGCTGATCCTGGTCGTGGCGTTCGTGCTCAGAGCCGCGGTGCGGCGGGCGATCACCAAACTGATAGACCGGATGAACCGGACCGTGGAGTCGGTGGACGGCACCGCGCTGGGCGGACTGCTGGTCAACGCCGAGCGGCGCCGGCAGCGCTCGCAGGCGATCGGCTCGGTGCTGCGTTCGGTGGCGAGCTTCCTGATCCTCGGCACGGCCGCGCTGATGGTGCTCTCCACCTTCAAGATCAACCTGGCGCCGCTGCTGGCCTCGGCCGGTGTGGCCGGTGTGGCGATCGGTTTCGGCGCGCGGAACCTGGTCACGGACTTCCTCTCGGGCGTGTTCATGATCCTGGAGGACCAGTACGGCGTCGGCGACACGATCGACGCGGGGGTCGCCTCCGGCGAGGTGATCGAGGTCGGGCTGCGGGTGACCAAGCTGCGCGGTGACAGCGGTGAGATCTGGTACGTCCGCAACGGCGAGGTCAAGCGGATCGGCAACCTCTCCCAGGGCTGGGCCACCGCCGGGGTCGACGTGACCGTGCGGGCGAGCGAGGACCTGGACCGGGTGAAGTCCACGCTGGACGAGATCGCCGAGAAGATGACCAAGGAAGAGCCCTGGAACGAACTGCTGTGGGGCCCGATCGAGGTCCTCGGCCTGGACTCCGTCCTGATCGACTCCATGGTGGTCCGCGTCTCGGCGAAGACGATGCCCGGCAAGTCGGTGACGGTCGAGCGCGAGCTGCGCTGGCGCATCAAGCGGGCGTTCGACGCGGCGAGCATCCGGATCGTGGGCGGTGCGACGGCACTGGAGGACCTGGAGGACGCCCCGGACCCGACGACCGCGGTCGCGGCGCCCTCGGTGTACTCCAACGCGGACTCGCCGCAGTCGGCGGCGACGACACCGATCGCTCCGCAGCGGCCGGCACCGAAGTAGGGCACGCGGGCGCCGAACGGTTCGGCGCGCTCGCTCAAGTGAACGGATGGGGCATCCCGGCGCCGGGCGCGCACGAGGTGCCCCATCGCTCTGCCGGGTGCCCCATCGCTCCGCCAGGGCGCCCCATCGCTCCGCCA
Source organism: Streptomyces sp. NPDC107581 (assembly GCF_055657175.1). Lineage (NCBI taxonomy): Bacteria > Bacillati > Actinomycetota > Actinomycetes > Kitasatosporales > Streptomycetaceae > Streptomyces > Streptomyces sp. NPDC107581. Next base: position 582,980 of record NZ_JBVKBH010000003.1, read on the forward strand.
AGGCGCGCCCCACCGCTCCGCCGGAGCGGCCCCGGTGCGGGCTCGGCCCGGCCCCGGACACGGCATCGATCGTCAGCGGCTGAAGGCCGTTCGCCGGCGACCGAAGCCCCGCTCTCCCCGCCCCCGAGGTAACGACTCCGTTGCCCCGGGGGCACTGTCTATTGACGCCCCCTTCGTCCTGGGCTTACGTTCCTCCCACCCCAATAGGAAAGTTTCCTAACAGTGATCTTCCGGCGACCGGTGATCAAGGCTGGACGTCCTGGCCAGGTCGCTGGAAAGCTGGGCAGCTGGAAAGGCAGGTGTCGACCCCCATGGCAGGAACCGCCGGTACGCCGGGCACCCCGCGCGTCCTGCGCGCCATGAACGACCGCGCCGCCCTGGACCTCCTGCTGGAGCACGGGCCGCTGTCCCGCACCCGGATCGGCAAGCTCACCGGCCTGTCCAAGCCGACCGCCTCCCAGCTGCTGGCCCGTCTGGAGGCGGCCGGACTGGTCCGGGTCACCGGCATCAGCGAGGGCCGGCCGGGCCCCAACGCCCAGCTGTACGCGGTCGATCCCACGGCCGCCCACGCCGCCGGGCTCGACGTCACCCCGACCCGCATCCGCGCCGCCGTCGCCGACATCACCGGCCGCACGGTCGGCGAGTACGAACTGCCCACCCCGGGCCGCCGCCCGGCCCGGCCGGTCGTCGAGCAGGTCACCGAGGCCCTCGACGGCGCGGTGAAGGCTGCGGGACTGGCCCGGGACGACATCCACCGGCTGGTCATCGGCACCCCCGGCGCCTTCGATCCGGGCACCGGGCGGCTGCGCTACGCCTCCCACCTGCCCGGCTGGCACTCCCCCAGCCTGCTCGACGAACTCGCCGCCGCGCTGCCGATGCCGGTCGAGTACGAGAACGACGTCAACCTCGTCGCCATCGCCGAACAGCGGCTCGGCGCGGCCCGCGGCCACGCGGACTTCGTACTGCTGTGGAACCAGGAGGGCCTGGGCGCCGCCCTGGTCCTCGGCGGCCGGCTGCACCGCGGCTGGACCGGCGGCGCCGGCGAGGTCGGCTTCCTGCCCGTGCCGGGCGCACCGCTGGTGCGGCAGGTGACCAAGGCCAACAGCGGCGGCTACCAGGAGCTGGCCGGCTCCCAGGCCGTACCGAAGCTCGCCCGGGAACTCGGCATCGAGAACGTGCCGTCGGGGCCGTACACCGAGGCCGCCGCGGAGCTCGTGGCACGTGCCGCCGACCATGCGGGCGGGCCGCAACGGCAGCTGCTGCAGACCTATGCGACCCGGCTGGCCACCGGTCTCGCCTCGCTCGTCTCCGTCCTCGACCCCGAACTCGTCGTCCTCAGCGGCTCCGCCCTGACGGCCGGCGGCGAGGTGCTGCGCGCTCTCGTCCAGGCCGAGCTGGAGGAGCTGGCGGCCGCCCGCCCCCGGCTCGTCGTCGGTGACGTCCGCGAACACCCCGTACTGCGCGGCGCATTGGAGTCCGCGCTCGCCACCACCCGCGACGAGGTCTTCGACACCTCGCGCTGAGCCCCGCAGTCCCCCTCCTCCCTCTCCTCCTCCTTCTCCTCCTCCTTCTCCTCCTTCTCACACCCACCCCGCCCCCGGGAGACCTCGCCATGCCCGAAGTCGCACCCTCTCTTGCCCGAAAAGCGGCCTTTGCCGTGACCGCGTCGCTGGCCCTGCTCGCCACCGCCTGTACCGGCCAGTCCAACTCCGGCGCCACCGACGACGCGTCCAAGGACACGACGATCAACTTCTGGCATGCCTGGAGCGCGCCGAACGAGGTGAAGGCGGTCAAGTCCCTGGTCGCCGGATTCGAGAAGGCGCACCCCAACATCCACGTGAACATCGTCGGCAACATGACCGACGACAAGATCAACCAGGCGCTGCGCTCCGGCGGCGACAAGGCACCGGACGTGATCTCCTCCTTCACCACCAACAACGTGGGCAAGTTCTGCTCCTCGGGCGCGCTGGTCGACCTCAACCCCTTCTTCAAGAAGTCGGGGATCGACCCGGAGACGACCTTCCCGAAGACGATGAACGAGTACACCCAGTTCGAGGGCAACCGCTGCACGGTGCCGCTGCTGGGCGACGCGTACGGCCTCTACTACAACAAGACGGCGTTCGAGAAGGCGGGCATCACCGCCCCGCCGAAGACTTGGTCGGAGTTCGAGGCCGACGCCAAGAAGCTGACGATCCCGCAGGGCGACGGCTTCAAGCAGCTCGGCTTCATGCCGGACTACCACGGCTGGGAGTCGACCACCGAGCACTACTTCGGGCAGTTCTCGCCGACGTACTTCGACAAGGACGGAAAGTCCGCCCTGGCCAAGGACCCGGCGTTCGAAAAGGGCTTCACGCTGCAGAAGCGGCTCGTCGACGAACTCGGCGGATTCCAGAAGCTGGAGCGGTTCCGGGCCACTCTGGGCGACGAATGGGGCCCGAAGCACCCCTTCCACACCGGCCAGGTGGCCATGCAGCTCGACGGCGAGTGGCGGCTCGGAATGGCCGAGCAGGCCAAGGTGAAGTTCGACATCGGGGTCGCCCCGCTGCCCGTCCCGGACGACCGGGCGAGCCAGTACGGCAAGGGCTACATCACCGGCACCATCGCGGGCATCGCCGCCTCCAGCCACAAGCAGAACGCGGCCTGGGAACTGGTGAAGTACATGACCACGAACACGGACGCGGTGGTCGGCTTCGCCAACGCCATCCACAACGTGCCCTCCACACTGGCCGCGCTGAAGTCACCGAAGCTGAAGTACGACCCGCGGTTCAAGACCTTCCTGGACATCGCCGCCGACCCGGACTCCACCACCACGCCCGCCTCGATCAACGGCGGTGTGTACCTGGTGACGATCCAGCAGTTCGGCTACGACTACGAAAGCGGCAAGGTCACCGATCTGCAGGCCGGCCTGAAGAAGACGGCCGCGCAGATCGACACGGACATCGCGCAGGCGAAGTAGTCATGAGCACCATCACATTGGCGTCGAAGCGCCGCCGGGCGGCGCTTCGCACGGCCGCCTTCATGTCGCCCTGGCTGATCGGCTTCGCGGTCTTCTTCGCGTACCCGCTGATCTCGACGGTCTACTTCTCGTTCATGCACTACGACGGCTTCAAGCCGCCGACGTGGAGCGGCACGAAGAACTGGACGTACGTCTTCGAGCACTACCCGCTCTTCTGGCCCGCCCTGCGCAACACCCTGTGGCTGGTCGTCGTCATGGTGACCCTCCGGGTCGTCTTCGGCCTCGGCGTGGGCCTGCTCATCACGAAGATCAAGACCGGTGCGGGCGTCTTCCGCACCCTCTTCTACCTGCCCTACCTGGCCCCGCCGGTCGCGGCGACCATGGCCTTCGCCTTCCTCCTCAACCCCGGTACGGGCCCGGTCAACTCGATCCTGGAGAAGGCGGGCATCCCGGCGCCGGGCTGGTTCAACGACCCCTCGTGGTCCAAGCCGGCCCTGACCCTGCTGGCGCTCTGGGGCATCGGCGACCTGATGGTCATCTTCATGGCCGCGCTGCTGGACGTGCCCACGGAGCAGTACGAGGCGGCGGAGCTGGACGGGGCGTCGGCCTGGCAGCGGTTCCGCTACGTCACCCTGCCGAACATCTCGCCGATCGTGATGTTCGCCGTGGTCACCGGCGTGATCCAGACGATGCAGTACTACACGCAGCCGCTGATCGCGGGGAAGGTCGCCTCCGGTGTGATCCAGGGCGCGGGCACCCAGTTCGAGCCCGGCTACCCGGACAAGTCCACGCTCACCCTCCCCCAGCTCGTCTACAACCTCGGCTTCCAGCGCTTCGACTACGGCTCCGCGTGTGTCGTCGCCCTCGTCCTCTTCGCCCTGTCGATGGTGTTCACCGCGTTCCTGATGCGGCGCCGGGGCGGTCTCATCCAGGCAGGTGACTGACCATGACCCACGTACTGGACCGGCCGGTGAAGCCGGCGCCGCAGGTGTCCGGGGCGGAGCGGACCGCCCGGCGCAGGGCACTGCTCGAATGGATAGCGGTGCACTCCCTCGGTGTCGCCGCCGCGCTCTTCTTCACGCTCCCCTTCGTGTTCGTGCTGCTGACCTCCCTGATGAGCGACAGCCAGGCCCTGAGCCGGGACCTGATCCCGCACACCTGGGAGTGGGGCAACTACCGGAAGGTCTTCGACACGCCCGGCTTTCTGACCTGGTGGAAGAACACGCTGATCTACGCCGGCCTGGGCACCGTGCTGACCGTGGCGTCGTCGATCCCCGTGGCGTACGCGCTGGCGAAGTTCCGCTTCCGGGGCCGCAATCTGTCACTCATGCTGGTGATCTCGATGATGATGCTGCCACCGCAGGTGATCATCATCCCGATGTACCTGTTCTGGGCGAAGCAGCTGGACCTCTCGGGCACGCTGTGGCCGCTGATCATCCCGATGGCGTTCGGCGACGCGTTCTCCATCTTCCTGCTGCGCCAGTTCCTGATGACCATCCCGAACGAGTACGTGGACGCGGCGAAGGTGGACGGCTGCGGCGACCTGCGGACCCTGCTGCGGGTCGTGCTGCCGATGGCGAAGCCGGGCATCGCCGCCGTGGCGCTCTTCCAGTTCTTCTACGCCTGGAACGACTACTTCGGCCCGCAGATCTACGCGTCCGAGAACCCGGGCGCCTGGACGCTGTCGTACGGCCTGGAGTCCTTCAAGGGCGCCCACCACACCGACTGGAACCTCACCATGGCCGCGACCGTGCTGGTCATGGCCCCCGTGATCCTCGTGTTCTTCTTCGCCCAGAAGGCGTTCGTCGAGGGCGTCACGCTCACCGGAGTGAAGGGGTGAACCCCGTATGCCGTGCATGCCCGGGGAACACCCCCCGGACCCCCGGCCGATGACCGCTGTCTCCGATCCCCGGAAGCGAGGGAACCTCCAGTGAAACTCACCGTGGTCGGCGGAGGCTCGACCTACACCCCCGAACTCATCGACGGCTTCGCACGCCTCAGGGACACCCTGCCCGTCGAGGAACTGGTCCTCGTGGACCCGGCCGCCGAACGCCTGGAACTGGTGGGCGGCCTGGCCCGCCGGATCTTCGCCAAGCAGGCGCATCCCGGCAGGATCGTCACGACCGCCGACCTGGACGCGGGAGTCGACGGCGCCGACGCCGTCCTGCTCCAGCTCCGCGTGGGCGGGCAGGCGGCCCGCGAGAAGGACGAGACCTGGCCGCTGGAGTGCGGCTGCATCGGCCAGGAGACGACGGGCGCGGGGGGCCTGGCCAAGGCGCTGCGCACGGTCCCCGTCGTCCTCGACATCGCCGAACGGGTCCGCCGCACGAACCCCCGTGCCTGGATCATCGACTTCACCAACCCGGTCGGCATCGTCACCCGCGCCCTGCTCCAGGCGGGCCACCGGGCGGTGGGCCTGTGCAATGTGGCGATCGGCTTCCAGCGCAAGTTCGCGGCGCTGCTGGGCACCGACCCGAAGGACGTCCACCTCGAGCATGTGGGCCTGAACCACCTCACCTGGGAGACCGGGGTGCGCCTCGGCGGCCCCGAAGGCGCGAACGTCCTGCCCGGGCTGCTGGCCGAGCACGGCGACGCCATCGCCGACGACCTGCGCCTTCCGCGCCCCCTCCTGGACCGCCTGGGCGTGGTCCCCTCCTACTACCTGCGCTACTTCTACGCCCACGACGAGGTCGTACGGGACCTGCGCACCAAGCCCTCCCGGGCGGCGGAGGTCGCGGCCATGGAACGCGAACTGCTGGCCCTGTACGGCGATCCGGCGCTGGACGAGAAGCCGTCGCTGCTCGCCAAACGCGGCGGCGCCTTCTACTCCGAGGCGGCGGTGGACCTGGCGGCCGCCCTGCTGCGCGGCTCCGGCAGCCCGTACCAGGTGGTGAACACGCTCAACAAGGGCACCCTGCCCTTCCTGCCGGACGACGCGGTGATCGAGGTGCAGGCGGCGGTGGGCCCGGCGGGACCCGTCGCGCTGCCGGTGCCCGAGCCGGACCCGCTGTACGCGGGCCTGATGGCGAACGTGACCGGCTACGAGGACCTGGCGCTGGAGGCGGCCCTGCGCGGCGGCCGGGACCGGGTCTTCCGCGCCCTCCTAGCCCATCCCCTGATCGGCCAGTACGCGTACGCCGACACCCTCACCGACCGACTGATCGCGCACAACCGGGAGCACCTCGCGTGGGCCTGACCGCACCTGACACCGCGTGTGTGCTCGCCATCGACGCGGGCAACAGCAAGACCGACGTGGCCGTGGTCACCGCCGCCGGGCAGGTCCTGGCCACGGCCCGCGGCGGCGGCTTCCGCCCGCCCGCGGTGGGCGTGGCGGCGGCCGTGGACGCCCTCGCCGCCCCGGTGGCCCGGGCCTTCGCGGAGGCGGGCGTCGGCTCCGTCTCGCATGTCTCGGCCTGTCTGGCCAACGCCGATCTGCCGGTGGAAGAGGAGCAGTTGGCGGCCGCGCTGCACGCGCGCGCGTGGGGCGCGTCGGTGGAGGTCCGCAACGACACCTTCGCGATCCTGCGCGCGGGCGTGGCCGAGCCCCGGGGCGTGGCCGTGGTCTGCGGCGCCGGCATCAACTGCGTCGGCATGCGCCCGGACGGCCGCACCGCCCGCTTTCCCGCGATCGGCCGTATCTCCGGCGACTGGGGCGGCGGCTGGGCCCTGGCCGAGGAGGCCCTGTGGCACGCGGCCCGCGCGGAGGACGGCCGCGGGGAGCCGACCGCGCTGGCCCGCACCCTGCCGGGCCACTTCGGCCTGCCGACCATGTACGCGCTGATCGAGGCGCTGCACCTGGAGCACGTGGAGAACGGCCGCCGGCACGAGCTGACCCCGGTCCTTTTCGAGACAGCCGCGCGGGGGGACGCCGTGGCGCGCTCGGTCGTGGACCGGCTGGCCGAGGAGGTGACGACCATGGCCACGGTGGCCCTGACCCGTCTGGACCTGCTCGCCGAGCAGACCCCGGTCCTGCTGGGCGGCAGCGTCCTGACCGCCGGGCACCCGCAGCTGGACGACGGCATCCGCACCCTGCTGGCGTCCCGTGCCCCGAAGGCGGACGTCCGGGTGGTGTCGGCGGGCCCGGTGCTGGGCGCGGCGCTGCTGGGCCTCGACCGGCTGGGGGCCGGTACGGGAGCGCAGGAAAGGGCGCGCGGCCACTGGGAGAAGAGACCGTGACCACGCAACTGTCTTGAAATAACACGTTTATTCGAAAGATCGACTGGAGTCCGTGGAGGTCCGGCAGCAGGGCCGTTAGCTTCACGCAGGTCTGCACCAATCGCCTCCACGGAAGGACAGCCCATGTTCCGACGCACAGCCGCTGCCGCCCTGGCCGCGGCCGCGGTCCTCACGGGCATCGCGGCCGGACCCGCGAGCGCCGCGACGAGGGCGACCGCCGACCCCTCCGGTCTGAAGGGCCTGACCATCACGTCGTTGAGCAACAACCGCAGTCTCGACGTGCAGAACGGCAACACCGGCGACGGTGTCTTCCTCGTCACCAACAGCGCCCCCGGCCACCACCAGCAGTGGAGCGCGAACCTCAGCGGCAGCGACGGGTCCTTCACCCTCGTCAACGACGCCACCGGGAAATGCGCGGACGCCGGCCTGCCGCTCAGACAGCAGTCCTGTGACGGCCGGGGCACCGAGCGGTGGTACTTCCAGCCCGTCACCGGCAGCACCGGCGCCTTCATGATCCGCAACACGCGGGACAACAAGTGCCTGGACCTCTGGTACAACGCCCAGTACGACGACGCGTGGACGGACACCTACGACTGCAACGGCACCAAGGCGCAGCAGTGGCGGCTGCCCGACACCGCACGGGACGCCGCGGTGGCCGCGGCCGTCGACTATGCCGGGGCCCGCTGCGTCAAGGACAGCTCCTCCTGCTCGTGGCGCACCCGGTCCCAGGCCCCGGCGGCACCGCTGCCGAAGAAGTGCGTCTCGCCGGTCTGGTTCAACGGGACCGCGGCGGCGGTGCCGTGGACGTTCACGATGAACAAGCAGAGCGGCTGGACCTCCACGCTCGGCTTCACGTTCGGCACCACGATCGGCGCGGGCGCCGCGTCGCCGGTGACCGCCCAGGTCAGCCAGCAGGTCACCGGCAACGTCACGCAGAACCTGGTCGAGGATCTCGGCAACAGCCTCACCATCACGGTGCCTCCGCAGCAGTACGGCTGGGTGGCCCTGTCGGAGCTGGCGACCAGGGTGACCGGGACCTGGACCTTCGACGCGAACGGCTTCGCCTGGACCGCGGACGACACCCTGACCGTGCCGCTCAGGACCGACGGCCAGGGCGGCGCCAGCATCTATCTCGCCCAGACCAGCGCCACCTTCACCAACTGTGAGACCGGCCGGTGAGACTCCGGTAGGGGCCGAGTAGTCTGCGGGGGCCGGGGCACCGTACGCGCCCCGGCCCCCGCGGTGTGCCGTTCCAGGGAACCGATCACGGTGAACCGGCGTATTCATCACCAGGGGGTGGTGCGTCACGCCGCCCGCGCCGTGGGTTGCGCTGCGATCCGATCAAGATCGAGTGAAGGCCGGTGCGGATGTCAGTCCGGGCGGCGATACTTGGCGGCGAACGGATGACCATGGGGGAGGTCAAGTGACACACCCGCCGAAGAGCAGCGCGGCACCACCGGTCGGCCCCGCCATGCCCGCGGTCCCCGCGCAGCCCGGCCGCCCGCCGGCCACCCCGCCTTCGTCACCCGCCACACCCGCCTCACCCGCGCCGCCCGCCCGCCGTACCGCCTTCGCCGAAGGGGTCGACCGGCTGCGGGCCGCGGCGACCACCGAACCGGGGCGGCTGCGGATCATCGGGGCCGTGCTCGCGCTGCTCGTCGTCACGTTCGGGGCGGTCACCTCCTGGCAGGCCTCCGAGCGGGCGGCCGCCGCCGACGACGTGCTGCACAGCAGCCAGCCGCTCAGCTCCGGCGCCGCCGACATCTACCGCTCCCTGGCGGACGCCAACACGGCCGCCTCCAGCGGCTTCCTGGCCGGCGGCCAGGAGAGCGCGGCCACCCGCGCCCGGTACGAGAAGGACATCGGGACGGCCGCCACGGGGCTCGTCACGGCCGCCGCCAACGCAGCCCCCGGCTCGCCCTCCGAGGCGACGATCGCCAAGCTGAACCGGCTGCTGCCCGAGTACAAGGGCCTCATCGAGCGCGCCCGGACCTACAACCGGCAGGGGTATCCGGTCGGCGGCGCCTATCTGCGGTACGCCAACGACAAGATGCAGAAGCAGATGCTCCCGGCCGCGGAGGATCTGTACACGAAGGAGAACCAGCGCCTGGACGCCGACTACGGGGACGCGACGCCGTACCCGTGGGTGGCGATCGCGCTCGGCGTGCTCGCCCTGGCCGCGCTCGGCTGGGCCCAGCACCGCAGCTACCGGCACACCAACCGCGTCCTCAACCACGGCCTGGTGGCAGCCACCGCCGCCACCACGGTGGTCCTGCTGTGGCTGGTCGTCGGACACGCGGTCGCACGCTCCGGCCTCAACGGCTCGTACCAGCACGGCGTCCGTTCGCTGAACTACCTGCACGACGCCCGGATCGCCTCCCTGAAGGCCCGTGGCAACGAGAACCTCAGCCTGGTGGCGCGCGGCGCCGAGACCGTCACGGTCGGCGGGAAGCAGTACGACGCGTACTACTACGCCTTCGACAAGGACATGGCCGCGCTCGGCAAGGGCCTGGCCCAGGCCGAGAAGCTCGCCGACGACCAGTCCGGCACCAAGCCCGTCAAGGCCGCCGAGGGCAGCATGGCGGTGTGGAAGCAGCGGCACGCCTCGGCCCGGGACGAGGACGAGAACGGCAACTACCAGCAGGCACTGGACAAGGTGATCGGTGCCGAGGGTGCGACCGGCGAGTGCTTCGACAGCGTCGACGACAATCTCCGCCGGGCGATCGACCACGAACAGGCCGAGTTCAGGCAGGCCGCCGGTGACGGGCGGGACGCGATGTCCGGCCTGCCCGTCGGTTCCGCCGTACTGGCGGTGATCGGCGCCGCGGTCGCGCTCGCCGGCATAGGGCGCCGGCTTTCGGAGTACCGGTGACAGGGGGCAGGACGATGTACGCAGCACGTGCACGGGCCTCCCTGCGGGGCTGGGGCGGAGTGGGCGCGATGGCGGTGCTGTGCGCCCTCGCGCTGGCGTTCGTCCTGCTGCTGCCGCGTACCCAGGCGGTCCACCGGGGCGGGAGCGCCACCGGCCAGGGAGTGGCCAACGGCAGCCAGGCGCGGGCCGACTCCTGCGACGACGCGCAGGCGCAGAACCGGACGCTGTCGCCGTCCGGCGCCGACGGCCCCACGATCGACGCGATCAAGGACCGCACGGGCGCCAAGCGCAAGCTGGTCGTCGGCGTCGACCAGAACAGCTACCACTGGGGCTACCGCAACCCGAACACCGAGGGTGCGCAGCTGGAGGGCTTCGACATCGACCTCGTCCACCGGATCGCCCAGGACATCCTCGGCGACCCGGACGCGGTGCAGTTCAAGGCCATCCCGACCAGCCAGCGCATCTCCGCGATCCAGGACGGCCGGGTGGACATGGTCGTGCGCACGATGACCATCACCTGCCAGCGGCTCGCCGATGTCGCGTTCTCCGCCCCCTACTTCAAGACCGGGCAGCAGGTGCTCGCGCCCAAGTCGTCGTCCATCACGGGCTACAACGACACCCTCGCGCACAAGAGGATCTGCACAGCCTCCGGTTCCACCGCCTACGGCAAGCTGAAGGCGGACCGCGACAAGGGCGACCTGCCCGCCTCGGCCGACATCTCCACGACCGTCCCCAACCAACTCGACTGCCTGGTAAGGCTCCAGCTCGGCGAGGTCGACGCGGTGGTCACCGACGGCGCGCTCGCCGCGAGCCAGGCCGCCCAGGACCCGACCGTCGAACTGAAGGGCAAGGCGTTCACCACCGAGTACTACGGCGTGGCGATGAAGAAGGACGCCACCGATCTGGTACGCCGGGTCAACCGCGTCCTCGTGGGCTACCGGGCGAGCGGCTGGCAGGCGTCGTACGACACTTGGCTGTCGGCCACACTGGGAAAGGACTCGGGACCGTCCAAGCCGCCCGCGCCGCAGTACCTGCGCACCAGCTGACCCCCGCCCCCGACCGAATCCGTCCCAGGCCAACCACACAGCAGCGAGAGGTGATCGATGGGCGTCACGGACCCCGCCGGGCCGGTGATGGACCGGGACGAGGTGGACCGTGCGCTGGCGCGGCTCGGCCAGGAGCACGAGGCGATCGAGACCTCGCTGCTCGCCCTCCAGGACCACGCGGGCCGCAGACTCCTCGAAGGCGCCGAGCTGACCGGCGTCACCAGGGAACGCTGGGCGTCCGCCGAGGCGTCGATCACCCTGCTGTGGGCGTACTTCGACGCCTACACGGCCGCGCTGCGCTCCGCCCGGGAGATCCGCTCCCGGCGCCGCTGGTCCAGCCGTGAGGACCTGGCGGAGCTGACCGAGCTGCTGCGCGGCGCGTCCGTCACCGTGCCCGGCGGTGCCGCCCCCGCCACCGCAGCAAAGCTCAGCGAGAGCTTCTCGCTCGGCACCCTGGTCGACCGGATGAACGAGCTGTACGCGTCCTCGCTGGACATGGTCGTCGCCGCCGATGCGGTCTGGTCGGCGCTGCCCGCACGGATCGATCTGCTCGCCGCGGAGCTCCAGCGCACCCGCGCGCTCGCGCACTCGGTGGGCGTACGCCCCGGCGAGCACCCGGCGGGCGACGACCTGGAGCGCATCACCCGCACCCTGACCAGACTGCGCGAGGACGTGGTCTCGGACCCGCTCGGCTCCTGGGTGCCGGCCCCGGGCAGTTCGGCGCCCGGCGGCGGCCGTCCGGACACCACGGTGTACGACAGGGAGGCGCGCGCCCTGGAGGACGTACGGCGGGAGATCGACGCCGTGCTGACGGTCCGCCAGGACGCCGAGGCGCGGCTGATCCGGCTGCGGGACGTGCTCTCCCGCGCCGACCGCACCCTCGCCGAGGCGCGCACCGCGCGCGGGGAGGTGCTGGCGAAGATCGCGGCGACCGAGGTGCCGGTGGTCAGCGGCCCGCCGACCGTCCTGCAGGAGCAGCTGGCGATGGCGGCCGAGTACCGGCGGCAGGCGCAGTGGCACCGGCTCTCCCCGCTCCTGGAGTCCCTGGAGCAGAAGGCCGAGGACGAACTGCTGCGCGCCCGCGAGTCGTTGACGGCGGTCACCGCGCCGCTCGCGGTCCGCGCCGAGCTGCGCGGCCGGCTCGACGCGTACAAGGCGAAGGTCGCCCGGCACGGGCTGGCCGAGGACCCGCTGCTGGTCGAGCGGTACGACGCGGCCCGGCGCATGCTGTGGAGCGCGCCCTGCGATCTCCGGGTGGCCGAACAGGCCGTGCTGCGCTACCAGCAGGCGGCGGCCGAACAGCTCGGCGCGCCGGGCGTTCCCCACCGGGGCGGACCTCAGGACCGTAGGAGTGAGTCGTCATGAGTCAGGCACAGCAGACGTGCCAGCGGCCGGGCTGCGAGGGGACGTACGAGGACGTCGGCGGCGGCGAGCTGTACTGCGACACCTGCGGCCTCGCGCCCGTCGTCTCCGCGGGCGGCATGGTCGGCTCGCCGCCCACGGGGATCACCGGTGGCGGCAAGGGTTCGGCGAGCAGCGGCAGTTCGCGCAGCTCGCGCACCTCCTCCCAGTCGTCCAGGTCGCGGCGGTCGGTCTCGGGCCGGCTGTCCCGCTCCCTGTCGGGCCGCTCCAGCGGCCGCTCGGTGTCGGTGCGCAGCTCCGGTTCGTCCTCCGGCACCTCCACCCGGGGGCGGCTGGGCGCCGGGCTGGTCTCGGTGCCCCAGGTGCCGCGGCCCGACCCGCGCGCGATGGTGCTGGAGAACCCCGAGGTGCCCGAGCGGAAGCGGTTCTGCTCGCGGTCCGACTGCGGGGCACCGGTCGGGCGGGCCCGGGGGGAGCGGCCGGGGCGCACGGAGGGGTTCTGCACCAAGTGCGGACACCCGTACTCCTTCGTGCCGAAGCTGAAGGCCGGGGACATCGTGCACGGCCAGTACGAGGTCGCGGGCTGCCTCGCGCACGGCGGCCTGGGCTGGATCTACCTCGCCATGGACCGGGCCGTGTCCGACCGGTGGGTGGTGCTCAAGGGCCTGCTGGACACCGGCGACCAGGACGCCATGGCGGCGGCGATCTCCGAGCGGCGGTTCCTCGCGGAGATCGAGCACGCCAACATCGTGCGCATCTACAACTTCGTGGAACACCTCGACCAGCGCACCGGCTCCCTCGACGGCTACATCGTCATGGAGTACGTCGGCGGCAAGTCGCTCAAGGAGATCGCCAACGCCCGGCGCACCCCGGACGGCCGCCGCGACCCGCTGCCGGTGGAGCAGGCGTGCGCCTACGGCATCGAGGCCCTGGAGGCGCTCGGCCATCTGCACAGCCGCAACCTGCTGTACTGCGACTTCAAGGTCGACAACGCGATCCAGACCGAGGACCAGCTCAAGCTGATCGACATGGGCGCGGTGCGCCGCATGGACGACGACGAGTCGGCGATCTACGGCACGGTGGGCTACCAGGCGCCGGAGGTCGCGGAGGTCGGCCCGTCGGTGGCGAGCGACCTGTACACGGTGGGCCGTACCCTCGCGGTGCTCACCTTCGACTTCCAGGGCTACACGACCGTCTTCGTGGACTCCCTGCCGGACCCGGACAACATCGAGGTCTTCCGCCGCTACGAGTCCTTCTACCGGCTCCTGGTCCGCGCCACCGACCCCGACCCGGCCCGCCGGTTCGCCTCCGCGCAGGAGATGGCCGAGCAGCTGACCGGGGTGCTCCGGGAGGTCGTCTCGCTGCAGACCGGGCAGGCGCGCCCCGCGCTGTCGACCCTGCTCGGTCCCGAAGTGCGGGTCACCGACACGGTGTTGTTCCCGAAGCTGGACGGGGACGTGTCGCGGCTGGGGGCGCGGGCGACGGCCGGCGGCACGCCCGCCACCGCCCCCGGCCCGGCGTCCCTCGTCAGGCCCGTCGACGTCCCGGCCGCCGCCCTCGCCCTGCCGCTCCCGCTGGTCGATCCGGGCGACCCCAACGCGGGTTTCCTGGCGGGGCTGATGGCGTCCGCACCGGCCGAACTGATCAGCGCGCTGGACGCGGCGCCCGTACGGACCGTGGAGACGCGACTGCGGCAGATCCGCGCCCGGCTGGAGAGCGGCGACCACCAGGCCGCGCTGATGTCCCTGGCCCAGCTCGACGAGGAACGGCCCGACGACTGGCGGGTGGTGTGGTACCGGGGCGTGGCCGCCCTGGTCACCGGCGACTTCGAGGGCGCGGCACTCTCCTTCGACGCGATCTACGACGCCTTCCCGGGCGAGGCCGCGCCCAAGCTGGCGCTCGGCCTGTGCGCGGAGGTGCTCGGCCAGCTGGACAACGCGGCCGAGTACTACGGCCTGGTCTGGGCGACCGACCCGAGCTTCGTGAGCACCGCCTTCGGGCTGGCCCGGGTGCAGCTCGCGGCCGGGGACCGGCGGGCCGCCGTCCGCACCCTGGAGTCGGTGCCGGAGTCCTCCATCCACTACACGGCGGCCCGGGTGGCCGCCGTGCGGGCCCGGCTCAGACAGCGCACGGTGACGGCCTCGGACCTGGCGTTCCCGGACGATCTGAGCGCCGCCGCCGGCCAGATCGAGGCGCTGCATGCCTACGGTCTCGACCCGGCCCGTCGGGAGCAGTTGTCGGCGGAAGTGCTCGGCTGCGCGCTGGACTGGATACTCTCCGGAGGTCAGGGCAGCGACCGGCCGTCCGCCGGCGGACGGCAGCTGCTGGGCAGCGGTCTGGACGAGCGGGGGCTCCGCTTCGGCCTGGAGCGCGCGTACCGCACGCTGGCCCGGCTGGCGCCCGGCGGCGAGGAGAGGATCGAGCTGGTGGAACGGGCCAACCGTTACCGCCCCCGGACGTGGGTGTAGTTGATGTCGCAGATGCCCCAGCAGGCCGCACTGTCGAAGTGCCCGAGCTGCGCGGAGCCGCTCGAGTCGGGCGACCTCTTCTGCGGCGCGTGCGGATACGACCTATCGGTGGTGCCCGCCCCGCCGCAGGACCATCCGACGCTGACCATGAGCGGCTCCCCGGCGCCCGGGGACGGCGTGGACTGGCCCGCCGCCGAGCCGGGCGGCCCCGGCAGTGCCCCGCCGACGGCGCACCTGCCGACGGACCTGCCGGGCACCGACTCCGGCGGCAAGCCCCTGCACCCGCAGGAGGCCGCCGCACCCGGGGTGCGCTTCGACCGCCCCGCCGAGCCCGACGACTACACGCTGCAGGCACCGGACCCGCGCGCGCCCGCTCCCGCCGCACCGGGCGAACCGGACGGCACGGACGGCACGGACGGCACGGGTGCCCCGGACGGTACGGCGGATCCTGCGAGGGTCTGCGTGGCCTGCCGGGCGGGCCGGGTGGACAGCGACGGCTACTGCGAGAACTGCGGGCACGCCCAGCCCCGCGAACGCGACCACATGGAGCGGGAGTCGGGCCCGGTCGCCGCGGTCAGCGACCGCGGCCTTCGCCACCACCGCAACGAGGACGCCTTCGCCGTCGCCCACACCGCGCTGCCCGACGGAACGCCGGCCGTCCTCGCGATCGTGTGCGACGGGGTGTCCTCGGCGACCCGCCCCGACGAGGCCTCGACGGCCGCCTCGCAGGCGGCCGGTGACACCCTGCTGGCCGCTCTGCCGCGCGGCACGCACCCGCAGACGGCGATGCACGAGGCGATCGTCGCCGCCGCGCAGGCCGTCAACGCCCTGGCCGAGGAGCCCGCATCGGCCCGCGAGCACACCCCGCACCAGAACGCCCCGGCCTGCACCATCGTCGGCGCGGTGGTCACCCCGGGGCTGCTGGTGGTCGGCTGGGTCGGCGACAGCCGCGCCTACTGGGTGCCGGTCGACCGCAGCGCGCCCCCGGCCCGGCTGACCGAGGACGACTCCTGGGCCGCGCAGATGGTCGCGGCCGGCCTGATGAGCGAGGCCGAGGCGTACGCCGACGAGCGCGCCCACGCGATCACCGGCTGGCTCGGCGCGGACGCCTACGAACTGGAGCCGCACACCGCCTCCTTCAAGCCGGACCGGCCCGGTGTCGTGGTGGTGTGCACCGACGGGCTGTGGAACTACGCCGAGACGGCCGAGGAGATGTGCGAGGCCGTCCCGGCGGACGCGGCCGTCCGTCCGCTGCACAGCGCCCGGGTCCTGGTCGGCCACGCCCTGGACGGTGGGGGCCACGACAACGTAACAGTGGCCCTCCTGCCGTTCCCGGCACCGCCCCAGGGGGCAGGATCGGCCTGAGGCCGCACCAGCACGGGGAAGTCTCGACGGGCCGGAGGGGACCGGTCCGTCATCGTCACGGCCCCGCTTCGCCGGGGCGATCCAGGGGGATGTGAACCAGCATGGCCAATTTCTCGAAGTCGAGCGTGCCGCAGTTCTCGGTGGACGTCTACCAGAACGAGTACCTGCCGGAGGGCGGTCGCGAGGTCAACGCGATCGTCACGGTCACCGCGACCGGCGGCGGCACGGTCGGCAGCGCCCTCGCGGCCCGCGTGTACACACCGGGGAACGGCCCCTCCGCCGCGGTGGCAATCATGGTCGACTGTTCGGGCTCCATGGACTACCCGCCGACCAAGATGCGCAACGCCCGCGACGCCACGGCCGCCGCGATCGACACCCTGCGCGACGGCGTGCACTTCGCGGTGATCGGCGGCACGCACGTCGCCAAGGAGGTCTACCCGGGCGGCGGGCGGCTCGCGGTCGCCGACGCCACCACCCGCGAGCAGGCCAAGCAGGCCCTGCGCCGGCTCAGCGCGGGCGGGGGCACGGCCATCGGCACCTGGCTGCGGCTCGCCGACCGGCTGCTGTCCTCGGCGGACGTCGCCATCCGGCACGGCATCCTGCTCACCGACGGCCGCAACGAGCACGAGTCGCCCCAGGACCTGCGGACCGCGCTGGACGAGTGCGCCGGGCGGTTCACCTGCGACGCGCGGGGCGTGGGCACCGACTGGGAAGTGAAAGAGGTCACAGGGATCGCCTCCGCGCTCCTCGGCACCGCCGACATCGTCGCGGACCCGGCGGGCCTGGCCGCCGACTTCACGCAGATGATGGAGAAGGCGATGGGCAAGGAGGTCGCCGACGTCGCCCTGCGGGTGTGGACACCGGTCGGCACGACCATCAAGTTCGTCAAGCAAATGGCGCCCACGGTGGAGGAGTTGACCGGCCGGCGCACGGAGGCCGGGCCACGGGCCGGGGACTATCCGACCGGGTCCTGGGGCGACGAGTCCCGCGACTACCACCTGTGCGTCGAGGTGCCGTCGGCCGGCCTCGGCCAGGAGATGCTGGCCGCCCGTGTGTCGCTGGTCGTACCGCAGCCGGACGGGACGGTGCAGAACCTCGGCGCCCAGGGCCTGGTGCGAGCCGTGTGGACCGACGACATGACGGCCTCGACCTCGATCAACCCCCAAGTCGCCCACTACACCGGGCAGGCCGAACTGGCACAGGTCATCCAGCAAGGCATCGATCTTCGCAAAGCGGGCGATTTCGATGGAGCAACGGCCAAACTGGGGCGCGCTGTTCAGCTCGCCAGCGCCTCGGGGAACGCGGATACTGCGAAACTGCTTGCGAAGGTGGTGGACGTGGTCGATGCCGCGACAGGTACTGTGCGTTTGAAGGCAAAGGTCGCGGAGGCCGACGAGATGACCCTCGAGACCCGGTCCACAAAGACTGTTCGTGTAAAGAAGTGACCTGCGGACCGCAGGACACCGCAAGACGCCGCAGGACACCCAGGAAGACATCCGGACCCTCCGGAGGACCCACAGGAGAAGGGGAAGCACCGACATGCCGACCTGCCCGAACGGACACCAGTCGGGTTCCGACGACTGGTGCGAGGTCTGCGGTCACCGCATGGCCGGTGCCGTACCTCCGCCCCCTCCGCCGCCGCCCCCGGCCGCCGGCGGCTACGGCTTCCCACCGCCGCAGGGCGCCCAGCCCGGCGGCCGCCCGCAGGCGTCCGGTGCGCCCGAGCCGGAGCTGTGCCCGCAGTGCCGCACGCCCCGCGAGGGCGGCGCGCCGTTCTGCGAGGAGTGCCGGTGGAACTTCCTGACGAACACGGCCACCTCCTACACCCCGGCCGCCCCGCGTCCGCCCCAGCCCCGCTTCGAGCCCCCGAGCGCGACGTACGGCAACGGTGACGCGTTCGACTACCACGGCTCGCGGCCCTCGCAGATGAACCGGCCCGCCGAGCCGATCCCGTCCTTCGGCAGCGAGCCGTCGGGCCCGACACCGTTCGCCGCCGAGCGCGGCCCGTCCGGCCCGCCGCCCACCTCGGGCGGTCCGGGTGGTCCGGGCGGTCCGGGTGCCTTCGGCGGCGGCCGGCACCCGGCAGGACCTCCGTCGGGCTTCGGCGGCGGCCAGGGACAGGGACAGGGTCCCGGCGGTCCTGGTGGCCCCGGTGCCCCCGGTGGCCCGTCGGGCTTCGGCGGCGGCCAGGGGCACGGTCCCGGCGGCCCGTCCGCGTTCGGCGGCGGCCAGGGGCAGGGCCCGGGAGGCCCTTCCGGCCCCGGCGGTCCGGCGCCCTTCGGCCGTGAGCCCTCCGGCCCAGGCGGACCCGGCACCTCCTCCGGTCCGGCGCCCTTCGGCCGTGAGCCCTCCGGCCCTGGCGGGCCCGGTGGTCCCGGCCCCTCCGGCTTCGGCGCCGATCCCTCCCGTCCGGTTCCGCCGCCGCCGGGACCGACCCCGTCCGCCGGTCCCGGCGGCGCCCCGCAGGCCTTCCAGCAGTCGGGCCCGCCCGCACCGCCCGCCTTCCCGCAGGAGACCGGCCGGCCCCCGGCCGGCGGCCCGTCCTTCGGCCACGGTGACGACGACTGGGTGATCTCCCCGCCGTCGTCCGCCGGTCCCGGCGGCGGCCAGGGCGGTGGCTACGGCTATCCGCAGCCCGGCGCCACCCAGGCACCGCCCGGACCCGGCTTCCGCCCGGCCCCGCAGCAGCCGGTCACCTGGACGGCGACCATCGGGCCGGACCGCGACTACTTCATGGCGATGATGCACCGCTCCGGGCCCGAGGCCGCGGGCCTCAACCTGCCCGCGTACTCGCCCGAGCAGCAGCGCACGCTCACCGGCAACCAGGTCACCATCGGCCGCCGCCGGCACTCGACCGGCGACACCCCCGACATCGACCTGTCGGTGCCGCCGGAGGACCCGGGCGTCTCGCACCAGCACGCGGTGCTGGTCCAGCAGCCGGACGGCGGCTGGGCGGTCGTCGACCAGAACTCGACGAACGGCACGACGGTCAACGGCTCGGACGAGCCGATCCAGCCGTTCGTGCCGGTGCCGCTGCAGGACGGCGACCGGGTGCACGTCGGCGCCTGGACGACGATCACGGTCCGCCGGGGCTGACCCCACACGGCCAGGGATCGGCCGGGGCTGACCCCACACGGCCAGGGATCAGCCGGGGCTGACCCCACGGCCGGGGATCAGGGGAGGGGCCAGGTGTACGGCCCCTCCGGGTCGTCCAGCCAGGCCCACACCTGCGCGCCGTCGACCGTGACGCCGTACCGCTCGCGCTCCGGCCTGCCCTCGCCGTCCCACAGCGCGTAGGCCTCCTGCGGGTCGCGGCTGCCCCGGGTCAGGGCCAGCAGGAAGCGGAACGTCTCCTGCTCGCGGGCCCCGCTGGGCAGCCCGGCCAGGGACACCGCCCCGGGCTCCGCCCGGCCCGCGCCGCGCAACGGCACGAAGTAGGCGGGCGAGGGCAGGAACCGGCCCTCGGCGTGCCCGGTGTCCCGGACGGTGAGGGCGAGCAGCCCGGTGGCCATCGGCGTCAGGACGCGGGCGCCGGGGCTGCACTGGGCCAGCCAGACGAGCGGCACCGTGGGCAGCGTGCAGGTGGCGATGATCCGGTCGAACGGGGCGCGTTCGGGCACTCCGCGCGCGCCGTCGCCGGTGACGACGGCCGGGCGGTACCCGGCCGTGGCCAGGTGCTGCCGGGCCGACTCGGTGATCTCCGGTTCCAGGTCGACGGTCGTGACGAGGTCGTCGTCGCCGAGCCGGTGGGCGAGCAGGGCCGCGTTGTAGCCGCTGCCGGCGCCCACCTCCAGGACCCGGTTCCCGTCCTCGACCCGCAGGGCGACCAGCATCCGTGCCATCAGCGAGGGCTGGCTGCTGGAGGAGAGCAGCTCACCGTCGCGCAGCCGGATCGCCAGCGGGGCGTCGCCGTAGGCGCCGCGCAGCCAGCGTCCCCGCTCCCGGGGATCCGGGCTCTCGCCCCAGCGGCGCTCGTAGCCGCCCTGGACGCCGATGTAGTAGGAGGGCACGAACAGGTGCCGGGGCACCTCCGCGAACGCCTCGCGCCACACCGGGTCCTCGTCCCAGACGCCCTCGGCGTCGATCTCGCGCACGAGCGCGGCCCGCGCCGCGGCGGCGAGCGGGTCGGTCTCCGTGTCGTAGGGACCCATACCCCCACAGTAGGGTCGGCCGCCGGTCCCGGCCCCGGAGCCCGATCCGCCCGCCAGGTCCTAAGCCTTGAGTCCTGGGTCACCCGGTCTGAGAGCATGGACGCGTGAATGAGATTCGGCGCGGCACGCTTCAGGAGCAGACCTTCTACGAGCAGGTCGGCGGGGAGGAGACCTTCCGCCGGCTCGTCCACCGTTTCTACGAGGGAGTCGCCGAGGACCCGATCCTCAAACCGATGTACCCGGAGGAGGATCTGGGCCCGGCCGAGGAGCGGCTGACCCTCTTCCTGATCCAGTACTGGGGCGGCCCCACGACCTACAGCGACAACCGCGGCCATCCCCGCCTGCGCATGCGGCACGCCCCCTTCACCGTGGACCGGGCCGCGCACGACGCCTGGCTGCGGCACATGCGGGTGGCCGTCGACGAGCTGGGCCTGTCCGAGGAGCACGAGCGGACGCTGTGGAACTACCTGACGTACGCGGCCCAGTCGATGGTGAACACCCCTGAGTGAGCACCCCTGAGTGAGCACCCTTGAGTGAACACCCCTGAGTGACCGCGCCCGCGCCCGGCCGAGGCGGGACAGCCGGACCCCAGGACAGCCCAACCACGGGCCGGCTGAGTCCCAGGGCGACGACTGAACCGCTGAACATCGGATTCCGGTCGTACGACGCCGGAATCCGGTCACGATCCGGTATAGACCGGTCGACGACCGCTTACCCCTGACCGTCCCCCTCTGCCAGCATCGCCCGGAGATCTGGCGGAGATTCTGGAAGGGGTTCCGGAGGGATTCCGGAAGTCCGGGCGACACGGGGGCCGGATGACGGGGTTGGTCGTCTCACGCGCGCGGGCACACCGGCTGCTGCTCGGCTCGGCGCTGCTCACGGTGGTGCTGACCACCGCGGTACTGGCAACGCTCACGGCGTACTCGGGCGCGATCGGCGACGTGGCGCTGCGCCGGGTGCTGAGCGACCCGCGCAACGCCGCCGCCACGGCACTCGTCGTCAAGGCCGACGTACCGGCCGGGCAGCGCGCCGCCGCCGACACCGCCGTACGGCAGGGCGCGCGGAGGACCTTCGACGGGCTGCCGGTGACCGTACGGACGCTGCACCGCTCGGGGCCGTACGCGCTGCCCCGCTCCGTGCAGCCGCCCGCCGAACGGGCGGGCGACCCGGATCTGACGTACTTCGCCGTGCTGGACCCCACCCAGGTGCGGCCGACCGCCGGCCGGCTCCCGCGCCCGGCCACGGGCGAGGTCGAGGTGGCGCTCCCCCGCTCCGCCGCCCGGCCGCTGGGGCTCGGGCCCGGCGACCGGCTCACCCTGGCCGACCGGCTCGGCGGCCACCCGGTCCGGGTGCGCGTCACCGGGCTGTACCGGCCCGTCGCCGCGGACGCGCCCTACTGGACCCTGGACGACCTGCTCGGCCGCGGGGTGAAGAAGTCCGGCTTCACGACGTACGGGCCGCTGCTCACCGATCCTTCGGTCCTCGCCGGCGGGCGGGTCAGCGCCGGTCCGACCGCCTGGCTGGCCTCGGCCGGCTTCGGTTCGGTGACGACCGGGCGGACCGGAGAGCTGCGCGGGGCGGCG
Source organism: Streptomyces sp. NPDC107581 (assembly GCF_055657175.1). NCBI lineage: Bacteria > Bacillati > Actinomycetota > Actinomycetes > Kitasatosporales > Streptomycetaceae > Streptomyces > Streptomyces sp. NPDC107581. Next base: position 604,959 of record NZ_JBVKBH010000003.1, read on the forward strand.
CGGGCCGGGAGCGGGGCTCTGCGCGCCTCCGACGCCCTGCGCGGTGCGACCGCTTCGACGACCTCCCTGCCGGACGTCCTGGACCGGATCGACCGCTCGCTGCTCGTCTCCCGCTCCACCCTGCTGATCGTCGCGCTCCAGCTGGTGCTGCTCGCCGGGTACGCGCTGCTGCTGGTGGCCCGGCTGCTGGGCGGCGAACGGGCGGCCGAGACCCGGCTGCTGAGGGCCCGCGGGGCCTCGCGCGCCCGGATCGCGGGCCTCGCCCTGGCCGAGTCCGCGCTGCCGGCCCTGCCCGCGGGCCTCTGCGCTCCCCTCCTCGCCGGCCCCCTCACCACCCTCCTGACCGCCCACGGCCCCCTGTCCCGCCTCGACCTGCACCTGAGCCTCCCGCCCGCCGGCAGCTCCGCGGTGTGGCTGACGGCATCCGCAACGGCCCTGGGCTGCGCGCTGACGGTGGCGCTGCCGTCGCTGACGGGGGCCGAACTCCCGTACCGGGGACGGGCTTCGGCCGCGGGCCGGCCGGCTCGCGGTGGCGTGCCCAGGTCCCCCTTCCGCAAGGGGCGGCGTGCGGCAGGCCGGCCCGGCTCCCCCGTCCGGCGGCCGGGGCGCAGGTATCCCGGCGCCCTCCCCGCTCCCCTCCGCGCCGGTGCCGACCTCGGGCTTCTCGTCCTGGCCGGGGTGGCCTACTGGCAGCTGCGGCAGCAGGACTCCGGGGGTGTCGCGGCCGACCGGTCGGGAACGCTCGGGGTGGATCCGCTGCTGGTCGCCGCGCCCGCGCTGGCGCTGCTCGCCGGAACCGTGCTGACGCTGCGGCTGCTGCCGCCGGTGGCCCTGCTCGCCGAGCGCGCCGCGGCGGCCGGGCGCGGGCTGCCGACGGCGCTGGCTGGCTGGCAGTTCAGCCGCCGTACCGCACGGCAGGCGGGCCCGGTACTGCTGCTCGTGCTCGCCGTGGCCCTCGGCATGCTGGCCGTGGGCCAGGCGTCCTCCTGGGACCGCTCGCAGGACGACCAGGCCGACTTCCGCGCCGGAGTGCCGGTACGCGTGCTGTCCGCGGGAGACGGCGGGCTCGGCCGCACGGACCGGTACGCGGCCCTCGCCCATGTGCGCGAGGCCATCCCCGCCGTACGCGCCGACGAGCCCCTGTCCGGTGACCGCACGGCGACCGTGCTGGCCCTGGACACCGCGCGCGCGGCGGACGCGCTGCTGATGCGTCCGGACCTGGCGGACGTACCGGTGAAGCCGCTGCTCGCCGGGCTGGCCCCGAAGGACCCCCCGGCCGGGACCGGGGTACCGGCGCACACGGCGCGGCTGCGGCTGACGGCGAGCCTGCGCAGCTCCACCGGGCCCGGGACCACCGCCGACGTCACGGTCACGCTGGAGGACCGGTACGGGGTGCCGTACTCCGTGCCGTCCGGGCGGCTCCCCGCCGACGGCCGCCCGCACACCCTCGCCCTCGACCTGGGCTCCTCCCCCGGCCCGGTGTCGCTCACCGCACTCCAGCTGGACATGACCCAGCCCGCCGGCCGCGCCGAGCGGCACCGGCTCACCGTCCGGGATCCGGTCGCGGTCGCGGCCGACGGGACCGAGCGCCCGCTCGCCTGGCCGGCCTCCTGGACCACGGCCGTGCAGGCGGGCGGCGCCGCCGTCACGACCCCGGCCACCGGTCCCACCCGGCCCCGGGTCGTCTCCGCCCGCCCGCTGACCGTCACCTACGGCACCGGATACCTCCCGGACGCGGACCTCTGGACGGTCGCCACCCTGTCCGTCCGGCTGCAGGCGGCGCGGCCCGCACCCCCCGAGGTGACGGCCGTGGCGACCGACCGCTTCCTGGACTCGGCGGGCGCCCGCACCGGGCAGCGCGTGGACGTGGCGATCGACGGCCAGAGCCTGCCGGTGCGGATCGTCCGGGCGGTACGGGCCCTGCCCACGACCGGCGCCCCGGCGGACTCCGGTGCCCGCGACGGCGGCGCCGTGCTGCTCGATCTGCGCGCCGCCGACCGGGTGTTGCAGGCCCGGTACGGACAGGGCGTCACCCCCACCGAGTGGTGGCTGCGCACCGCTGCTCCGCAGGACGCGGCCGGGGTGGCCGCCGCCGTACGGGCGCTGCCCGACGTGGACCCCGGGCAGGTGGTGGTCCGCGACGAGATCGCCGCCGAGCTGCGTGACGATCCCTTCGGCGCGGGCCCCACCGCCGCGTTCGCCGCGGCGGCCGTGGTGGCGGCGGCCCTCGCCGCGGTCGGCTTCGCCGTGGGCGCGGCCGGGTCGCTGCGGGCGCGGGACGCGGAGTTCGCGGTGCTGCGGGCCCTGGGTGCCCCGCGCCGCCGGCTGGCCCGGACGGTCGCCGTCGAACAGGCCGTTCTGGTGGGCCTGGCGCTGGCGGTCGGCGCCGCCCTGGGCACCGTACTGGCCCGGGGAGTGCTGCCGTTGATCGTGCTGACCGGCGAGGCCGCCCGGCCCGTGCCGGATCTGCTCGTCCGGCTCCCGCCCGGCCGCGTGGCGCTGCTGCTCGCGGCCGTCGCCGCGGGCCCGCTCGTGGTCTCGGTGGCGGCCGCCCTGCGCCGGGCCGATCCGGCGCGGGCGCTGCGCGAACAGGGAGGTGAGTGAGATGGGTTCCGTACCCGCGGTCGCGCCCTGGGTGCGGACCCGGCTGCGGGCCGCGCCCGGCGCCGCCGCGGCGCTCGCGCTGCTGGTCGCGCTGACCGCATGTCTGGCGGCCGCCTTTCCCCGCGCGGTCGACCGCTACGAGGACGCGGGCCTGCTGCACACCCTCCGGCAGGCCCGCCCGGAGCGCACCACCCTGCAGGTCGCGGCGCCGCTGCCGGTGCCCGGCACGGCCTCGGACGACCCGGCCGCGACGCTGCGCCCCGAGGTGCTGAAGCGGCAGTACGAGAAACTGCTGACCTCGGCCGGCGGTCCGCTCCGCGCCGACCGCGCCCAGTCCTCGTACGGCGTCGCCACGGACAAGGACCTGGCCGTGCCCGACCCGTGGATCCCGCGCCCGACCGGTCTGCCCGCGCATGTCTCGCTGGCCGCGCAGAGCGGCCTGGCCGCGCACGCGAGCATCCGCGAGGGCCGGCTGCCGCGCACCTCGGGCCCGGTGGACGCGGGTTCGCCCGGGGTGGAGGCCGCCGTCACCGCCGCCACCGCCGAGTCCCTGCACATCGAGGTCGGTTCGGTGATCCATGTGCCGGGCATCGCCCGCGCCCCGCTCGCCGTCCGGATCACCGGCGTCCTCACCCCGCGCGACCCCTCCGGTGCCTACTGGTCGACCGTCCCGCTGCTGCGCACGCCCACGCTCGTCCGGCTGCCCGTACCCGGCCCGGTGCAGGACTACTGGCTCGGCGCGCTCCTGCTCCCCCAGAAGGCGGCCCCCGCGCTGCTGGGCACCGGCGGGGAGCCCACCCGCCGCTGGTACCTGGCGCCCGGCCTCGGCCGTCTGCACGCCCACGACCTGGGCCGTCTGAAGTCCGCCGTCGCCTCCCTGGAGTCCGGCCCCGGGCTGCGGCGCGCCCGCGCCGTCACCGACCCGGACGCCGACGTCGGCACCGGCCTGGACGACGTCATCGCCTCCTTCTCCCGCCTGCGCTCCGGTATCTCCCCGCTGGTCGCGGTGGCCGCGACCGGCACCGCGACGGTCGCCGTCGTCGTCCTGCTCATGGCGGGCGGCCTGGCCGCCGACCGGCGCCGCCCCGAACTCGCCCTGCTGCGCGCCCGGGGCGCCTCCCTGCCCGGTCTGGCCGGCCGGCTGCTGGCCGAGAACGCGGTGGCCGCCGTCCCCGCAGGGGCGCTCGGTCTGACGGCCGCGCTCCTCCTCTTCCCGGACAGCCGCACCGGCCCTGCCGTCGCCGCCTCCCTCGCCGTCACCGTCACCGCCTGCGCCGCCCTCCCGCTGCGTGCCGCGCTCGCCCACCGCGCGGTCCGGGTGACGGGCCCGCGCGAGGACGTGACGGCGGTACGGCCCTCCCGGCGCCGTACGGTCGCCGAACTGACCCTGCTGGCGCTGGCGGCCGGGGCGGTCGCGACCCTGCGCAGAAGCGGCACATCGGCCGGCCGACTGGTCGCCGCCGCCCCCGTGCTGACCGGCATGATCGCGGCCCTGCTGCTGCTCCGCCTCCATCCCCCGCTGCTGCGCCGGCTGGCCCGCCCGGCCGGGCGGCTGCGCGGGGCCGTGGCCCCTCTGTCCCTGGCCCGCGCGGGACGCACCCGGGTCTCCGCGGTACTGCCGCTGCTGGCCCTGCTGACCGCGCTGACCACGGCGGCGTTCGGCGGCTCGGTGCTCACGGGCGTGGCCGCCGCCCGGGACCGTGCGGCCCTGCTCGCCGTCGGGGCCGATGCCCGCGTGGACGCCGGTGTTCCGCTGCCGGCGGACCTGGCCGGGCGGGTGCGGGCGCTGCCCGGGGTGCGCGGGGTGGCGGCGGTGAGCATCGCGTACGAGGCGAAGCCGGAGGACGGACAGGAAACGGTACCGCTGGTGGGTGTGGACCCGGTGGCGTACGGCGAGCTGGCGGCCGGCACCGGCCTGGGAGCCTTCCCCGCGCGGCAGTTGGCGGCCGCGGGTCCCCTTCCTGCCCTGGCCTCGCCGTCCGTCGCCCGGGCGTACGGCACCCGGCGCCCCTTCCCGGTACGGCTGGAGGACGGCAGCTCGGTCACCGTCCGGATCTCCGCCGTCCGCGACCGCACCCCGGCGGTGCCCGGCGCCGACTTCCTGGTCGTCGACCGCTCCGGGCTCCCCGCGGCGGCCGGCCGCCCCACGACGCTGCTGCTGACCGGCGGCCACCTGGACGCGGGCGCGCTGCACCGTGTGGCACCCACCGCCTCGGCCTCGGTCCGGGTGCGGGCCGAGGAACGGTCCCGATACGCCGACTCCCCCCTCCAGACCGGCGCGGAGCACGTCTATACGGCGGCGGTGGCGGCGGGCGCGGGCTTCGCCGTCCTCGCCCTGCTGCTCGCCCTGCTGCGGGCGGCTCCCGAACGCACCGCACTCCTCGCCCGCCTGCGCACGATGGGCCTCACCCGCGCCCAGGGCCGCCGCCTCCTCGTCCTGGAGTCCCTCCCCCAGGCCCTCCTCGCAGCGGCCGGCGGCACCCTGACCGGCTGGGCGGCCGTCCGCCTGCTCTCCCCCGGCATCGACCTGACCACCATCGCCCTGCCCGCGGCCCAGGCCGCACCCGGCGGAGCCGAACTGCACCCGGACCCGTGGTCCCTGACCCTGCCCGCGGTCGCGGTCCTGGCGGTGACGACGGGGGTGGCGGGACTGCAGGCGTGGTGGACGGGGAGACGGGGGTCGGTGAGGGAGCTGAGGGCGGGGGACGGCCGATGAAGACGGCGCACGTACAGGGCACGCACCGGGCACCGACGCAGGAGATCCCATGACCACCGACCCCACCCTCACCGACCTGGCGGGCCGGGTCACCGAGACCCGCAACAGCCCAGCCTACGGCCATGACGCCCTCATCACCTGCGACCGCCTGGTCCGCATCTTCTCCGCGGACGGCATCGAGGTGCAGGCCCTTCAGGGCCTCGACCTGCTCGTCCGCGAAGGCGAGTTGATGGCTCTGGTGGGCGCCTCGGGCAGCGGCAAGTCCACCCTGATGAACATCCTCGCGGGCCTGGACGCCCCCACCGCCGGAGCGGCCCGGGTGGCCGGCCGCGATCTGCTCACCATGACCGCCCGCGACCGCCTGGCCTACCGCCGCGAGATCGTCGGCTTCGTCTGGCAGCAGACCTCCCGCAATCTCCTGCCCTACCTCACCGCGGCCCAGAACGTCGCCCTCCCCCTCCAGCTGTCCGGCACCCGCCCCCGCCGCCGCGTCCGCGCCGAACGCGCCCTGGAACTGCTGGAGTTGCTCCAGGTGGCCGACTGCCGCGACCGCCGTCCGCGGGAGATGTCCGGCGGCCAGCAGCAGCGCGTCGCCATCGCGGTGGCCCTCGCGAACGCTCCCGCGGTCCTCCTCGCCGACGAACCCACCGGCGAGCTCGACTCCCACACCGCCGCACAGATCTTCGACGCGTTCCGCACGGCGAACGAGACCCTCGGCACCACGATCGTCATCGTCACCCACGACCAGGCGGTGGCCGGCGAGGTCCGCCGCACGGTCGCCATCCGCGACGGCCGCACCTCCACCGAGGTACTGCGCCGCAGCGAGGTGGACGCCACGACCGGCCACGAGACGGTGGTCGCCCGCGAGTACGCCATGCTCGACCGCGCCGGCCGCCTCCAACTCCCCGCCGAGTACACCAGGGCCCTGAACATGCGCGACCGCGTCGCCCTGGAACTGGAGCCGGACCACATCGGGGTATGGCCGGACGACAGCGAGCAGGGGCAGGAGACGCGAGAGGCGCCTGAGGTGCGGGAGACGGGACGTACGGAAGGAACAGGCGACGCCGGAGGGGCGGGAGGAACAGACGCCGCCGGAGGTACGGGAGAACTCTGAGGGGCAGGAGAGGCGGGACAGACAGCTCAGAGGCGCAGGTGAGGCGGGAGGGGTGGGAGAAGCAGGAGTGGTGGGGGAGGTGGGGTGCCCGGTCGGGGTCGGGTCAGCGCACGCTGACGCCGAGGGTGCCGAGACCCGCCCTCCGCACGGCGACGGACCCGTACGGCGTCCGCAGCCTCAGCCATGCCCCGGACGAGAACAGCGCGGTGTCGGCCGCGCCGGTCCCCGGCCGCAGGAAGCCCAGGGACTGCGCCGCGTGGGCGGCCCGCACCGGAAGCCGGGTCTCGCCGATCTCCCGGGACCAGATCTCCCGCCCTATCCCGTCCAGCTCCGCACGGGTACGCCGGTCCGGCGCCAGTCCCTCCGTACGGGAACGGAATTCGGCGACCGCCCGGGCCACCGTCGTACGCAGTGCGTTCGGCGCGGGCAGCCCCGGCACGGGCCGCCAGCCGCCGCGCGGCGGCAGGACACCGGCCCACGGCGGTCCGGTGACCGCGGCCGGTACGGCGGCCGTGGCCGCCCGTTCGTCCACGGACTCCAGGAACTCGCCGGCGGAGACGGTCACGTCGAGCGTGACGTCGAGCCCGTTCTCGTACGGCTTGGCGAGCCGCACCGCGCGGACCGCCAGCACCTCGAAGGACGGCGGACGCCCGAACACGGCGAGCGCCGTCCCGGCGGCCTGCAGGCGCACCGCTGCTCCACGGTCGTAGTGGAGCAGCCGGGAGAGGAAGGCGGCGAGATCGGCCGCCTCCGTCTCGTCGGCGAGGTGGAGCACCGTCATGCGGCGACGGCCTCCTCGTCGTCACCCGCGTCGCCCGCCTCGGCCCCGTCCATGTACTCCTGGAGGAACGCGCGCTCCTCGGCGGTGATCCGCCGCGGCCGCCCGGTCTCGAAGTCGAACGGCACGACCACCGTCGAGGCCCGTACATAGACCAGGTCGTCGTCCTTCACCTCGTAGGCGACGGTGAAGGACGCGGCCCGGATCTCCGCGACCCACAGCTCGATGTCCACCGGGTGGTGCCGGTGCACGAGCTGGCGCTTGTAGTCGATCTCATGGCGCGCCACCACGGACCCCTGCTTGAACTCCTTTTCCGGACGGAACAGGAAGTCGATCCGGGCTTCCTCCAGGTAGCGGATGAAGACCGCGTTGTTGACATGGCCGTAGGCGTCCATGTCAGACCAGCGCAGCGGGCAGCGGTAGATGTGCCGCAAGATCGATCAGCCCCGGGTCAGCTTCTTGTAGGTGGCGCGGTGCGGACGGGCGGCGTCCGCACCGAGCCGCTCGACCTTGTTCTTCTCGTACGACTCGAAGTTGCCCTCGAACCAGAACCACTTGGACTCACCCTCGTAGGCGAGGATGTGCGTGGCGACCCGGTCGAGGAACCACCGGTCGTGGGAGACGACCACGGCGCAGCCCGGGAACTCCAGCAGCGCGTTCTCCAGGCTGGACAGGGTCTCGACGTCCAGGTCGTTGGTGGGCTCGTCGAGGAGCAGCAGGTTGCCGCCCTGCTTGAGGGTCAGCGCCAGGTTGAGCCGGTTGCGCTCACCGCCGGAGAGCACACCCGCGGGCTTCTGCTGGTCCGGACCCTTGAACCCGAAGGCGGAGACGTACGCCCGCGAGGGCATCTCGACCTGTCCGACGTTGATGTAGTCGAGCTCGTCGCTGACGACGGCCCACAGGGTCTTCTTCGGGTCGATGTTCTCGCGGCTCTGGTCGACGTACGAGATCTTGACGGTCTCGCCGACCTTGATGGAGCCGGAGTCGGGCTGCTCGAAGCCCTGGATCATCTTGAAGAGGGTCGTCTTGCCGGCGCCGTTCGGGCCGATGACACCGACGATGCCGTTACGCGGCAGCGTGAAGCTGAGGTCGTCGATGAGGACCTTGTCGCCGAAGGCCTTGTTGAGGTTGTTGACCTCGACGACGACGTTGCCCAGCCGGGGACCCGGCGGAATCTGGATCTCCTCGAAGTCCAGCTTCCGCATCTTGTCGGCCTCGGCGGCCATCTCCTCGTAACGCGCCAGACGCGCCTTGGACTTGGCCTGACGCCCCTTGGCGTTCGACCGCACCCACTCCAGCTCTTCCTTGAGGCGCTTCTGCCGCTTGGCGTCCTTCTGGCCCTCGACCTTGAGGCGGGTCGCCTTGGTCTCCAGGTACGTGGAGTAGTTGCCCTCGTACGGGTAGGCGCGGCCGCGGTCGAGCTCGAGGATCCACTCGGCGACGTTGTCGAGGAAGTACCGGTCGTGGGTGATGGCGACCACGGTGCCCGCGTACTTGGCGAGGTGCTGCTCCAGCCAGTTCACCGACTCGGCGTCGAGGTGGTTGGTGGGCTCGTCGAGCAGCAGCAGGTCGGGGGCCTCCAGCAGCAGCTTGCAGAGCGCGACGCGGCGCTTCTCACCACCGGAGAGGTTGGTGACGGGCCAGTCGCCGGGCGGGCAGCCCAGCGCGTCCATGGCCTGCTCCAGCTGGGCGTCGAGGTCCCAGGCGTTGGCGTGGTCCAGCTCCTCCTGCAGCTTGCCCATCTCGTCGAGCAGCGCGTCGGAGTAGTCCGTGGCCATCAGCTCGGCGATCTCGTTGAACCGGTCGAGCTTGCCCTTGATCTCGGCGACACCCTCCTGGACGTTCTCCAGGACGGTCTTCTCCTCGGTGAGCGTGGGCTCCTGCATCAGGATGCCGACGCTGTAACCGGGCGAGATGAAGGCGTCACCGTTGGACGGCTGCTCCAGCCCCGCCATGATCTTCAGCACGGTCGACTTACCGGCACCGTTCGGGCCGACGACGCCGATCTTGGCACCCGGCAGGAAGTTCAGGGTGACGTCGTCGAGGATCACCTTGTCGCCGTGCGCTTTGCGCGCCTTGCGCATGGTGTAAATGAACTCAGCCAAGAGAAACCGTCCGGCAGCTTGAAATCTGGCAGTGGGCAGATACACCCCATCTTGCCTGACGGCCACCCCTGGACGGAAACCCGTTAGATCCGGTGCCTCTGACCTGGGGTTTCCCTCCCGACGCCGTTGCCCCATCCGTCACCGCCGGTCGCCAACGATCGCCCTCGGGCACCCTCGCACGCCCCAGGGACGGCCCGGCGTGAGGCACGGAGCAAGCACTGGCAAGCACTGGAGGAGCAGACCTGGGACCGGACTCATGGGGCATCGGGCGGCAGGCTCGCCGGCGACTGTCGGCCAACGGTCGGTCGGGATCTCGTACACGATCTCGCAGTGAGCGGCAGGCACGACGCTGTCCGCCGGCGCCACGGGTCGCCCCCGGCCGCTGCAGTGCGTGCAGGTGACGCCGAGCCGGGCCGCAATGTCCGCCGGCGCCGGGGCTCGGCGACGTAGGTGCCGGATCCGGCACGGCCCTCCGGCACACCGAGCATCAGGCTCCGGCGATGGTCCGGCCCGGCATCGGCTCCGCGAGCGCGGCCCTCCACGCCGGCGCGCCGAAGGGGTCGGCGAAGTACTGCGTCTCGTGCACCACGTGCTGGTCGGCGAATTCCATGATGCTCAACGAGTACGAAGGCACACCGTCGTAGGTGATGACGCATTCGCTCACCCACAGATTCGCATGGCCGGTGATCCGCTGGACGGTGAAGTGCCGCTCGGCCGGGTGCCCGCCGCGTTGCGCGGAAATCGTCGCGCGGCCCCGGAACCGCTCACCGGACTGCGGGTAGTCCAGAATCGCGTCCGTGGCGTAGATCGCGTGCTCGGCTTCGGTGTTCCCGCGTTCCGAGGCCCGCCAGTGGTCCTCGATCGCGGCCCTGGTCCGGGAGTCAGCGTCCATGGCACCGTCCTTCCGTAGCGGTACCAGCCTAGGCACTGCAGGCCGCAGCCATCCTGGGGCCGGGCGGACATGGGCTGCCGAGTCCTCCCTTCGGCCGGATCGCCGCCCGTCATGCCTGCCGGTCTCGGCCTCTGCAGCGTCGCGGGCAAGCCACCCGCAATCCGCCCCTGAAGCGCCCCTCCCCGGAGTCGAGGTCACTCCCCCGCCTGTGTCTCCTTGCGGCGCAGAATCACCAGTACCGCTCCCCCTATCACCACGAGCCCGATGGCCACCCCCGCGATCATCGGGGTGATCACCGAGCCGCCCGTCGCGGCGAGGTCGGTGTCCGTCGTGGTGGTGTTTCCGCCCACCGTGGCGGGGCCGGGCCCGGCGAGGGTCTGGGTGGACTTCGTGGTCAGCGCGCCCTGGGTCCTGCAGTCGAGGACGCCCGTGAAGCGCCGGCCGAAGCCGTTCGGGCCGGTGATCGTGAAGTCGTAGGCCTGATCTTCCTGGAGCGGGACGCTCACCGTGCGGGAGGCCCCGGCGGGGATGGTGTGCTCGGTTCCCATCAGTTCGAAGGTGAAGGGCTGGTCGCCCTTGTTGGCCGCGGTGACGTCCACGCTCCCCTTGGCGCAGTTCTTCCGGGCCGACACGGACGGTATGGCGCCCTTGGCCGCCCAGGTGGCTCCCGCGGTCGCGGACACCGTCGACTCGCTGGAGCCGGCCAGGATCTGGGTCTGGCTACGGCTCTCGGAGGCGAAGGCCCGGCCCACCGGCACGGTGGTGGAAGCCTGCACGGTCAGCTGGGCCGAACCTGCCGCCGCGTCCTTCGGGACGTCGAAGTACAGCCTGCTGCCGTTCTTCGCCGACGTGATCACCTTGCCGGTCTTGTCGATGATCCGGACCCCGCTGGTGGCCGCGTCCGCGGGCGGGACCACGGTGACTTGGCCCGCGTTGGTGTGCACGGTCACCGGCCCGAGCAGATCACCCGGGCGTCCGGAGACCTCGGGCGGGTCCAGGGTCAGCGAGGCCTGCGGTTCGGTGCCGTTGCGGGCGCTCTTCTCCAGGTAGTCGGCGAGCTTCTCGGCCTGCGGGTCCACCGCGTCGACCTTCGCACCGTCCGAGTAGCGCCAGATGGCCACCTGGGTTCCGGCCGCCGCGTCCTGCTCGGTCAGGCCTCTCGCTCCTGCCCGCCGGGCGAGCGCCGCGAGGTCGTTGACCTGGGGGTAGGAGTTCTGCAGGATCCAGCGGATCCGGCCGGCGTCCTTGTTGGCGCCCAGCGAGGTGCCGCTCCAGTCGGTCTCCTGGTAGCGGGCGTCGCGCTGGGTGGGATTGTGGATGTCGATGCAGTACGTCTGCAGGGTGCCGCCGCCGTCCACGGACATCTCGAACAGGCCCGCGGCCACCTGCTGGTCGCCGCCGATCTCGTGGATCACGGCCTCGCCGTAGGTCTTCAGGCCGTTGATCGTGGCCGTCGCGCCGCCCTGGGCCTGCGGTCTCCCGTCGGCCGCGGCCGTGCCGGCGCCGGACAGCACACCAGCTGTCATCAGGCCGGAGACCAGCGTCACGGCGCCGAGGCGGGTCGCTGTGACGGACCGAGGAAACCCAGACAACGCAGCAAGCACAGAATTCCCCTTCGAGCAGGACCCGTTGGACGTGGGGGACGGTCCCACCAGCAGAATCGGCAGCCCCGAGGGGCACGCCCGGCATCCTATGGATCACACGACCTCCACCCGGCCGGTCAGATCGTCTGATGGACGATCCGATCCGGAATCGTTATCGCCGGGACCGGATCCGAGCTGCGCTTATCGACAAATCCACCGACTCGGGCGGGGTGTTGGAGACGTTCCGGCGGTGTGGGTCGACAGGGCACCAACCGCAGACCACAGACCACCGGCCACGGGCCACGGGCCACGGGCCACGGGCCACCGATCACAGGACGTCGACCGCAGGACATCGACCGCAGGCGGGAGTTCGCGGCCCGGGGCGCCGATCGGAGGTCGTAGCCCGGGGGTCGCCGATCGGAGCTTGGAGATCCGAGGCCGCAGATCGACCAGGGCCCAGTGGAGTCGCCAGAGCTGGTGGAGGCGGTGGGAGTGGTGGATGCGGGTGACGTCACGTTGCCGGCGCCACATCGCTGGCGTCATATCGCCGGCGCCACATCGCTGGCGCCACATCGCTGGCGCCACATCGCCGGCGCCGCTTCGTCTCCGCCATCCACCTCGCTGACGTCATGTCACTACCGCTGGCTCCGGGTGCTGTTGGGCCTGGGTGTCGTCGGTGGCGCCGGCAGGTGGGGGTGTTTCCCAGTTCGGCTCCGGCCTCGATGGTGTCGGCGTCTCCTGTTTGGCCGCGCGCCGGAAGGCCGCGGTGCCCCGAGCGAGGTCGTGGCCGATGGCCACCGCGTCGATGTCGGCCGACGCCCGGCTCTGCTGCCCGTCGCGCTGCTCCGTACGCACCTTCAGCCGGCCCTGCACGACCACCGGCTGCCCCAGCTCCACCGACGCCACCACATTGACAGCCAGCTGGCGGTTGGCCCACACCGTGAAGAAGTTGGTGTGGCCGTCGGTCCAGGCGCTCTTCTCCCGGTCCCAGTAGCGCGAGGTCACCGCCATCCGGAACCGCGCCGACGGGCCTGCCGCCAGCTCCCGGTACACCGGTGGCGTCGCCACGTTCCCCACGACACAGACCACGGTCTCGTTCATCGCCGACCCCTCCCTCGCCCGGCCGCCCCTTGCGGCCGGGCGGACATGCGTACGGGCCCCTCCCGTACGGCTGCATCCGCCGTGCCCGGCGTACGCATTGCGCGTACGCCGTCGCACATCACGCCGATCGCAAGCGCCGCTGCCCTGCCTCTCGCCGGGCGTGCGGTGCGATCGCCGTGGGTTCAGACTGCCTCCGTCGGGCCGGGCCCGCTGAGCGCTGTGGACGGCCATCCACCTGTGGAAAACCCCGCCACCCCAATGAGTGACGGGTGTTCCCCGGTCCCCTCACCCACTCCCGCCGGCCTCACCCACACCGGCCGGCCTCACCCGCCTCCGCGTCCTCACCCCACCCCGGCCCGCGCCACCCGCCCGTACTGCTCCCGTACCTCCCGGTACCGCAGCAGCTCCGCCGCCAGTGGATCGAGCACCCGGGCCCGGCCGCAGCCCGCGGCCGCCTCCCGCAGCCGTCGTTCGGCATCGAGGCCATAGCGCCGTGCCGGGCCCCGGGCCGCCATCCGGCAGCCCCATTCCACCAGCGGCCCGCCGACGATCCCGCACACCATCAGCAGCACCGGCACTCCCAGGTTGGGCGCCATGACACCGGCGATCTGGCCCGCCAGCCATGCACCGCCCACGATCTGCAGCAGGGTCATGGCCGCCTGGACCAGCACGGCCACCGGCCACCACCCCGGCCGGGGCGGTCGCCCGGGCGGCAGCCCGGCCCGCGCCGCCAAGTCGTCCAGCGCCTCGGACAGCCCCTGGGAGCCGCGCACGGCCGCCTCGCGCACCGCCTGTGCCCAGGGCGCGGGCAGCCCGGCCGAGGCCCGGTCGGTCACCGTACGGACCGCCTGCTCGACACGCTGGCGGGCCGTGGCCTCCTCGTCGGTCTGAGGGCGCACCGGGATCCGGCCGGTCGCGTGTTCGCCGCGGCCCTGGTACCAGCGCCACAGGCGCAGCCAAGGGGTGCCGCAGGCACGGTTGGCGTTGCGCAGCCAGGCGCGCTCGGCGGCCTCGCCGGCCGCCGTGGCACCCACGGCGTCCGCGAGCCGGGCGGCGAACTCCTCCCGCGCCTCCTCGCTGAGACCGACGCGCCGGCCGGTGGCGTAGGCGGGCCGCAGCCGGTCCGCCGCGGCGTCCAGGTCGGCCGCGACCCGACGGGCCGCGGCGCCGCGCTCCGCCACGAAGTCACCGAGTGACTCGCGCAGTTCTCCGACGCCGTCGCCGGTGAGCGCGGACAGCGCGAGCACGGTGGCGCCCGGTTCGCCGTACTCGCCGAGCGCCACGCCGTCCTCGTCGAGCAGCCGGCGCAGATCGTCCAGGACCTGGTCGGCGGCCTCCCCGGGCAGTCGGTCGATCTGGTTGAGGACGACGAACATGACCTCCGCGTGGCCGGCCATGGGTCGCAGGTAGCGCTCGTGGAGCATGGCGTCGGCGTACTTCTCCGGATCGACCACCCAGATGACCGCGTCGACCAGGTTCAGGATCCGGTCGACCTGTTCACGGTGCTGTACGGCCGCCGAGTCGTGGTCGGGCAGGTCGATCAGGACCAGCCCGTCCAGCTGCCCCTCGGCCTCCGGGCCCTGCACGGGACGGCGACGCAGCCGGCCGGGGATGCCCAGCCGGTCGATCAGGCCCGCCGCGCCGTCGCTCCAGCTGCACGCGATGGGTGCCGCGGTGGTCGGGCGCCGTACGCCGGTCTCCGAAATGGCCACTCCGGCGAGCGAGTTGAACAACTGGGACTTTCCGCTGCCGGTGGCGCCCGCAATGGCGACGACGGTGTGCTGCCCGGAGAGCTTGCGCCGGGCGGCCGCCTCGTCCAGAACGCGGCCCGCCTCGGCGAGTGTGGTGCTGTCCAGGCGGTTGCGGGAGAGGCCGACGAGTTCCCGCAGGGCGTCCAGGCGGGAGCGGAGAGGGCCGTCGTAGGCCAGCCGCGCGGGGGTGTGGCTGCCCGGGCTGCGGGCGGGCTTGTCGAGGCCGGAGCCGCGTTCGGCGGCCGCGGTGGTCTCGTTCACGCGACGGGCGATGAGACCGTCGTCCCAGACCTCGGTCGGGTCGGCATCCGGGTCCGGCCCGAGACCGTCCGCCGCGCCGTCCCCGGCCTTCCCTGCGTCCCCGGCCTTCCCCGCGTCCTTTCGCCTCTTCCCGTCCCCGGCACTCCTCCCGTCCTCGGCCCTCCGCCTGTCCTCGGCCCTCCGCGCGGCTTCCTGCTTCCGCGCGGCTTCCTGCTTCCGCGCGGCATCGCGCTTCTCCGCGGCTTCACGCTTCCGCGCGGCATCGCGCTTCTCCGCGTCCTCGCGCCTCCGCGCGGCATCACGCTTCTCCGCATCCTCGCGCCTCCGCGCGGCATCACGCTTCTCCGCGGCTTCACGCTTCCGCGCGGCATCACGCTTCTCCGCATCCTCGCGCTTCTCCGCGTCCCCGGCTCTCCCCGTGTCCCCGCCCTTCCCCACGGTCCTGGCCG
Source organism: Streptomyces sp. NPDC107581 (assembly GCF_055657175.1). Lineage (NCBI taxonomy): Bacteria > Bacillati > Actinomycetota > Actinomycetes > Kitasatosporales > Streptomycetaceae > Streptomyces > Streptomyces sp. NPDC107581. The sequence goes on from NZ_JBVKBH010000003.1 coordinate 620,313, forward strand.
TTCCGCCGTCCCCGGCCGTTCCGCCGTCCCCGGCCGTTCCGCCGTCCTTCGGACGGACGGGCGAGCCGCTGGTTCCCGCGTCGGCCTCGCCGGCCGCCACGCGCACGTGCCGCTCCTGCCGATCCGCGCTGCCGGTGCGCTCCCCGGGCACACCCCCATGCCGCTCCCGGTCCGGACCGCCCGGGCTGTCCGTGCGTTCCCCGGGTACGCGCGCGTGCCGTCCGCCCTCCGTCCGCGTGTCGCGCTGCTCCGACTCGGAGTCGGTGCCGGTCTCGGCAGCGCGGTCCGGGGACGGACCGCCTCCGGGACGCCCCTCGCCGGAGCCGCCGTCCGCCGGCCGTTGGGATCCGCTGTCCACGGGGCGTCGGGCCTCGCCGTCCACCGGGCGTCGGGGCCCGCCGTCGACCGGCCGTTGCGAGTGGGCGCCTGCGCCCTCGGGCCGTCCGTTCACGCCGTCGGCAGACCCGGGCCCGGCTGCCGTGGAGCCATCACCCTGCTCGCTGTGTCCCATGAGGTTCAGTTGATTCAGGTGGTTCAGATGATCCAGGTGATCCATGTGATCGGTGTGGTCCGTGTGGTCCGTGTGGTCCGTGTGGTCGTGGTCGGCGACGGCGGTCACGGTCACCTCTCCTTCTGCAGTACGGACAGCGCGGCGATGAGTTCGGTCTGGGGATCGGCGTGGACACCCAGGGCGTCGAGGGGGGCGAGGCGTCGTTCGCGCTCGCGGTGCATGACGCGGTCGACGTGCTCGGTCAGCAGGCGTCCGGCGCGGTCACGGATCCGCAGCGCGCCGTGGGGGCCGATCCGCTGGGCGAGCCCCTCACCCGCGGTGCGCGCCCGGCGCCCGCCCAGCAGCACGGTGGCGACCAGCGCGGCGACCGCCTCGGAGTCGGGGGCGCCGTTGCGCTCGAGTTCCCGCACTTCGTCCTCGGCGTACTCCTCCAGTTCGCGCCGCCAGCGCCGTGCGGCGAGCCCGATGCGGTGCTCGGCGCTCTCCGAGGAGAGATCCCGGCCGGCCAGCTGGGGGGCGTCCGCGGCGGGCTCGCCCCGCCAGGCCTCCTCGACGCATTCGTCGGCCGCGGTGACGGAGCACACCAGCAGCGCGGCGAGACTCTCCACGAGCGCGTCCAGCAGTTCGCCCGCGGTGCAGTCGAGCGGGAAGGCCCGCCACCGCTTGAGGGCGTCCCCGGCGAGCACGGCCCCGGACTGCAGCCGGCTGCGCACGCGCGCGTCCTCGGTGTCGTACGCGCTGTCGATGGCGGCGGTGAGCCGCAGCGCCGCGGAGTACTGGGCGGCGGCGGCACCGGCCAGCTCGGGCAGGCGCGACTTCAGCGAGTCGAGGAGCCCGTACGCCGTGCGGGCCATGACCTGCTGGCGGGCCGCCGAGTCCTGGGCCTGATGGACGAGCCAGGTCCGCAGGGCCGCCACGGCGCTGGCGGGCAGCAGGCCCCCGCCCCAGGCCGACTCGGGCAGCTCGGGCACGGTGAAGCGGGGTACGTCGCCGAGCCCGGCCTTGGTGAGCAGGGCCCCGTACTGCCGGGAGACCTCCGAGACGACCTGGTGGGGTACGCGGTCCAGCACGGTCACCAGGGTGGCGTTGTACTCCTTGGCGGTGCGCAGCAGATGCCAGGGGATGGCATCGGCGTAGCGGGCTGCCGTGGTGACCATGACCCAGACGTCGGCGGCGCAGATCAGTTCGGCGGCCAGGACGCGGTTGTCGGCGACCAGGGAGTCGATGTCGGGCGCGTCGAGCAGGGCGATCCCGCGCGGCAGGGAGTCGGCGGTCTCGACGCGCAGCACGCGTGTCGAGACCTCGCCGGAGACCAGGAGATCGTCACCCGCCTCTTGGTGGGGCACCCACATGCGGCTGAGGTCGGGGAGCACGCGCTTGCGGCTGAACCAGTGATGGTCATCCGGATGACAGACCAGAACCGGGGTGCGGGTGGTCGGCCGCAGCACGCCCGCCTCGCTGATCCGCCGGCCCACGAGGGAGTTCACAAGGGTCGACTTACCTGCCCCGGTGGACCCGCCGACGACGGCAAGCAGCGGCGCGTCGGGGTCCCGCAGCCGGGGCACCAGGTAGTCGTTGAGCTGGGCGAGCAGTTCGTCGCGGTTGGCACGCGCGCGTGGGGCCCCGGCCAGGGGCAGCGGAAAGCGTGCGGCAGCGACACGGTCGCGCAGAGCGGAAAGTGTCTCGAGCAGCTGAGGCCGTACGTCCAAGGTCACCACATGCGAAGAATGCCCAATTTTAGGGGATTTCTGAAGCATATGGACATCTCAGCGCGCCGATGGAACACAACGGGCGTAAGGGATGACTGGGACGCGGGCACAGTCCAGGCATAACGAGTGCACAACACCCTGTGCGCCGGGAGCCAAAAGCGGTGCACGATTCGTACCTGCCTGCGATTATCAGGACCGCTTCACCGAACCTCCACATCGAGCCACGGAGGCGAAGCAACCGGGTCAAGGAACGGGGAGCCTTATCCTTGTCCCGCACCAGGCCCCCGTAGCTCAGTGGATAGAGCAGGCGCCTTCTAAGCGCTTGGCCGCAGGTTCGAGTCCTGCCGGGGGCGCCACTGAATCTGCGATGCGGACCCACGACGCAGACCGGCCGCGCACGGGGAGGACCCCGACGGCGCCCAGAGCGCGATCAAGGCCGGCACTCCGCAGACCGGACACGGACGACGGCCGCACCCGGCGCGTCGCCGTCCGGCACGGCGGCGGGTGAAACGTCGAGAGAGCGGCCCCGGGGCACTCGCGCCCCGCGGAAACCCAGCAGCTCCGCAATGCGGCAGCACAGCAACTCGGCGAATCGGCGAATCAGCAGTACGGCGACTCGACCACTCGGCGACTCGGCAGCAGGGCAAGTCGGCGATTCGGCAGCACGGCGACTCCGCGATTCGCAAGCCGGGCGACGCGGCGCTGGACACCTCGTCCAGCCTGTCCGGCGCCTGTCCGGACCGTTCACCCGGACCGCTCGGCGCCTGTCCGATCCGTTCACCCGGACCGCTCGGCACCCGTCCGGACCGTTCGGCCTATTCATGACCGGGGACACGGTGCACGCGCCCGGGCCGGTCGTCCCCGGCCCCTACGGCAACAGCCCCCTGGATTCATACAATCGCCGGGCCTCGCCCCGGGCATGCAACAACGCGTCAGCGGGGGCACCTGCCCCCGCTGACGCGACCGCGACGTACGTTTTCGTGGAACCGGTCAGAACGCCCGGCTGTTGCAGCCCATGTCCGAACCGAGGTGGGTGTCCTGCGCGCCCGGGTTGCCCTCGCCGTTGAGGGCGTTGCCCAGCAGGCCGTTGATGGCGCCGACGTCACCGAGGACGCTGATGTTCATGTCGTGCGAGCGGCACTCGATGCCCTGCGTGACATCGAAGCCGTCATGGCCCCGGTCCCCGTGCGCGAGGGCGGTGCCGACACCGAAGGAGCCGACGGTGCCGAGGACGGCGGCGCCCACGACGGCGAACTTGTGAAGCTTGCGCATTTCTTCTCCGTTGGTCGAGCGGATGCGATCTTCAGCAGATCGAGTTGGGGCACCGGACTGGTGCGGCGAGGTCGTCAGCCGAGTCGGGGCAGGCCCAACTGGCCGACGGGAGGCGCCGCGACCTCTCCGAGGCCGAGCGGGGCCACCCCCGAGGGGCCGGGCGGCGCGATCAGCGGGTTGACGAGCGGGTTCACCTGCGGATTCACCTGCGGGTTCACCTGCGGGGCGACATGCGGCGCGGGTTCCGGGTTGAAGGCCTGGGGCACGGCGACCTGCGGGGCGACCTGCGGCATGACCTGGGGCGCCGTCTGGGGGGTGACCTGCGGCATGACCTGCGCCGGCTGCTGGGGAGCGGCCTGCGGCGCGGCGTACGGCGAGGAGTTGGAGGCCTGCGCGGAGCCCCCCGAGGTGGCCGAGGCGGAGGCGTAACCGCTCTGCTGCGGGGGCGGCGGCGGGGGAGCCGCCTGCGGCATCGGCGGGGCGTAGGACGGCGGACCGGCGACCTGCGCATTGCCCGTCGAACCGGACATGGCGGCGGCCTGCGGACCGCTCTGGGGCGGCGCGTACTGGGGCGGCGCGTACTGGGGTGCGGGGTACTGGGGAGCCTGGTACTGCGGCGCCGCGTACTGAGGAGGAGCCTGGTACTGGGGCGGCGCGTACTGAGGAGCCTGGTACTGGGGAGCCTGGTACTGGGGAGCCGGGTACTCGGGAGCGGGCGCCGGAGCGGCGCCGGGGTACCCGACGGAAGAGTCGGCATGGCTGACGCCGACGCCGATGGCGGACAGACCGCCGGCTGCTGCTACGACGAGCGCGGCCTTGTGAAGCTTGCGCATGGAACCCTCGGCCCTTCAATACCTGTACAGGGAAATCCGTTGTATTCAGTGCAGTCTTGCGAGCGCTCAGTCTGATGTTCGTACTGTGCCATTGCAGGGGAATCCTGGGCTGCCACGGACTTCACGCCGGAGCCGACAGCGAATCCCCTTGCCCCTCTCCGAGTCCATGGTCGCTGCCCTCTCCCAGCTGGCAACGACATTTCCCCCGGCCCAGTCACGGGATCGAAAAATCCGTCACCCATTTGCCATCGACCGTATTATCTGTTCTCTCGCCCGGCCCGAACCGTCAACGCCGGTCCGGTGCCGCCGAGTTCTGCGAGCAGCGCATGTCCGGCGGCGCGTGCACTGCGGTCCGACGTGCACAACTCCTCGGCGTGAGAACGTGATAGGCGAGTTCGCCGTTCACCCCGCCACGGCCCGTTGTCGCCGATCCGACGCGGCGAGCATGCACCACATCCGGGTAAATCAGCCAATGCCACGCGGCATTGAGGCAAATGAGTGACCACACCCCGGCTCCCGTGTCCGGACGCGCACCCATCTCGTTCAGCAGTGGGCCAGAACGAGGGTCCACCGCAGCCGTATCAGGGCAGCAAGAACGGCACACAGCCGCACTGGCTCATCAGCATTTCCATACGTCCCATGCACAGGTCAATGAAGGGCCGAGGGTTCCATGCGCAAACTTCAACAGGTCGCGCTCGTCGTCGCAGCAGCCGGCGGTCTGTCCGCCATTGGCACCGGCTCCAGCCTCGCCGCCGCTCCCGTTGCGTACAACGGTGCTGTTCCGCCCCCCATTGCACAGCAGGACGCCCAGGCCGGCTCGTACAGCGCTTCCCAGGCCACCGCGCGCACATACGGCTCACCGGCTCCGCAAGCGGCCCCGCAGCGGCCCACTGAAGTCGCCCCGCAGGTCAACCCGCAGCTGAACCCGCAGATCAACCCGCAGATCTCGCCGCAGGCGACTCCGCAGGCGGCCCCGGGACAGGGCGCTCCCTCGAGCCAGACCAACCTCTTCCGCCCCTACCAGGAGTGCAGCCCGCAGAACCTGCTCAACGCGAATCTCCCGGTCGCCCTGCTCGGCGCCTCCGAGACCCGGGGCATCAGCTGCACCCAGGCCAACAGCCAGGCGAACGCGGCCGCCAGCGCCCACTAGAACCGCCGGACCACCGGCCGTCGACGCCCCCACGGGCCCTTCGAGGAACACTCCCGAAGGGCCCGCGCGCATGTGATGCGGCGTCAGGGCGCGGGCCGCGAATACGAGATCATGAATCCGGCGCGTCGCTGTCCCTTTTAGGATATTTCCTACTAATCTCCCGTAACTGTAAGAAGTCGATCTGCCACAGATCGCACCCACTTCACTCCACCGGAGATGACATGCACAAGCTTCGCAAGGCTGCCGTCCTGGTCGCCGCGCTCAGCACCGTCGGACTCGTGAGCGCCGGCACCGCCACCGCCGGAGAGGGCGGCTGGGGCAAGGGCGGCGGCGGCGAAAAGGGCGACCGCTTCAGCGTCCTGCAGAGCTCCAACTGCAAGTCGCACGACCTGAACCTCGACGTCCTCGGCGAGGTCGGCCTGCTCAACGGCCTGCTGGGCAACGCGCTCAACGGCGAGGGCAACCCGGGCGCGCAGGACACCCACATCGGTTCGACCATGGGCTGCAACAACAGCGCCTTCTAGTCGTACGAAGGCCGCGCAGGCGGCCGACAGCGGGAAAATGGTCCCGGCATCGAGTTCCAGACTCGGCGCCGGGACCCCTTTTTTTGCCGAATTATTGCGCCGCGCCGACCGGCCGATCGCCTTCACAATCACCTTCGCAATCGCCATCGCGATCTTGACCGTCAACCACGGTCAGGGCCATGGATTATATGCTGAAATAGCAATTCACTCACGGGGCGGTATTCCCGACCGTCAACCAGGTGATGCCAATTCCTCGAATTCGGCGCGTCGCCGATTGCCCCGAGTTATTTCTTATTAGCCTCCATAACTGTTCGAAGTCGATCTGCCACAGATCGCATCCACTTCACTCCATCGGAGATGAACATGCACAAGCTCCGCAAGGCCGCTGTCCTGGTCGCCGCCCTCGGCAGCGTCGGACTCCTGGGTGCCGGCGCTGCCCACGCCGACGGGGGCCACGGCGGCTGGGGCCACGACGGCGGTCGCTTCACCATCGGACAGAGCACCACCTGCAGGTCTCACGACGGCAACGCCGACGTCCTCGGCGAGGTCGGCGTCCTCAACGGCCTGGGCGGCAACCTGCTGAACGGCGAGGGCAACTCGGGCGCCCAGGAGAGCTCCCTGGGTTCGAGCATGGGCTGCAACAACAGCGTCGGCGGCAAGTAGGTCCGCCCCCTTCCCCGGTGCCCCGGCCCGCAGGCCGGGGCACCGGCGTTTTCCGCTGCGCCCGGAGAGCCGAAAATGCCGGACCGGGATCATTCCCGGTCCGGCATTCGCCCCTCGTGCATCAGAACTTGGGGTGAGGCACCTTGACGCCCTTGGGCAGGTGCGCCGTGTTGGAGCAGTCCACGACCGGCCCGACCTTCATGGACCCGCCGTTCAGCATGTAGTCCTCGGGAAACACCACGCGCGGCCGGTCGATCGTGGAGCAGTCCTGTGCCTGCTTGAGGATGTACTTGCCGTTCTTGTCGGTGTGAAGGGACTCGGTCTTGCGAACGCAGGTGGCCTCCCAGGGCGCGGAGCTCCTGCAGTCGCTGGGGTATGCGACGGCGTCGGCGTGGGCTGCGCCGACGTAGATCGCGGCGAGACTTCCGACGAGCCCCGAGACGGTGGCAATCCTCTGCCGACTGAACATGTGCTGCGCTCCTTTGCACATCGAGGCCCGGACGTCAGTGCCGTCGACCGGCGCGCGTCCGAGCCTGGGAAAATTGTCGAGACAGGAATCCCGACGCCTGAACGCGCTTTCGGGTGCGTCCGGCTGCGGTGTTGCTGCAGCCCGGGCGCGCACCCTGGTGGGTCTGTTGCGCGTCCGGGCTGCCTTCGCCGTTATGGGGTGTCACTCGGCACACCGTCGAACAGCCCGAGGTGATCCAGGACACGGACGTTCCGATCATGCGATGTGCACAGGAGATTCTGAAGGATGTCGATGCGTCTGTCGCGGCGCTCCGAGGCCACGTGCGACGCGAAGGTCCGCGAGGCGGCCGGCTGAGGGGCCGACCAGGGCGCGGACTACGGCGCGATCACCTGAGCAACGGCCTGCGGTGCACACGTGGCCGCGGCGTCGGCCTGCGAGAAAGCCACCACGGCGGCCTGCGGCGTGCGCATCGGGCCCTCGGTGTTCGTCTACTTGGAGCTGTCCGGACCGTAACCCTCTTCAGGCGCCTGCTCCTTGGCAGCCTCAGGAGCGTCGTCGTCGTGCGGCTGGGCGTAGTAACCGCCCCACGTGGCCACCGCGTTGGCCTGCGAGTTGGCCACCGCGTTGAGCTGCTGAGGAACCCCGTCATCGTAACCGCCGGCGAAGCTGACGCCGACGCCGAGGACGGACAGCCCCGCGACCGTTGCGGCCACTACCGCAGCACGCTGAAACTTACGCATGGTTAGACCCTTTCGTACCCTGGGCGTTAAGCCCTGGTTGACTACTTAGTGTGAGCATATACACACAATTCGTAGCAATTTGGGATCTTTGCCTGCTCGGTCGTGTCGGCTCATTGACGAGGTGCCTTTTCGTTCCGCGGGTGGGAAGTGAATGGCCGGGCCGGATATCCCGGTCCGGCCATCCGCCGCTCGGCAGGCGGGAAAGGCGCCGGAAGGTTCCGTCCCGGACCTCAGTCCAGCAGTCCGGGCAGATCCACTCCCTTGTCGGCGCCCCGGTCGGCCGCCGGCATCGCGCCGGAGCAGGTCACCTCGGGCCCGATCCGCATCTTCCCGCCGCCCAGGGCCGCGGGGATCGTCAGGGGCTCGACCGGCATGCAGTTCTGCCGGCTCGGGATCATCCCGTCCTCGGGCAGCTCGCCTTCGATCCGCTGGATACAGCTGATGTTGCCCTGGATGTCGCGCGTGCAGATGCCGCCCGCGGCGTGCACCTGGGCGACACCGGCACAGGTCACGGCGAGGCCGCCAAGAAGCCCCGAGACGGCCGCGATCTTCTTCCTACTGAACATGTGATGCGTTTCCTTAGTGAGGGGCGCACTGTTGCTGCGGCCAGGACGCGATCGGTGACGGGCCGCTCCTGACGGCTCCTGCAGGCCAATCCGCGAATTCCGGCAAACGCTCTTCCATGCGCCGGAATTCAGAGCCGGCGCGACGGCACACGGGCCGGGGGAGCGGCCTCGCGCTCCGGGCGGCCTGTTGCGTACGGGGCCCTTCGGGGGGGCACCCCGAAGGGCGCGTGGAGAGCGTCGCGCACGATGACGCCGCCGGCCTCAGCGGGCGGTGAAGGCGTTGTTGAACTGACCGCAGGCGGTGTCCAGGGTCTGAGCGAGACCGAGCACGCCGATCGGGATGTCGTTCTCGGCCACCGTCTGCGGGCTGCACTCCTGGTAGGGGCGGTAGAGGTCGTTCACCTTCGGCACGCTGTCGTGGGCATAGGCGGTACCGGCACCGGCACCGACGGCGGACAGTCCGCCGGCCGCCACTGCCGCGATCACGACTTTCTGAAGCTTACGCATGGAACCCTCGGTTCTTCATTGCCTGCACATCGAGGCTGATTGCCTACCGTGACTGAATGAACACTAGCAGTAGCGATCCACGGTATTCCAACTGCTGGATATCCGTGTCCGAGCGGTGCCACGGCCCAACCCGACCTGGAAAAGGCCTACTTGCCACCGGCTCACGGAAAGACGCCAACACCGGTGAAAATAGGGAAAGTTGCTTTGCTGCGGAATGCCGCGATCCGTCATACTGCGCGGCACTGCGCGGTATTACGAAAATGTCGGCTCCGTGTCCCGGACGCGGCCGTGTGCGGCCACGGAAACGACCAGGTCCCGCAACCCCTCGACGTAGAGCCGCATGTTCTTGTACGCGAGGTCGGTGTCCGGGTACCGGCAGGCGAACCACAGGCCCTCGTGCAGCCGGTTGACCCAGGCGCACACCTGGTCGCCGTAGGACACCCGGATCAGGCCGTACGCCTTCCGCTCGGTCCAGCTGGCCGAGCCGGGGACGACGCGGGCGTCGACGTACGAGACGATCGAGTACAGGTCGGGCGAGGTCGGGCGGAAGTCCGCGCCGAGCAGGCGCAGCACCCGGGCCAACGGGATGCGGGCCAGGGACCGGTTGGCCTGCAGCTGGGCGCGCACCGCGGCGAGCGCCTCGTCGAAGTCCCGTGCCGCCGGCACCTCGATCGGCGCGCCGCCGACGTACCAGCCCACCGAGTCCGCCCATGCGGACTTCAGCCGGGTGTGGAACGGCACGACCGCGCGGTAGACGGGGTGCCCGCCCAATTCGTGGACGATCAGGCTGGTCGCGGCCAGGACGCCCACCAGGCTGCCGCCGTAGGGCCTGCAGTACGCCTCGAACGCGGCGGCGGCGTCGGCGTCCACGAGTGGCTCGCGCATCAACTTCTGGGTGGGCAGCGGGCCGCCGGGCCGCAGACCGAGGTCGACGGGGAAGTCCGGGAGCTTCCCGTCGCACCGGCGGATGAACTCCCGCCAGCGGGAGACGATCGCGTGCGTGTCGTCGATCCCGTCCGCGTTCGCCCGCTCCTGCTCGCAGAAGTCGACATAGCTGCTGACCGGCGCCTGGGCCACGGTGCGGCCCGTGAGCTGCGCCGTGTACAGGTCGTGGATCTCGTCCGGGATGCGCTGCAGGGAGTAGGCGTCGACATTGGTGTGGTCGAAGGCCATGTACACACTGGTGGAGTCGTCGCGGACGACCGCCGTGTAGATCAGGTTCGGCCAGCCGAGCGCGTCCGCGGCCACGTCGAATCGGTCCTGCAAGTGCCGTACCAGGGCACCCTCGTCGGTGAAGTCGCCGACCACCTTGCGGCGCAGCGACACGTCCTTCTCGGCGAGGGTGAACCGGTGCATCTCGTCGCCGGCCCACCGGAAGCCGCTGCGCAGCGTCTCGTGCCGCAGCGTCCAGCCGCGCAGCGCCTCCTCCAGCTCGTCGAGGCCCACCCGGCCCGGCAGATCGAACGCGGCGCCGAGCCAGGTCGGCACGAACAGGCCGTCCTCGCGCACCGAACGCGCCGTTCTGATGTGCCCTTCCTGGATGTACGCCGGCGGCCGCGAGTCCGTCGGCAGCGCTGTCGCCGCCGCGACGGTCGCCGGGCTGAACGTCCACTCGACGAGCAGTCCGGGCCGGACCTCGCAGCGCTGGATGTCAGAAATTCGCACGGGCGTCTCCGTTCGCAGAGGCACAGAATCGATCAAGGGAGTGCCGTGCGCGCGAGCGGTGGCCGCCGTGTCGCCGGCTTTTCAGCGGAATGCGTGACGTCTCGAACGGCGAAGCGATCAGTGGACGGTGATCGGGTCGTCGGTGACGACGATGGTCAAGACGGGAAGTGGATCGGTGAGTTGGTTCGGTGAGTCGGTCCTTTCCCGGGGCGTGGTGCCGAGTGGTTCGCGGCAGCAGCGAGGCGAAGCGGCCCGGAGACGCCGGGCGAAGCCGCTCGGAGACACCGGGTGAAGCCGCCGGAGACACCTGGGGGAAGTCGCCGGAGCCGGTGAGGTGAAGCCGCCGAAGGCGCCTGGGCGAAGCCGCCCGGAGACGCCGAGGCAGGCCCCGCCCGGGGCGGTCTCACACGTACTGGTAGATCTCGCTCAGGTCCTCCAGCTGGTCCGGCGTCACGTTCCACGGCGGCAGCGCCTCGTACCGGGACACGATCCGGCCGTGCTGGGCGTCGTGCACGCCGGGCGGCTCGGCCGGGAGGTAACGGCCGTTGCCGTGCCGCTGTCGCCAGCGGGTCCACTGCAGGTCGACGAAGGCGTGGTGCAGCCAGAAGACGGGGTCGTTGGCGGAGGCGCCGCCGAGCATCACCCCGCCGACCCAGCGGTGCACCCGGTTGTGGTTGCGCCAGGAGACGCTGCCCCGGCCCGGCGCCCACCCCTCCAGCTTGTTGCGGAAGCCCTTGGTGACCGTCGAGTCCCAGGGCGCCGTGTCGTAGACCGGGTCGGCCAGCGCCCGCTGCACGTCGCCGCCGGTCGGCAGCTCGATCGGGGAGCGGGCGCGGCCGAGGTCACGGGTGAGGAACTCCGCGCTGGTCACGCCCTCGGTGATCCGCCAGTGGCCCGCCCGGTGGGCGAACGGGCCCGTCATCACCTGCCGGTCCGAGCGCCGCCCGTTGCCGCCGAGCAGATCGTCGACCCACGGCACGGAGGTGGCCGAGCGGTCGCGGGTCCAGTCCCAGTAGGGCACCGTCACCGACGCGTCCACCCGGCGCAGCGCCCGCTCCAGCTCCAGCACGAACTTGCGGTGCCAGGGCAGGAAGGAAGGCGCCATGTGGGCGGTGCGCAGCCCGTGCTGGCCGTCGGACGTGTTGTACGCGATATGGATCCGTACGAACTCGTCGTACTCGCCGCGCCGTTTGACCTCCAGCAGTGCGCCCACGAGCCGCCGCCGCTCGTCGCGGGTCAGACTGCTGACGTTCTTACGCGTGTACGCCATGCTCGCCACCCATGTGCATCGGGCCGCCGCCCATCGGGCCCGGCGCCAGATCGCGCAGCTGCTCCCCGGGGCCCAGCTCGTCGACCGCCGCGCGGGCCGCGGCGAGCGGGGTCGGGTACGAGCGGTAGTGGTCGATCATGCTCAGCCAGCTGCCGTCGGCGCGGCGCATCAGGTGCAGGGAGCGGCCGTCGATCGTGACCTCCCACTGGGCGTCGCCGCCCCGCCGCGCCGTGCGGTCCTCGACGCCGCGGATGCGGCGGCCGCGGTAGGTCTCGTCGAAGGCGGTGGCCTGCCGGCCGTCGTCCGGGGTGTGCGCGGGGCGCCCGCAGGCGGCGGCCACCGGGGCGAGTGCCACGGCGAAGGCCGAGGAGAACAGCCTCCGCGTCACCTCCCGCCGTGTTCTGCCCAGGGACCGTGCTCCGCCCGTTCCGGGCGTGCCGCGCTGCCCGCCCACCGGCGTTCCGCCGACGCCTTGGACCATCGTTCACTCCTCGTCCGGTTCGGTTGTCCGCAGCGGTAACCGCCCGACGGCCTTCCCGGTCACCGCAGTGCGGCCGGACCGGTGACTGAGGGGGCGGGACGCGGCGTGCGGAGCCGGGCGTCAGGATGGCGCAACGGCGCGGAATGCGGCACCGGTTCGGGGCGTGCCGGGGTCCATGGGCGTCAGCCGGTCCAGAAGTCCCACCAACGGGTCAGAATCAGCATGCCGACGACCGCGGTGTGCAGCAGCGGCAGCAGCCAGGTGAACTCGGCGAGGAACGTCCGCAGCGCGGCCGGTGCGGGCAGGAACCGCTGCCGTACGGCGTACGACGTGACGTACCAGAACACGAAGATCGTGGCGACCCACGCCAGACAGCACCACAGGCACAGCGCGTTGATCCGGTACAGCGACTGGAACTGCAACCACGACACGAAACCGATCCCGAACAGGCACCCGGCGCCGAAGGCCAGCCAGTACCAGCGGGGGAAGGCGGCGCCGGCCAGCAGGCTCACGCCGACGCAGATCACGATGCCGTAGGCCACCAGGCCCAGCATCGGGTTGGGGAAACCGAAGGCCGAGGCCTGCGCGCTCTTCATGACGCTGCCGCAGGACACCACCGGGTTCAGGCTGCACCCGGGAGTGAAGTCCGGGTTCTGGAGCAGCTTGAACTTGTCGAGGGTGATGACCCAGGAGGCCAGCAGCCCGGCCGTGCCCGTGAGCACCAGGAGCAGTGCGAGGGCGCGGCCGGCGCCGGCCGCCCGGGGCGCCGGTGCCGCCATCAGGCGCTCGGGCCGCGGGCCGGTGGGCCGGGCGCGCCGACGCCGCGGCACGACGGCGGAAGGGTCGGCGTGACCACCGCCGTGACCGCGCGGCACGACGGCGGCAGGGACGGCGTGACCACCGCCGTGGCGCCGCCCCACGACGCCGGCAGGGACGGCGTGACCACCGCCGGCTAGGACGTCGTGGTGGGCAGGCCCGGCAGCGTCGGCAGGCCCGGCAGGGTCGGCAGCCCGGGCAGGTTGGGTACGGGCAGGCCGCCGGAGAGCAGCAGGGCGGCGAGGTAGTTGACGAGGCCCGTGAGCACGCCGGTGACCGCCGGGACGACCTGGGTGGCGTCGCCGGAGGTGACGGCCTTCAGGAGAGCGTCCAGTGCCTTGGTGAGCGCGGCGAGCGCGTCGCTCGCGAGGTCGGCCCGCGCCTTGGCGGTGCCGGCGTTCTCGGCGGTCCGGGACGGCGAGCCGGAGGCCGTCGGCGCCGCCGCGGTCACCTTGGCGATGGCGTCCTTGGCGGCCTGGACGAGCTGGGTGGCCTGGTCGGTGGGGAGCTGGCCGTTGTCGGCCTTGAGCACCGCGTTGAGCAGGTCGGTGACCGGGGTGAGCACGATCCCGAGGTTGGCGAGGAGCTGGATCTGCACGAGGAGCGCGTCCGCGCCGGGGACGGGCGCGTGGGACGCCGCATGGACAGGCTCCCGGGCGGAGTCGACCGCGACGGCGGCCGGGCCGGTGACGCCGGCCAGGAGGCCGGCGCAGAGTGCGGTGGACGCGATACGCCGTACGGACAGACCACGCATGGGGGTTCCTTTCGATGGTGCGTCGGATCTTGTGCCCACCGTGAAATCACCCACCACCATCTGCAACCGATCATCTGCGCCGGGTGCCCGGCCGTCCTTCAAGAACCTTGGATCGTCCCTGTTCAGACGACACGTCACGGCCATCCCGGGGACCGGGTGAAGCGCCCGCCCATTCGGTCCAACGCGGTCCGGTGCCACTGCACGCGCGCGTGCCGGACCCATTGACGATCTCCTACGTGTGAGTGAGTTGACTTCCCAGTACTTCGCCACCGGCGACCTCGGCTCCCTCGACGGCGACGGCTACCTGACCATCACCGGCCGCAAGAAGGACATGCTCGTCACCTCCGGCGGCAAGAACGTCTCCCCGGCCGTCCTGGAGGACCGGCTGCGCAGCCGTCCGCCCGTCGGCCAGTGCCTCGTCGTCGGCGACCGGCACCCCTTCGTCGCCGCCCTCGTCACCCTCGACCCCGAGGCGGTCGCCCACTGGCTGTCGGTGCGCGGGCTCCCCCGGGACACGCCGCTGTCGGAGGTCGTCCGGGACCCGAGGATGCGCGCCGACGTGCAGAAGGCCGTGGACCACGCCGACGAGGCCGTCTCACGGGCCGAGTCGATCCGTGCCTTCGCCCTGGTCGAGGGCGAGTTCAGCGAGGAGAACGGGCTGCTCACCCCGTCCCTGAAGGTGAAGCGGCAAGCGGTGACGGCCGCGTACGCGGAGCAGATCGATGCGTTGTACGGCGCGTGATCCCGTCGGGCACAGACGGGCAATCGGGTGAATTCCGTGGCATTTCGCGTGTCCGGGTTTCTTCGGGCATCCACATCTCGTTCACAGTCTGCAGGTCGTGGCGCGTGTGAGCGTGCAGCATCACGGTCGCCGCGACGACCCTGCGGAACCACGGTGATCGACAAGATCGCATGAACGACTGACGGCGGAGCGGCACGGACCTGGGAGCCGTGCCACACCGACTCCGGAGCAGCCCCCCTTCACCTGGCTCCGGGGCCGGGTTTCCGTTCCCCCCTGAGAGAAAGACAACGAGAGTGCGACAGACCCTGAGCAAGGGATTGGTCGTGGCCGCAGCCGCGACAACCGCCCTGTCCCTGTCCGGCACATGGGCGTCCGCGGACTCCGGTTCGCTTACGACAGCGGACTCACCCGCCACGGTGGCGAGCGACCTGGGCAGCTGGGACGTCCTGGACGGGCCGGACGCCCTGCAGCCCGCGCTCGGCGGCATGGCGTCCGCGCACAGCGTCGCCTCGGCCTCCAGCTCTTCGCTCGCACAAGGTGCCGCGAAGCAGGCGCACCGGGCGGCCCCGGGCACCGCGGCCGCGGCCACCCCCAGCGCTTCGCAGACGCCGAGTGCGGTGCCTTCCTGCGGGTGCCATGGCGACGACACGCCGCCCAGCTACGGCGACAACACGCCGCCCGGGTACGGCGAGGACGAGCCGCCCAGCTACGGCGACGACTCGCCCACCCCCACGCCGACCAAGACACCGCCTCCGCCGAAGAGCACCCCGCCGGCCACTCCGCCGGCCGTCACGCCGCCCGCGAAGCCGACCCCGGTGGTGTCCACGCCTCCGCAGATGGCCCAGACCGGCGCCGAGAGCGTGCTCGGCGGGCTGGCCGCCAGCGGGGCGCTGCTGGCCGCCGGAACCGTCCTGTTCCGGCGCGGCCGGGCCGGATCCCACCGGTAGGACACCGGGTGCCGGACGCCTCGCGCCCGGCACCCATCGGCCCCCTTCCGGTCACCCTTGCGGGCGATCGGCGTCGAGCCATCCGACTCATTTGGTGCAATTAGCGTATATATGGCTGTGCCTCAGTCATGGGGCGCAGCCGCACCGAAGGAGTCGGAATGACGTCTGGGCGTCGCCGGTCCACCCTCAGACGACTGGCGTACCTCACCGCCGGGGTGCTGGCGTCGGCGGCTGTCGTCCCGGGCCCGGCCGTCGAGGCGGGCGCCACGGGGAACCCGGCCGCCCATCCCTGCGTGCCGGTCGCGCAGTCCGCGACGCCCGCCGCGTCCTCGGCGGCGCGGCCCGCCGCCCCCAGCCCCGCGGCGTGCTCCGCGATCGGGGCGGGCGCCCCCTCGGGACCGGCGGCACAGCCGCCCGCGATCGGCGCCTTCCTCCACTACGGGCCCGCCGGAGTGGCGCGCATACAGGGGCTCAGCAACTGGCTCGACGGCTCCGAGGTGCGCGTGGGACGCACGTATCTTCCGGGGGACCTGTGGAGCAACATCGAGGGCGCGCCCGGCTTCCTCGACAGCTGGGTCGACTGGCGGCGGGCCAAGGACGACCGGCTCTTCGTGCTCAACGTCCCGATGATGGAACGCAACGAGGCGCACCTTTCCGACCCGGAGGTCAGGGCGCTGCTGCAGCGCGCCGCGGCCGGCGAGTTCGACCAGCACTTCCGGGCCCTGGCCCAGCACCTCGTCGACCTGGGGGCGCCGGACACGATCCTCGTGCTCGGCTGGGAGATGAACGGCGTCACGTACACCCACCGCTGCGGCCCCGATCCGGAGAGCTGGAAGACGTACTGGCGGCGCATCGTCACCGTCATGCGCGAGGTGCCCGGGCAGAAGTTCAGGTTCGACTTCGCCCCCAACCGGGGCGCGGACGCGGTGCCGTGGCCCGAGTGCTATCCCGGTGACGACGTCGTCGACATCATCGGGATGGACTCCTACGACCAGCCGCACGGAATCACCTTCGACAAGCAGGTGTCCGAGCGCTACGGCCTCCAGTACCAGGTCGACTTCGCGAAGGAGCACGGCAAGCCGACCTCGTACCCCGAATGGGGCCTGTACCGCAACGGCGACAACGTCCCGTACATGCTGCGGATGCTCGCATGGATGGACGAACACCCGCCGCTGTACAACTCGATCACCGACTACTGCCCGCACGGCGTGTGGCTGTGCTCCGACAACCCCCGGGCGTCCGCCCTCTACCACGCGGCACTGGCCGGCCGTCAGGCGCCGGACCCGCAAGCGGATCCACAACCGGTTCCGTCCCTTCCGACGCCGCCGACGCTTCCGTCGGACCCGTCGGACCCGTCCCCGCCCGCGCCCACGACCCCCCTCGCGCCGCAGCCGACGCCCAATCCGACACCGGCACCCACGCCCCCGGCAACGGCCACGCCCGCCCAGCCGGCCCGCTGTCCGTGCGGCACGCCGCACGGACTCCCCCGCTAGGCGCACCGCTCGGGCCGAGGGCAGGTTCGCCCTCGGCCCGAGCGGGGACAGCACAGCGGGACGACGACACAACGGGAGGACAGCGCGAACGGAGGACAGCGCCACCGGAGGACAGCGCGTTCGGGAGCCGGCGCTGGCGGGACCCGGCGCGCGCGGGAGCCGGCGCTAGTGGGAGTCGGCGCTAGTGGGAGTCGGCGCTAGTGGGAGTCGGTGGTGGCGCCCCGGCGCAGGACCTTCTTGGCGCAGCCGCGCGCGGCGGCCTCGCCGACGGCGGCCGCCAGCAGCGGCGCGGTGCGGCGACGGGCCAGCAGAAGACGCTGGTTGACGACGCTCTGCGGGCACCACCGGTACTTGTACGGCTCGGTGCCGCGCAGCAGGCTCAGGGTCTGGCGCTCGCCCTCGGCCGCGAGATGCTCGGTGGAGGCCCGCAGCAGCATCGCCGCCACATCCGCCTTGCGCTCCCGCAGCTGCGGGTCGACGCCGTACAGATACAGGCCCGCCACCCTCCTCGACATCAGCGTCAGATCGAGCGCGACCACCGCTCCGTCGAGCACGAACTCCCTGACGACCGCCTCGCCGGAGCGGACCATCGGGCCCGCCGAGCGGACCAGGTGCTCCAGGAACCGCGGCCGCAGGTGCTCCGCCGTCACCTTCCGGCCCTGCCACTGCAGCCGGTGCAGTTCAAGGAGGCGGCGCAGCGCGTCGTCGGTCTCGTCGTGGCCCACGAGGTGCCACTCGACGCCGAGCCGGGTGAGCTTGTTCATCTTGTTGCGGATCCGCTGGGCGCGCGCCGTCGGCAGCCGCCCGATCAGCTGGTCCATGGGGAGGGCGGGCAGCTCCAGGCACTCGGAGTCGGGCACCCGGTGACGCGGGCCGCGCCAGCAGCGGTAGATCCGCTCCACCGCCCCGCCCGGCCGCACCTCGCGGAAGTCGATCAGAGCGGTGCGGGCCAGGTCGGCCAGGGCGTCCGCCAGCGCCACGGCACCCCGGGCGGCCGCCGTCTCGTCGAGGAGCACATCGCCGAAGTCGGAGATGGCGCCGCCGATCGGTACCAGCGCCGGCAGCGGGTGGTGCACGCGCATCAGCGGGGCGGCGGCCACCAGTTCACCGTGCTCCCGCACCAGCACGAGCCGCAGCCCGCCCGGCGTTCCGTACGACAGCCACCACGAGTGCAGCCAGGCGTGGCTCTGGAACGGCGTCGCCGACCGGCAGGCCCGGTGCAGGCGTCCCCACTCCCCCGCCAGCTCCGCGAACGCGTGCTCGTCGGTGCACACCTCCACCGACAGCGGGCGGGCGACCACGGTGGTCACAGCACCCCCTGGGCGTCGGCGGCGGGAGCCGGGCCGGGCAGCTGTGCCCGGCCCGGGTCGCCGTCCGCCGCCCGCCGGGGCCGGACCAGCAGCACAAGGCCGCCCAGCAGGCCGCCGGCGCCCGCCCCCACCAGCGTGGTCAGCGCCGGGGACGCGGACGACGGCTCGGTGGGCCTGAGGGCGGCGGACAGCCGCACCAGCTCGACACCGGTGGCCTTCACGGACCGTGCGGCCTGCAGGGTCACCGCGCCGGTGACGGCATTGGCGATGGCGGCGGCCTGGCCGGGGCGTCCGGAGGTCGCCGTGATCGCGATCATCGGTGCGTCGGGGGAGGTCGCGGCCCGCACACTCCTGCGCAGCTTCTCCACCGGTACGCCGGCCCGTTCCTCCGCCTGCCCCAGCACGGCGAGCTGCGTCACCACCCGGCCGTACGCCTGCGCGAAGCCGAGGGCCGCCGCGTGGTCGGACTTCGATTTCTCGGCCGGTACGGCGATGACGTAGCTCGTGGCCGAGTACTGCGGCGGCTTCATCACTCCGTACCCGCCTCCGGCCGCGGCGCCGAGCAGTGCGCCGGCCGGGATCAGCCACAGCGGGGACAGCCGCGACACGCGCGCGCGGACGCGGCGGTGCAGTGGCACGCGCGGTGTGGGGGTGTCGGTCATCAGGGACTCACTTCCAGGTCGTGCCGGACAGGGCGGCCGTGTACACGTCCATCAGCTGCCGGGCGGTGCGGTCGATGCCGTAGTGCCGCACGGCGTCCGGCACGGTTCGCTCGCCGGGTCCTGCCGCGCGCAGCCGCAGCACTTCCGGCGCATAGGTCTCGGCGCCGCCGGTGAGCCGCCGGGCGCCCGGCGCCGCGTCCGGTGGCAGGTCCTCCAGGGCGGGGGCGGTCGTGTACAGCACGGGCAGCCCGGCCGCGAGCGCCTCCAGCACGGCCAGGCCGAACGTCTCGTCCGTGCCGGGCGCGGTGAGCACGTCCATCGCGGACAGCAGCGCGGGGAGGCCGGGCGTGTCGCTGCGGGGGTCCGGCAGGTAGGGCAGCTCGCCGGTGAGCACCACCCGGTCCGCGATGCCCAGTTCGCGCGCGGTGCGCCGCAGCGTCTCCTCCTCGGGCCCGGAGCCGGCCAGCAGCAGCCGTACGTCGCCGGGCAGCCGGGCCACCGTGCGCAGGACCACGTCGAAGCGCTTGGCCGGGACGAGGCGGCCGACGCCGCCCATCACGAACGCGTCCTCGGGCAGTCCGAAGTACGCGCGGGCCTCCTTGCGGCGCACCTCGTCGAACCGGAAGCGGGTGGCGTCGATGCCGTTCGGGACGACACGGATGCGCTCGTCGGGCACGCCCCAGCCGCGCAGCAGCCCGGCGACCGTCGGGGAGACGGCGACCGTCACCCGGCCGAGGCGTTCGGTGGCCAGGTACAGGGCGCGGATGCCCGCGTTCAGCCTCCGGCCCTCCAGCTTCGTCGCGCACAGCGAGTGCTCGGTGGCCACCACGGCCCGGACACCGGCGAGGCGCGCGGCGATCCGGCCGTACACGCACGCCCGGTACAGATGGGTGTGCACCACGTCGTAGCGGCCGGCGCGGATCCGTCCGGCCAGGCGGAGGAGCGCGCCGAGGTCCCGGTTGCCGCGCATGCCGAGGTCGGTGACGCGGACACCGTCGGCTGCCAGCCCGTCGGCGACCTGGCCGGGATTGGTCAGGGTGAGCACGTCGCACTGCGCGGGCAGCCGGCTCACCAGCAGACGCAGTTGCTGCTCGGCTCCCCCCACGCCGAGGCCGGTGATGATGTGCAGGACTCTCATGACCCCTCCAGGGCGCGTCCCCAGGCGCGGGCGAGCCGCCGCTTCAGCTCCAGCCGCGGTGCCGTGTCGGCCTGCCCGATGTGGATGCGGGGCAGCGCGAGGTCACCGGCGTCCTCGGAGGCGGGGGCGATGGCGCAGGCGTAGCCGTAGCCGGCGTCGTGCACGGCGGCCCTGGCACGCGCGTCGACCGTGCCGTACGGATAGCAGAAGCCCTGGATCTCCTGGCCGGTGATCTCGGCGAGCAGGGCGCGGCTGTCGCGGACTTCGGCGTGCAGCACGGCGTCCGGGACCTGGGTGAGGTCGACGTGCGTGAGACCGTGCGAGGCGACCTCGACGCCCGCGGCCACGAGGTGGCGGATGTCGTCCGCGTCGAGCAGCCGCTTGCGCGGGCCCGAGACCTCCCACTCGTTCTCCCCGCCGAGCCGCCCGACCACCGGGAACACGGTGGCGCTGCACTGCCGGCGGCGCAGCACGGGCAGCGCGACGGTGCGGAAGTCGGCGTACCCGTCGTCGAAGGTGAGCCCGACCAGCCCGCGCTCCTCGCCCCGGGCCCGGGCGGCGAGCAGCTCGCGCATGCTCACCCCGCGCAGACCACGGCTGCGCAGCCAGGCGAGCTGGCCGTCGAGACGGGCCGCGGTGACGGTGACGTTGAACGGGTCCTGCGGGCAGTCCGAGACGGAGTGGTACATGGCCACCCAGGCTGCGGGACCCCGCCGGGGCCGTTCCCGTACGAACGGTTCGCAGGCCGGTACGGCCGCGGAGGGAGGTTCGGAGGTGTCAACGACCATGTGAGTGCTTTCGTGTGAGGGAGCATCGGTGGGTGAGGAAGGCCAAGGGGGCCAGCGACCTGGCGCCCGCCACGTCGAGGACCCGGGCCAGCAGCAGGTAGACGGCGGTGACGCCCAGGCAGCCCGCGCCGACGGCGGCCAGGGGCGAGGCGAACTGGTGCGCACAGACGAAACCGGCCGCGGCGGCACCCACGGCCGCGCCCACCGGCTTGGCCAGTTCGGCGACGACGGGGCGGACGCGGACGGCGAGGCTGCGCCGTCCCAGCCCGCGCAGCAGGAGCAGTGCGGTGAGAGTGATGCCGACCGAGTTGGCCGCGGCGATGCCGCACGCGCCCCAGGGCCCCACGGCCCAGGCGCCGATGACGGCGGTGGCGACCATGCCCACGGCCATCACGCCCGTGGGATACCAGGTGGCGCGGCCCGCCGAGAAGTACGACCGCACCAGCGCGCCCACCAGCGTGTGGCCGAGCAGCCCGAGCGTGTACACCCGCAGCACGGCGGCGGTCGCGGCGGTGTCCCCGGCCGTGAAGGCGCCGCGCTGGAAGAGCAGCTGGACGATCTGCGGGGCGCACGCCATGATCGCGGCGGCGCCCAGCAGCGCGATGCCGGTCACCGTCACCAGATCCCGCTCGATACGGTCCCGGGCCCGCCGTGTGTCGCCCCGGGCGATGGCCTGTGCCACCACGGGGAAGGTGACCACGCACAGCATCAGCGCCAGGGACATGGGCAACTGCCCGATCTTCTGGGCGTAGTTCAGGTGCGAGATGGCGCCTGCGGGCAGCGCGGAGGCGTAGTGGCGCTCGATGAGCACCTGCGACTGGCGGCACAGGGCGAAGAGCAGGACCGCGGAGACGAGGGAGAAGGTGAGCGGCCGGTCGCCGTCCGCGCCGCGCGCGGCGGCGGGCCGGTCGGGCCGCTCGGCGAGCCGCCGCCACAGGGACGGCACCTGCACGGCGGCCATCAGACATCCGCCGACGGCGACGCCGAGGGCCGCGGACCGCACGCCCCAGCGCTCGCCGAGGACGAACATCGTGGCGATGATCGCGATGTTGTACGCGACGTAGATCGCCCCCGGGGCGAGGTACGTGCGGTGGGCCCGCAACGCGGCGCTGCAGTACCCGGCCAGCCCGAAGCTCAGCACGCAGGTCGCGGTCAGCCGGGTGCAGGACACGGCGAGGGAGGGGTCGGACAGGCCGGGCGCGAGGACGCCGACCAGCATCGGTGCCCCGGCCGCGAGCACGGCGGCCACGACGGCGAAGGCCAGGCACAGCCGCGGCAGCGAGGCGGCGACCAGCGCGCGTACCGGGTCGTGGACGCCGTCCCCGGCCGTCCGCCGCGCCAGCGCCACGCTGAACGCGGGCACGAGCACGAACGCCATCCCGTCCTCGATCAGCAGCGTCGAGGCCATCTCCGGCAGGGTCCAGGCCACGAGGAACGCGTCGGTGCCCGCACCGGCACCGAAGAGATGCGCGAGCGCCTGGTCCCGTCCGAGTCCGAGCAGCGATCCGGCCACGGAGAGCAGGGCGGAGACGAACGTCGCCCTCGCGAGAAAGCCGCCCGAGGGAGCACCCGTCCGGTCGGCGGAGGGCGGTGCCGGGGCCAAGGCCGGGGCGGGGTCCGGGGCGGGGGCCGGGCGCCGGGCGACCGAGCGGAGGCGGTCCGCACCGGTCGGGGGGTCGGACGCGGCCGCGGTCGTGGGACCGGACGCGGCCACGGACGTGGGACCGGACAGGGCCGAGGCCGCGGGACCGGATGCGGCCACAGCCGCAGGGCCGGACACAGCAAACGACGTGGCACCGGACACCGCCGAGGCCGCGGGACCGGACGCAGCCACAGCCGCAGGACCGAAGACAGCCACGGCCGCAGCACCGGACACCGCCGGAGCCGCCGGACCGGACGCGGCCACAGCCGCGGAGCCGGACACAGCCAGGGACGTGACCGACGCGTCTGTCGACGTGGCCGACGCGTCCCCGGTCGTGGCCGAAGTGCCCCTGGACGTGGGTGAAGTCCCCCCGGCCGTGATGGAGGTGTCCCCGGGTGTGGTGGAAGTGTCCCCGGGTGTGGTGGGGGTGGGTCTCATCGCGCACCCGCCTGCCCTGCGGTGGCCGGCGTCGCGTCGCGTGCCAAGGCCCACCAGGCGGCGACGCCGAAGACCACGGCCGTCAGGATGGTCGAGGGCCCGCCGATGTCGGCGTAGAGGAAGTCCACGAGCTGCCACAGCAGCAGCCCGCAGGCCGCGATGGCGCAGTCCCGGGCGCGCCCGGCCCGGCGCAGCCGCCGCAGCGCGCAGACCAGCAGGGCCAGCCAGCTGCCCGCCACCGTGAGCAACCCCAGCAGACCCTGCTCGCTGAGGACCAGCAGGTACATGTTGTGCGGGGAGAGCAGCGGCTGGCGCCGGTAGGTCCAGCCCGCTCCTTCCGTGTCGCTGCCCGACGACAGCGCGAGCGAGGCGTGTCCGTCCCGGTGTTCGGGGAAGGCCTTCAGCCCGACGCCCGTCACCGGGTGCCCGCGCCACATGTCGGTGGCCGCCGCCCACAGGCTGTAGCGGTCGACGACCGACTGGTCCGGTGCGGCGGCGACCTGGGTGATGCTGGTCAGCCGCTCCTGCAGCACCGCGGTGCCGGCACCGAGCCCGCCCACCAGCACCACCGAGGCCGCGGCCGCCGCCGCCAGCACGATCGCCGCCCGCCGCACCCCGGCGAACAGCAGCTGCGCCCCGCATCCGACGGCCGTGGCGATCCAGGCACCCCGGCTGAAGGACAGCGCGAGCGGCACGAGCAGCGCCAGCGCGCACCCGGCCGCCACGGCCCGCTGCCGCCGCTCCCGCGCCCCGAGGGCCAGACCGGTCGCCACCACCAGCCCGAACGCGACGACCGTCGCCATCCCCATCACGTCGGTCGGCCCGAACGTGCCCACGGCCCGGATGTAGGCGCCCTGGTACGAGGCACCGGTTCCGGTGAGGTACTGGTGCACCCCGACCGCGCCCTGCCACAGTGCGAGGCCGACCAGCGACCACAGCAGCAGCCGGGCGTCGCGCCGGTCCCGCACCAGCAGCACCACCGCGATCGGGACCAGCACGAACACCTGCAGGTAGCGGGCCAGTCCGGTGAGGGCGTCGCCGGGTGTCGCGGCCCCGCTCGCGGCGACCGCGAGGCCCACCACAGGCAGCCCGAGGACGACCGCCGCCGTGCGCGTGAGCGGGCGCCGCGCCTGCCGGACGGTGTACAGGACGGCCCACAGCACGACCAGCCCCGAGGCCGCGTCGGCGGGTGTGGCCCTGCTGTCCGGCGCGATCGGCAGCCCCAGCAGGACGAGTACGGCCACCACGGGCAGGACGGGCAGGACGGAGCCGGTCCGGCGCAGCGCCGGCAGCGGCAGCATCAGCGGGCGCGAGGCTGCCGTGGGAGTGCTCACCGGTGCTCAGCTCCCCGTCGGCCGGAGGAAGAGGGCGGCCGTGCGCGCCAGGATGCAGACGTCCTGCCACAACGACCAGTTGTCGATGTAGGCGTTGTCGAAGCGACACCGGTCCTCGATCGAGGTGTCGCCGCGCAGCCCGTGGATCTGGGCCAGTCCGGTGATCCCGGTCCGCATCCGGTGGCGCGCCGGGTAGCCCGGGTGGGCCTGGCTGAACTTGGTGACGAAGTAGGGCCGTTCGGGCCTCGGTCCGACCAGGCTCATGTCACCGCGGAAGACGTTCCACAGCTGGAGCAGTTCGTCCAGCGAGGTGCGGCGCAGGAACTGGCAGAAGCGGCCCATGTCCTGCGCGTCCGCCACGCTCCAGCGGGTCGCGGCCTCGTGCGCGCTGGCGGGGCGGTGGGTGCGGAGCTTCAGCATCGTGAACGGCCGTCCGTCCTTGCCGATCCGCTCCTGCCGGAACACCACGCCCGGCCCGTCGACGGCCCTCAGTACGACCGCGCACACCAGCAGCACCGGTCCGGCGAGCAGCAGGAGCGTGCCGGAGAGGACCACGTCGAGCATCCGCTTGCCCACGCTGCCGCGCCGGCGGCCCGCGCACAGCAGCCTGCGGGAGAAGCCCGCGAGATGCCCCGCCCGCGCATGCGGCTCGGGCAGGCCGTAGGACGGTGCGTCCGCGTCGAGTTCCCACAGCACGCATCCGAATGCGGCCAGGTCCCGCAGCAGGGAGGCCTTCTGCACGCGGGTCGCGGCCCCCACGACGAGCACCGTCTCCACACTGTTCTGGATGAGCGCGCGGTACGCCTCCTCACCCGTGGTCAGCACCGGCAGTGCGGGTCCGTCACCGGGGTCGAGGACGGAGTCCGGGGCGTCGCCGACGATTCCCACCGGCCGCACCCCGCAGTCGGGGCAGCGCTGCAACGCGGCCGCGACCCGCATGGCCGCCGGGACCGGACCGACCACCAGAGCGGGACGGGGCTGGTGCTGCAGCGCCCTGCGGCGACGCCCGTGCACCGCCCCGCGGCCCGCGCAGGCCACCAGGCAGTGCACCGCGCACGCGGTGGCGAGCACGGTCATCGGCAGCGGCCGCAGCGGGGAGAACGCCGCGACCACCGCCCAGCCGACGACGACCCGTCCGCAGACGGCGGGCAGTTCGTCGAGCGCACCGGGGACGACCGAGGTGTCGTAGAGCAGGGCCTGCCGGTTCAGGCCGATCACGCACAGGGCCAGGAAGGCGATGAACAACGGGTATCGGTGCGCGCCGGGCACGAGCAGGGCGCCCAGCAGGATGCCGCTGCCGTCGACGATCAGCAGCGGCGTCCATGAGGTCAGCCGCAGACGACGGGATCCCCGTCCGGAGGGCAGCGTCCGGCCGGCGGCGGTGCCGGGCGGTTCGAGGACGGAGACGGCGCGCCCCGCCGCCCGATGCTGCCCGGCAGGAGGGGGAACGGTTCGTTCCGCTCTTTCCGCACTCATGTGGTGATGGACTCCCTGCTCTGGTTGGGGACGACCAACGGTCTGGGGACAACGCCGAGCAGTTCGCGGTACACGCCGGTCACCGCATCCGCGGCCCGCCGTACGTCGTGGGCGGCGAGCACATGGGCACGGCCCTGTGCGCCCAGCGCCGCGCGCAGCGGCGCCCGGCGCAACAGCTCCGTCAGCGCCCGCGCCAGTGCGTCCGGGTCCTCCGGCGGCACCAGGCAGTACGGCAGGTGGCCGGGCGGCAGGCTCTCGCGCGCTCCGTCCACATCGGTGACGAGGACCGGCCGGCCGCACGCCATGGCCTCCAGGGGGACGAGTGCCATGCCTTCCCAACGGGACGGGAGGACCACGACATCGGCGGCCCGGTACCAGGGAGCGGCGTCGAGCGCCGGGCCGGCGAACTCCACCGAGGCGGGCGAGCCGGCGTACAGCCGGCTCGCGTCCGGACCGTCACCGACCAGCACCAGCCGGGCGGCGGGCATCTGCCGCTCGACGGCGGGCCAGGCCTTGAGGAGCACGTCCTGGCCCTTCTGCCGGCACAGCCGTCCCACGCACACCACAAGGGGACCGGATCCGGGCCGGGCGCTGTTCCCCTCCGGCCGGAACCTGCGGGTGTCGACGCCATTGGGCACCACGTGCCAGCGGGCGGTGATGCCGTGCTGTTCCCCGGTGCGTCGTTCCGCCTCGCTCACGCACAGGACACGCGCCGCCCAGCGCGCCCCGAACCGCTCCCAGCGCAGGGCCGCGTGGGCCATGGCACCGTCCACCGCCTCGAACGACCAGGCGTGCGGCTGGTAGACGGTCGGGACCCGGCCGCGCACCGCGAGCCGTGCCGCGAGCCCTGCCTTGGCGCTGTGCGCATGCACCACGTCGGGCCGTACGTCGCGCACGAGCCGTGCCAGGCGCCGTACTTCACCCGGCAGCCAGGGCCCCGGGGCACGGGTCGCCCGCCAGGGGAGCACGTTGCAGCCCACCGCGCGCAACGCGTCCGTCAGCGTGCCGCCTTGCGGGCAGGCGACGGTGACGTGCAGCCCTGCGGCGAGCTGTGCCGCCGCCAGGTCCGTCACGAACCGGGCGACACCGCCCTCGACCGGCTGGGCGACGTGCAGGACGTGCGGCTCACGTGCAAGGAACGGCGTCGCATGGTGCTGGACGGGACCAAGGGGAATGCGCATGACCGAGGCTTCCCTTCCGAAGAAAGATTCCGAACCCAGCGCACGGTGTGCGGTCGTGGGTTCGATAAGAAATGCGTCGGATTCAGGAGACAACACTAGCCTCTTATCCGTAAGTATCCGCGGAGCCGTCAACTGTGTCGGAATGACGCCCTTCACCCGAGGCCATTTCTCGCATGAGATCACCCACTTGGAGGCACGGCACACCAATGGCGGATGGCATTACAGATAATCCGATGAAAATTCCTGCGACGGCATTCCGGATAAGCGGCCGGTCCCGCCACGTCCCTGATCAACAGGTCTTTTCGTATGAGTTCCGGGAACTTGCCGTCAGCGGAGTTTCCCGTGGTGTCCCTGTCTCGTTAGCCCGGAAGAACCGAGATCCCAGGTACTCGCGGCGTCCTGAGGCGAAAGCCCCCTCCGGCGGCCCGGGTTACGGAAGAAAGGAACACGATGAAGAAGCTGAAGGCTGCCGCCGTCCTGGTCGGGACCCTCGCCATCGCGACCGCCGCGGCCCCCGCCCTGGCGGCGGACATGCCGGCACAGGGCCTGCTCGAGGACGGGAAGACGATCGCCCACACGCTCCCCGGTGCGACCGACGTCCCTGCGGGCGCCCTGGCCAACGACATCAGGACCACCGCGCAGGGCGTGAAGCAGTCGGGTGTCGTGAAAACGCCCGTCTTCGGCGGCACCCTGCCCAATCCCCTCAACGGCAAGCCTGCCGCCGCACTGCCGATCGGCAAGAAGAAGTAGGGACGCATACCGGCTGGGTGATTCGGGTCGGCTCCGCGCAGTTCTCGGAGCCGACCTTCGGCGTACTCGGGGCCGATCACGAAGGTTCAAAAGCGTTTTGCTGCCCAGCACAGCAGGAGACGACACCGGCATCCATCGAGACGGAACTCCGGCCGAGACGAGACGGAACTCCGGCTGGGACGGAACTCCGGCGCCCCGTGGGATGCAATGCCGGGGCGCCCAGCGCGAGGCTTCGGGGCAGAAATGTTTCGTCATGCAAAAACGCCGATGGCGGCCCGCCGACACTCGGCGGGCCGCCCGGCTGGAGAACTGCTCAGAACAGCAGGCCGCCCGTGTACGGGGCCAGCTGCGACTGGTCGACCATGGCCGTGTTGCACGCGGCGTAGTGCGAGTTCGGCGCGACGACGCCGCCGAGGACGGCACCGTTCGACCACGGCGCGATGCAACGGCCGTCGACAAGGGCACCGTTGACGACGGCGATCCCCTGCTGCGGGGCGTTCACGACGATCGGCGACTCCGAGAAGCCGTTGCCGCCGGTGACGGTGGTGTTGTTGTCGGCCGCAGCGGTGCCGGCGGCCGCGAGAACGATGCCCGCGGCCAGGGCGGAGAGGGCCGTAACCTTGTTACGCATGATGCGCCTTTCGAATGGGGGGCGGGTTGCGGGCGGACGTCGAGGACGTCCGCCCTACTCCGAAGCGATCGGAGCGCGAGGGGGTCAGAAGAGCAGGCCGCCCGCGTACGCGGCCTTCTGCGACTGGTCGACAGCCGCCGTGTTGCACGCGGCGTAGTGCGAGTTCGGCGCGGCGACACCGCCGAGGACGGCACCGTTCGACCACGGCGCGACGCAGCGGAGGTCGACGGCGTCGCCGTTGGCGACGAGCACGCCCTGCTGCGGGGCGTTCACGACGACCGGGGACGACGAAAAGCCGTTGCCGCCGGTGACGGTCGTGCAGTTGTCGGCCGCGGCGGTGCCGCCGGCCGCCAGGACGATACCCGCGGCGAGGGCGGAGATGGCCGTAACCTTGTTACGCATGAGATGGCCTTTCCGGGCTGCGTTTCGAGGGGGTTCACCTGCTCGGAATTACTCGGAGCAGGGGGTCAGAAGAGCAGGCCGCCCGCGTATGCGGCCTTCTGCGACTGGTCGACGGCCGCCGTGTTGCAGGCGGCGTAGTGCGAGTTCGGCGGAACGACGCCGCCGAGGACGGCACCGTTGGACCACGGTGCGATGCAGCGGCCATCGACGAGCGTGCCGTTGACGACGACAACACCCTGCTGAGGGGCGTTCACGACAACCGGGGACGACGCGAAGCCGTCACCGCCAGTGGCGTTGGTTGTGTTCGAGTGAGCGGAGGCAACGCCAGCGCTGCCGCAGACAGCGCCAAGGGCGAGTGCAGTGATGACCGCGAGCTTCCTGGGCAACTCGGTTCCTTCCTGAATTCACGGTAGGCCACGCTTACATAGCAAGAAACCGAAATATGCGGTGAAAAGTCACGCGGACACCGCCCCTACGGGGTGGATTCCACCGGATGGCGGAACGACCACCAAGTTGGAATCGGTGCGGCGCCTTTCGACCGGGCCACAAAGGGCCGATGGAGTGAATGCAGACATGCGTCCGGCCCACTGGCAAGGAGGGGTCCAGTGGGCCGGACAGGCTTAAAGGCGGGCTCCCGGCACGGCTTCGGGCGCCGAGTGGGTGCGGAGCTGCTGGTCCGGATCCAGGCTCTGGGCCTGCGCCTTCGAGGCACCGGACGGGGTCGAACCAGGGCCGCCGCCGGGGGACCGTCCCGCGCGGTGGCGGTACAGGTCTCCGGCCGACGAGAACCGGATCAGAGTGTCAGAATTCCGAGCTTTTTCGTGTCACGCCTGGTTGAGCAGGCTGCCGAGTCCGGCACTGGTCGGCCCATTCAGCGGGTGAACCTGAACGGCCCCGGTGCCGACCGGGTTCTTCACCGGAATTGCGGGCTTCGCGGTGCTGCCGCGGCCCATACCGTCCAGATATACGCCGGAGATTTTCGCCGGCTTGTACGTTCCGGAGACTTTCGCCGACTGGTTCTGGTCGAACGCACTGCCCTTGGTGATGTTGCCGTTTCGGGCCACTCGCATCACGGTGTCGGCCGCGGGCACGAGAGCCGGAGCCACCTCGGTCTGGGACATGAGTCCGAGCGGTCCGGTTTCGCTGACAGGTGCCTTGGCAGCGGCCGAGGCCGCCACGGCGGAGCCACCCACAAGACCCGCACCGATAGCCAACGCCGCAGTTGTGAAAACTGCCTTCTTCATGATTCACCTCACTTGAAAGTTACCTCTGATCCGACAGATGGAGAACATAGCAGTCCGCAGTCGGCCCAAAGCGATGCGCTACTCCATACGCATGAATGCCACAGGAGTGAAACAACGCATTGCTCAGGTTTATCCAGAGGTATTCGCATCTGGTCGGCGAATCAATTGATCGTATGGTGCGTCAAGCGCGAGACGGCCATATGCTCAAATGAAAGGGGAATTGCACCGGCGCTTACGCACCGCCCTACGACACCACGTCCTTGCGGGCGAACCCCCGGAAGGCGAGGGCGAAGAGCACCAGGGCGTAGGTCACGGAGATCGCCGTGCCCTGGAGCATGCCGGACCACTCGGGGTGCGGCTGGACGGCGTCGGCCCAGGCGAACTGCCAGTGCGCGGGCAGGAAGTCGCGCCAGTGGCCGAGGGCCGTGACGGCGTCCAGGACATTGCCGACGATGGTCAGGCCGACCGCCCCGCCGACCGCACCCAGCGGGGCGTCCGTCCGTGTCGACAGCCAGAACGCCAGCCCGGCGGTGACCAGTTGGGCCACGAAGATGTACGCCACGACCACCACGAGCCGCTGGGCCGCCGTACCCGGGGCCAGTGCGCCGCCGGTGGGGATCTGCAGCGGGCCCCAGCCGTAGGCTGCCGTGCCGGCCACAAGGGCCACCACGGGCAGCAGCACCATCGCGGCGAGGCTGAGCCCGAGCGCCACGACGAGCTTGGACCACAGCAGGCGGGCCCGGGGCACGGGCGCCGCGAGCAGATAGCGCAGCGAGGACCAGCTCGCCTCCGAGGCGATCGTGTCCCCGCAGAACAGGGCGACCGGGATCACCAGGAGGAAGCCCGCGGAGACGAACAGGTTCACCGCGGCGAAGTTGGCGCCGGACGCGGTGGCCGTGTCCATCAGCGTGACCTGGCCGTTGCGCCCCGCAGGGTCGCCGCCGATCGCGAAGGCGATCAGCAGCACGAACGGCAGGGCGGCCAGGATCCCGCCCATGACCAGCGTGCGGCGCCGCTTGAGCTGCCGGGCCAGCTCGACGCGCAGGGGCAGGGTGCGGGCCGCGCGGTAGCCGGAGGCGACCTCGACGGGCTCGGTGAGCGCGCTCATGCGGAACCTCCGATCAGGGTGAGGAAGGCGTCTTCCAGGCGCCGGTGGGGGCCGACCGAGGCGACGGGCACCTCCAGGCGCACCAGCTCCACGACCAGGTTCTCGGCCGTGCCGCCGGGTTCGAGACGGACCAGCAGCCCGTCCTCGGCGCGTACGGCGGAGGCGACGCCGGGCAGGGCGGCGATCTTCTCCACGACCGGTTCCTCCACGGGCGTGCCGGTGCCGACCAGCAGCGTGTCGCCGGAGCCCACGATCTCCCGCACCGGACCGGCCTGCACGAGCCGGCCGCGGTCCATCACCACCAGGTGGGTGCAGGACTGCTCGACCTCGGCGAGGAGATGGCTGGAGACGATCACCGTGCGGCCGCCGGCCGCGTAGCGGATCATCACCTCGCGCATCTCGCGGATCTGGGGCGGGTCGAGGCCGTTGGTGGGCTCGTCCAGGATGAGCAGGTCGGGCAGGCCGAGCATGGCCTGGGCGATGGCGAGGCGCTGGCGCATGCCCTGGGAGTAGGTGCGCACCGCGCGGGCGAGGGCGTCGCCGAGGCCGGCGATCTCCAGGGCCTCGGCCAGGTGGGCGTCCTCGGGCGGGCGGCCGGTCGCCCGCCAGTACAGCTCCAGGTTCTCCCGGCCGGACAGGTGCGGCAGGAAGCCCGCGCCCTCCACGAAGGCGCCGACCCTCGACAGCACCGGCGCGCCGGGCCGGATGGCGTGGCCGAAGACGCGGATCTCGCCGCCGTCCGGCTTGATCAGGCCCATCAGCATGCGCAGGGTGGTGGTCTTGCCCGCGCCGTTGGGCCCGAGCAGGCCGAGGACCTGGCCCTTCTCCACGCGGAACGACAGCTCGCGCACCGCGTACCGGTCGGCCGACTTGGCGTAGCGCTTGCTCAGGTCCGTTATCTGCAGGGGGACTTCGGCGAGCTGCGGGTCGGGCGCGGGGGCGGTCGTACGGCGGCGTCCGGCCACCAGCAGGGCGAGCGCCGCGGCGGCACCGGCCAGGGGCAGCCACCACACCCAGGCGGGCAGGGGCGCGGCC
Organism: Streptomyces sp. NPDC107581; assembly: GCF_055657175.1. Taxonomy (NCBI): domain Bacteria; kingdom Bacillati; phylum Actinomycetota; class Actinomycetes; order Kitasatosporales; family Streptomycetaceae; genus Streptomyces; species Streptomyces sp. NPDC107581. The sequence goes on from NZ_JBVKBH010000003.1 coordinate 652,564, forward strand.
GCGGTGGTGACGGCGGGGGCCGTGGGCACGCTCAGGGCTCCCTTGAGGGAGACGGTGTAGGTCGCCGGGGCGGCCGGGGAGGCGTAGCCGAGGTCGGTGGAGGCGAGGACCAGGCGGAGCCGATGGCCCTTCTGCACCTCGTGGTCGATCGCCGGGAGGGTGATCGTGACGTCCTTGCCGGTCCTGGCGCCGGTCACCCGCAGGGGTGCGACGAGCTGGGAGGGCAGCACCTGCCGGGTGCCGCCGGGGCCGACGTCGTAGACCTTGCCGAAGAGGACGGCGTCCTGGGTGGTGGAGGTGACATGGGCGGTCACCGTCGGCGAGCCGGTGACCGTGAGGTCGGCGGCGACCGGGGCGGAGTCGAACTTCGCGTACTGGCCGGGGAAGTCGAGGGAGACGCCGACGCCGAGCGCGGACAGCTGGGCGAGGCCGCCCGTGCCGCCGAGGCCGGGCAGGGCGGAGACGCCGGGCGGGCTGGCGCCGGCCGGGTTGGCGAAGCGCTGCTCGCCGCCGGTCAGGGCGATGGCGCGCTGGTGGTCGTGCAGGCCGGGATAGCTCTTGGCGCTCGCGCCGCGCATCTGGGCGGCGCCGGTGGTGGAGTCGACGCCTCCGGTGCGGGTGATGCGGAAGGCCGGGCCGGTGTCGGCGGACCTGTCGTCCTTGAGGTAGCGGTCGAACCAGGCCTCCACCCGGCCCTGCACCCGGGCGTTCTCCAGGTCGCCGCCGTCGTGCCCGCCCGCGATCCAGTCGACGTCGACCGGGGCGCCGCCCGCGCGGACGGCCTTCGCGGCCGCGTCGGACTGGGCGAGGGTGAACAGGGAGTCGGTCTGGCCCTGCACCAGCAGGGTGGGCACCTTGATGCGGTCCGCGACCGCGGACGGCGAGCGCTCCTCCAGCAGCCTGCGGGCGGCGGCGTCCGGGGTGCCGGACTCGGCGACGCGGTCGTACATCCGGCACAGGTCGGGCTCGAACCTGGCGCAGCCGCCCCCGGTGTTGAAGAAGATGCCGGCCCAGAGCTTCTTGAACACGCCGTTCGGGAACAGGGCGTCGGCCAGGTTCCAGTAGGTGATGGCCGGGGCGATGGCGTCGACCCGGTGGTCGTATCCGGCGGCGAGCAGGGAGATCGCGCCGCCGTAGGAGCCGCCGGCCATGCCCACGCGCGGGTCGCCCGGCTTGTCGAGGCGGACCTGGGGCTGCTTCGCCAGCCAGTCGATGAGCCGGGAGACGTCGGCGACCTCGTGCCGCGGGTCGTTCAGCCCGATCTTCCCGGTCGAGTGCCCGAAGCCGCGTGCCGACCAGGTCAGCACCGCGTATCCGGCACGGGCGAAGTCCTCGGCCTCCTCGCGCACGTCGTCCTTGGTGCCGCCGAAGCCGTGCCCCAGCAGGACCGCGGGGCGGCGTCCGGCCCGGGCGCCGGTGAAGTAGGAGGTGTCGATGCGCGTCCCGTCGGCCATGGTCATGACCCGGTCGCTGCGGTGCACCGGCGGTGCCTCGTCGGAGGCGACGGCCGTCCAGGTGCCGGCGCCGGCGAGCACCACGACGGCGGCCACGGCGGCCATCAGCCGGCGCGGCCCCTTCAGCAGTCCTCGCAGCGCGGGCACGCCCCGCGCCCTTCGCCCCCGGAGGGGCGCCTCGGCCGGTGCGCGCCCCTCCGGGGGCCGGTGAAGATCCATGCCTCCCACGGTACGGGCCGCCGCCGACAACGGATGCGGCCGCCGGGCTGAACCCCGGCCCCTCCTTGGGGAGTACGGCTCTGCCGCCGCGTACTTCGAACGTGGTACGAGAGACCCCATGGAGATTCGCCGAGCCACGTCCGTCACCGAGGTCGCCGCCGCCGGCCCGCTCTTCGACCACCCCGTGCGCACCGAGTGGGCGGAGCGCTTCCTCGGCACCGCAGGGCACCATCTGTTCCTGGCGTACGAGGACGGCGGGGACGTTCCGGCCGGTTTCGTCAGCGGGGTCGAGACCGTGCACCCCGACAAGGGCACCGAGATGTTCCTGTACGAGCTGGCGGTCGCGGAGCCGTACCGGCGCCGTGGGATCGGGCGGGCGCTGGTGCTGCGGCTGGCCGGCCTGGCCCGGGAGCGCGGCTGTTACGGCATGTGGGTCGGGGTCGAGGCCGGGAACGACGTCGCCCTTGCCGCGTATCGCAGTGCGGGCGGCAAGGACGACGGGACGTGCACGGTGGTGACGTGGGACCTCGGCTGACCGTCAGGCCTGCGCGTCCTCCGGGATGGACACCAGCCAGCGGGTGTCGCGGCGCGGGCGGAGGTAGAAGGCCCAGTAGAGCGTGGCGACCGCGGTGATGCCGCCGGTCCACAGCAGGTAGCTCGCCTCCTGCTGGGTGAGGATGTAGCCGAGGACCGCGATCAGCAGGACCGGCATCGCGGGCCACAGCGGCATCCGCCAGGCCGGCGTGTGCTGGTGGGAGCCGCGGCGGGCCAGCAGGGCGGCGACCGCGACCAGCAGGTACATGCCGGTCACCGAGACGCCGGTGACGCCGTAGAGGGTGTCCAGGTTGACGAAGCAGAGCAGCGCGCCGGGGACGCCGACCGCGAGCGTGGCGACCCAGGGGGAGCCGAAGCGGCCGAGCTTGGAGAAGACACTGTTGACCGGGCCGGGCCAGGCCTTGTCGCGGGCGGAGGCGAACAGGACGCGGGAGTTCTGGATGACCATGACGATGCCCGCGTTGATGATCGCGAGGGCCACGCAGAGGCTGACGAAGGTGCCGACCGCGGAGTTGGACCAGGCGGTGACCATGGAGCTGATGTCGCCGCCGGTCAGTTCCTTGAGGTCGGAGGCGCCCATGGTGATGGCGGCGACCGGGACCAGGATGATCACGGTGGAGATGGCGAGGGTGGCCAGCACCGTGCGGGCCACGTTGCGGCGCGGGTGCTCCAGTTCCTCGGAGAGGTAGACGGCGGTCGAGAAGCCCTGGGTGACGAAGAGGGCGATGGCGAGCCCGGAGACGACCAGCATGGCCGTGACGGTGTCGGTGTGGCCGTTCGAGCCGGCCACCTGCATGGAGACCAGGCTGCCGACGCCGCGGTGGCTGTGCGTGAAGCCCAGCATGGCGACGACACCGGCGGCGATGACCTCCAGGACCAGGAAGATGCCGGTGATCCAGGCGTTGGCGCGCAGGTCGAGCAGGCCGGCGAGGGTGGCGAGCAGCATCACGCCGGCGCCGGTCATCGACGGGTCGAGGTGGACGATGGGTGACAGGTAGTCCGCCGTGCCCATCGCGATCACCGGCGGCACGATCATGACGACCAGCAGGGACAGCACGAAGACCAGCCAGCCGGCGAGCCGTCCGGCCATCGTCGACACCATGGCGTACTCGCCGCCCGCGCTGGGGATGAGGGTGCCCAGCTCGGAGTAGCAGAACGCCACGGCGATACAGAGGAGGGAGCCGATGGCGATCGTCAGGGCGGTGGCGGTGCCGAGCGAGCCGAACAGGTCGGGGACGACCACGAAGAGCGTGGAGGCGGGCGTGACGCACGAGAGCGTGAGCAGGGTGCCGCCGACCACGCCGATGGATCGCTTGAGCTTCTGAGGGCTGTCAGAAGCCACAGAGGCATCCAGGACGGCTGTCTCGACAGGGCGGAGCGTGTCGGTCATGCGGCGGTTCCGATCGACTCGTGCGACTGAGATGGGGGTCGGGAGCGCTATCGCCTCCGGCGGCTCGTCGTACGTTCGTCTCGTCCGCTCCCGGCGCTGCATAGAGAACCCCGACGAAAACCGCCGCGTCAATGGCCGTTTACCTTCGGAATCCGCACCTCGGGCACGCGCTGCGCGGCATCACTTTCACAGGCCACGACGCCCTGTAAGTGCATCCATCAAGCCCCAAGGGAAGGTGACCTTGCTTTTGAAGGTCATTTTGATGTAGCCCCTTCGTCACCCGTTTCATCCCGCCTGAACGGGAACCGCAGCCAAGGCGTCAAAAAAATGTCAGGACGTCCGGTATCCGGACGTCAAAACCGGTCGCATACATGTCAGTGGCCCCCGATAGAGTCACGGCCGCAACAGACACGGCACTTGGGGTGGGGACATGAAGATGCGGCACACGGTCGCCTGGGCGGGGTTCACGGCGGCGGCGCTGCTGGCGACGTCCGGATGCGGCACACAGGACGCGAGAACGGCGGTCAAGGCCGCGGACGGCGCGCGCACGATCATGGCGGCGCTGGCGCGGGCGACGGACCGCACGGAGGACTACGGGTCCGCCGAGGTGCGGATGACGGTCTCGAACGGTACCGGCAAGCCGATCGGGATGGAGGGCACGTACTCCTGGGGGCACGGGTACGCGTTCGACATCGAGATGGACACCAGCGCCGCGCACATGCAGGCGCTGCAGCCCTCCTCCAAGATCCACTGCCTGTTCGTCGACGGCGCCTACTACTACAACGTCGCCATGCCGGCCAGGGGCCCGTACAAGGGCAAGGAGTGGATCAAGATCGACGGCTCGGCCGTGTTCGGGGAGAAGGGCGCTCAGGCCTTCACCGGGAGCGGCGGAAGCCCCTCGGCGTCGATGAAGGGCCTGAAGTACGCCGACGACGTGGAGAACCTCGGCACCCGGACCGTGGACGGGAAGCGCACGACCCACTACCGCGCCATGGTCGACCAGGCGCACATGGGCGCGTTCACGGACGCCTACGGCAAGGGCAGCGCGCTGAGCGAGGCGACCGGGGGGACCTCGATCGCCGTGGACGTCTGGGTCGGCTCCGGTGACCTTCCGGTGCGGCTGAAGGAGAAGATGGGCACCATGACGGTCACCATGGACTTCGAGAAGTTCGGCAGGACGGCCGCGGTGAAGGCCCCGCCCGCCGCGCGGACCGCCGACCTCACCGAGGTGCTCAAGAAGCAGCAGAAGCAGCAGCAGGGCTGAACGCGCCGGTGCCCCGCCCTCTCCCAAGGGGAGGGCGGGGCACCGCGGGGCGCGTCAGTGGTTGCGCGGGAACCCGAGGTCGACGCCCGCGGGGGCCTCGGACGGGTCCGGCCAGCGGGTCGTGACGACCTTGCCGCGGGTGTAGAAGTGCGTCCCGTCGTTGCCGTAGATGTGGTGGTCGCCGAAGAGCGAGTCCTTCCAGCCGCCGAAGGAGTGGTAGCCGACGGGGACCGGGATCGGGACGTTCACGCCGACCATGCCGGCCTCGACCTCCAGCTGGAAGCGGCGGGCCGCGCCGCCGTCCCGGGTGAAGATCGCGGTGCCGTTGCCGAACGGCGAGGCGTTGATGAGGGCCAGGCCCTCCTCGTAGGTGTCGACGCGCAGCACGCACAGCACCGGGCCGAAGATCTCGTCCTGGTAGGCCTTCGCGCTGGTCGGCACCTTGTCGAGCAGCGAGATGCCGATCCAGTGACCGTCCTCGAAGCCCTCGACCGTGTAGCCGGTGCCGTCGAGCACGACCTCGGCGCCCTCGGCCGCCGCGCCCTCGACGTAGGAGGCCACCTTGTCCCGGTGGACCTTGGTGATCAGCGGGCCCATCTCGGAGGCCGGGTCGTTGCCGGGACCGATCTTGATCTTCTCGGCGCGCTCGCGGATCTTGTCGACCAGCCGGTCGCCGATGGCGCCGACCGCGACGACGGCCGAGATGGCCATGCAGCGCTCGCCCGCGGAGCCGTAGGCGGCGCTGACGGCCGCGTCCGCCGCCGCGTCCAGGTCGGCGTCCGGGAGGACCAGCATGTGGTTCTTGGCGCCGCCCAGGGCCTGGACGCGCTTGCCGTTCGCGGAGGCCGTGGTGTGGATGTAGCGGGCGATCGGGGTCGAGCCGACGAAGGAGACGGCCTTGACGTCCGGGTGGTCCAGGAGGCGGTCGACGGCCACCTTGTCGCCGTGGACGACGTTGAAGACGCCGTCGGGCAGGCCGGCCTCGGACAGCAGCTCGGCGATCTTGATGGCGGCGGAGGGGTCCTTCTCGCTCGGCTTGAGCACGAAGGTGTTGCCGGTCGCGATGGCGATCGGGAACATCCACATCGGGACCATCGCCGGGAAGTTGAAGGGCGTGATGCCCGCGACGACGCCGAGCGGCTGGCGCAGGGACGAGACGTCGACCCGGTTCGCGACCTGCGTGGACAGCTCGCCCTTGAGCTGGACGTTGATGCCGCAGGCCAGATCGACGATCTCCAGGCCGCGCGCGACCTCGCCGAGCGCGTCGGAGTGCACCTTGCCGTGCTCGGCGGTGATCAGCTCCGCGATGGCGTCCCGGTTGGCGTCCAGCAGCGCCCGGAACTTGAAGAGGATCGAGGTGCGCTGCGCCAGCGAGGACTGGCCCCAGGTCGCGAAGGCGTCCTTGGCCGTCGCGACCGCCGCGTCCACCTCCTCGACCGACGCGAACGCGACCTTGGTGGTGACCGCACCGGTCGCCGGGTCCGTGACCGGCCCGTACGTACCCGACGCGCCTTCGACGGTCTTGCCGCCGATCCAGTGGTTGACGATCTTCGTCATGCCCAGAGACTCCTTATTACAGATGGCGGCGTCGGGTCGAGACGTGCCGTTCGTACAGCTCACGTGCCTTGACCGCGGACGATCGGGTCGCGGTCTCGGCCACAGGAACATCCCACCAGGCCTGCGCCGGAGGCGCGCCCGACACAGTGTCGGACGTTTCGGTCTCCACGTAGACACATGTGGGAGTGTCGGCGGCCCGCGCCTCGGCGAGCGCCGCGCGCAGGTCCCGCACGGTCCTCGCGCGCAGCACGCGCATGCCGAGGCTGGCCGCGTTGGCGGCGAGGTCGACGGGCAGCGGGGCCCCGGTGAAGGTGCCGTCGTCGCACCGGTGACGGTACGCCGTGCCGAACCGCTCACCGCCCACCGACTCCGACAGACCGCCGATCGAGGCGTACCCGTGGTTCTGCACGAGCAGCATCTTGATCGCGACGCCCTCCTGGACGGCGGTCACGATCTCCGTCGGCATCATCAGATAGGTGCCGTCGCCGACCAGCGCCCACACGTTCCGCTCGGGCGCGGCGAGCTTCACGCCGATCGCGGCCGGGATCTCGTAGCCCATGCAGGAGTAGCCGTACTCCAGGTGGTACTGGTCCCGGGATCGGGTGCGCCACAGCTTGTGCAGGTCGCCGGGGAGCGAGCCGGCCGCGCCCACGATGATGTCCGTCTCGTCCACCAGGGCGTCCAGCACCCCGATGACCTGCGGCTGTGTGGGACGTATGTCCGGCTCGTCGGCCTCGAAGCAGGCGTCGACGCGCTGCTCCCAGCGCTCCTTGTCCTCGGTGTACTCGGTGACGTAGGAGTCGGCGGCCCGGTGCCCGTGCATCACCAGCGCCTCGGTCAGCTCGCCCAGCCCGCTGCGCGCGTCGGCGACCAGCGGCAGCCCGGCCAGCTTGTGGCCGTCGAAGGGGGCGATGTTGAGGTTCAGGAAACGCACGTCCGGGTTCTCGAAGAGGGTGCCGGAGGCGGTGGTGAAGTCGGTGTAACGGGTGCCCACACCGATCACCAGGTCCGCGGTGCGGGCCAGCTCATCGGCGGTGGCGGTGCCGGTGTGGCCGACACCGCCGGCGTCCTGCGGGTGGTCGTGGCGCAGGGAGCCCTTGCCGGCCTGGGTGGAGGCGACCGGTATCCGGGTGGCTTCGGCGAACTCGGCGAGTGCCTCCTCGGCGCGGCTGTGGTGGACGCCGCCGCCCGCGACGACGAGGGGCCGCCTCGCGGCCCGGACCGCCCGGACGGCCTCGGCCAGCTCGGTGGGGTCCGCGCCCGGACGCCGCACGGTCCACACGCGCTCGGCGAAGAAGTCCTCGGGCCAGTCGTACGCCTCCGCCTGCACGTCCTGCGGCAGGGCGAGGGTGACCGCGCCCGTCTCGACGGGGTCGGTGAGGACCCGCACGGCCTGCAGCGCGCCGGGGATCAGCGCCTCGGGCCGGGTGATCCGGTCGAAGAAGCGCGAGACCGGGCGCAGGGTGTCGTTGACCGACACATCGCCCGCGTACGGCACCTCCAGCTGCTGGAGCACCGGGTCGGCGGGGCGGGTGGCGAAGACGTCGCCGGGCAGGAGCAGGACCGGCAGGTGGTTGATGGTCGCGAGGGCGGCGCCGGTGACGAGGTTCGTCGCGCCGGGGCCGATCGACGTGGTCACCGCGTGCGTGGACAGGCGGTTGGACTGGCGGGCGTAGCCGACCGCCGCGTGCACCATGGACTGCTCGTTGCGGCCCTGGTGGTACGGCATGACGTCGGCGTACTCGATCAGCGCCTGGCCGAGCCCGGCCACATTGCCGTGCCCGAAGATGCCCCAGGTCGCGCCGATCAGCCGCTGCCGCTCGCCGTCGCGCTCCGTGTACTGGGCGGCGAGGAAGCGTACGAGTGCCTGTGCGACCGTGAGCCTCGTCGTCGAGGTGGTCATCGGTACCCCCCACTGCTTTCTACGTGGTCCGGGTGGAAGCAGATCCGCCACTCCCGTGTCGCGCCGGGCCCGGCCATGACGTTGAGGTAGTACATGGTGTGGCCGGGCTGGGCGATCGACGGGCCGTGCCAGCCGTCCGGGACGAGGACGGCGTCGCCGGAGCGGACCTCGGCGAGGACGTCGGTCCCGCCCTCGCGTGAGGGGAATACGCGCTGATAGCCGAGACCGTTCGGTCCGTCGATCTCGAAGTAGTAGATCTCCTCCAGCTCGGACTCCTCGCCCGGCCGGTGCTCGTCGTGCTTGTGCGGCGGGTACGAGGACCAGTTGCCGCCGGGGGTGATCACCTCCACGGCGATCAGCTTGTCGCAGTCGAAGGAGTCGGCGGAGGCGAAGTTGCGCACCTGGCGGGCACAGGTGCCGCTGCCGCGGTGCTCGACGGGGACCTCCGGCGCGGGGCCGTAGCGGGCGGGGAGTCGTCGCTCGCACTTCGCTCCTGCCAGGGCGAAGCGGCCTCCCGCGCCGGAGGCGATCAGGACCCGGGTGTCGCGGGGCACATACGCGAAGTCGGAAGCCGACGCGAACACGCTTTCCCGGCCCAGGAGTTGGAACTCGTCTTCCTCGATTCGCACGGTACATCCGCCTTCCAGCGGAAGCACGATCCACTCACTGTCCCCGGCGGTGAACGTATGCGTACCGCCCGGTGACAACTCCACGATGCGCAGGCTGCTGTGCGCCCAGCCGGCCCGCTTCGGGTCGATGTCGAGGGCGTACGGGGCGTTCGCGGTGGCGCCCCGGGGCAGATGCAGGTCGGTGCTGGTCATGCGGCCCTCACAGCAGTCCTACGGCGGTGTCCACGGCGGCGGCCACATCGCCGTCCGCCGGGTACAGCAGCGAGCGGCCGACCACCAGGCCGCGCACGGTGGGCAGTTGCAGCGCGCCGCGCCACTTCTCGTACGCGGCGACCTGCTGCTCGGGGGAGTCGCCGATGTCGCCGCCGAGCAGCACGGCCGGCAGGGTCGAGGTCTCCATGACCCGCGCCATGTCGTCGGGGTTCTCGGTGACCGGCACCTTCAGCCAGGTATAGGCCGAGGAGCCGCCGAGGCCCGAGGCGATGGCGATGGACTTGGTGACCGCCTCGGCGCTCAGGTCGTTGCGCAGCCGTCCGTCGGGGCCGCGCCGGCTGATGAACGGCTCCACGAAGACGGGCAGCCGGTGCGCGGCCATCGCGTCGATGGCACGGGCGGTGGACTCCAGGGTGGTCAGGGAGCCCGGGTCGTCGTAGTCGATGCGCAGCAGCAGCTTGCCGGCGTCGAAGCCGAGCCGCTGGATGTCCTCGGGGCGGTGGCCGGTGAAGCGGTCGTCCAGCTCGAAGGTGGCGCCCTGCAGGCCGCCGCGGTTCATCGAGCCCATGACCACCTTGTGGTCGAGGGCGCCGAGCAGGAGAAGGTCGTCCAGGATGTCGGCGGTGGCGAGGACGCCGTCGACGCCCGGCCGGGACAGCGCGAGGCACAGCCGTTCCAGCAGGTCGGCGCGGTTGGCCATGGCGAGCTTGCGGTCACCGACGCCGAGCGCTCCGCGGGCGGGGTGGTCGGCGGCGACGATCATCAGCCGGCCGTTCTCGTCGAGCAGCGGGCGGCGGGCCCGTCGCTGCGCGGCCTCGGCGATCGCCTCGGGGTGGTGGGTGCGGGTGCGGACCAGCGCGGAGACGTCCACGCGGGGCTGCCGGGCGGTGTCCCCGCCCTCGGTGTGCGTGCCAGCCACGCGACCGGCCCTCACAGCACCGCTCCGGCCTCGAGCGCGGCGGCCACCTCGGCGGGGGTGGGCATCGCGGAGGAGCACTCCAGGCGGGAGGCGACGATGGCACCGGCCGCGTTGGCGTGCCGCATGATCGTCTCCAGGTCGCAGCCCGTTAGCAGACCGTGGCACAGGGAGCCGCCGAAGGCGTCCCCGGCGCCCAGTCCGTTGAGAACGGTGACCGGGAGCGGCGGGACCTCGGCCGACTCGCCCTTGCTGTTCACGGCGAGGACGCCCTTGGGGCCCTGCTTGACCACGGCGATCTCGACGCCGGCGTCGAGGAGGGCGCGGGCTGCGGCGTGCGGCTCGCGCACCCCGGTGGCGACCTCCACCTCGTCCAGGTTGCCGACGGCGACGGTGGTGTGGCGCAGGGCCTCGGCGTAGAAGGGGCGGGCCGCACCCGGGTCCTTCCAGAACATGGGGCGCCAGTCGAGGTCGAAGACCGTCGTGCCCGACTTCGCCCGGTGGGCGAGGGCCGCGAGGGTGGCGCTGCGGCTGGGCTCCTCGCTCAGGCCGGTGCCGGTGACCCAGAAGATGCCCGCCTCGCGCACGGCGTCCAGATCCAGGTCGCGGGGGTCGATCTCCAGGTCGGGTGCCTTGGGCTGCCGGTAGAAGTACAGCGGGAAGTCGTCCGGCGGGAAGACCTCGCAGAAGGTGACCGGCGTGGGCAGCCCGGCCACCGGGGTGACCCAGCGGTCGTCGACGCCGAAGCCGCGCAGCGCCTCGTGCAGATAGGCGCCGAACGGGTCGTCGCCGGTGCGGGTGATCACGGCGGTCCGCCGGCCGAGCCGGGACGCGGCCACCGCCACGTTCGCCGCCGACCCGCCGAGGAACTTGCCGAAGGACGACACCTGCGCGAGCGGGACACCGGTCTGCAACGGATAGAGGTCCACTCCGATCCGCCCCATGGTGATCAGGTCGTACGCCATCGGCTTCCCTTCGTCAGGCTCTCCCCGGATTTCTAGTCCTGTCCGTCGAGCCCTGTCAATATTTTGTCCGGACATTCGGACGAGACCTTGACACCCCTTTCCACGGCCCCGCACGCTGACGGCCATGACGTCCTTGTCACCCTCCTCACTTTCCCGTATCCGGATCGGATCGGCGCCCGACTCCTGGGGCGTGTGGTTCCCGGACGACCCGAAGCAAGTCCCCTGGCAGCGGTTCCTCGACGAGGTCGCCGACTCGGGCTACGAGTGGATCGAGCTGGGCCCCTACGGCTATCTGCCGACCGACCCGGCCGTGCTCGCCGAGGAGGTCGCCCGGCGCGATCTGAAGGTGTCGGCGGGCACGGTCTTCACCGGCCTGCACCACGGCGCGGCCGTGTGGGACAAGACCTGGGCACACGTCTCGGACATCGCCGCCCTGACCCGGGCGATGGGCGCCCGCCATCTGGTCGTCATCCCGTCCTTCTGGCGCGACGACAAGACGGGCCGGGTGCTGGAGCCGTCCGAGCTGACCCCCGAGCAGTGGCGGAATCTGACCTCACTGACCGAGCGCCTCGGGCACGAGGTGCGGGAGCGGTACGGCCTGACGATCGTCGTCCACCCGCACGCGGACACCCACATCGACACCGAGGAGAACGTCACCCGCTTCCTCGACGGCACCGACTCCGCGCTGGTGTCGCTCTGCCTGGACACCGGGCACTACGCCTACTGCGGCGGGGACAGCGTCAAACTGATCGAGACCTACGGCGAGCGGATCGGGTATCTGCATCTGAAGCAGGTGGACCCGGAGATCCTGGCCGACGTGCACGCGAAGGGCACGCCGTTCGGCCCGGCGGTCGCCCAGGGCGTGATGTGCGAGCCCCCTGCCGGAGTGCCCGCGCTGGGCCCGGTCCTGGAAGCGGCGCAGAAGCTGGACACCGACCTGTTCGCGATCGTCGAGCAGGACATGTACCCCTGCGAGCCGAGCACTCCCCTTCCGATCGCCCGCCGGACGCGGGCGTTCCTCAGGTCGTGCGGGGCGTAGGGACGCCCACGGACATGGCGGGGGCGCCGGCTGTGCGGGGCCCGGACCCCCGCGGGAGGCGGGGGCCCGGGCGGCCCGGCAGAGGGGGAGCCGAGACGATCAGGGCCGAGCGGTCACCGCAGATGCGGCGAAGCCGACGGGCCGGGCTCGGCACAGCGGGTCCCGGCCCGCCCTCCCTCGGCGCGCGGGTTCCGGCCCGCCCTCCCTCGACGCGCGCCACCGGCAGTTCCCTGCGCCGCACGCGCCTACGCGCTTCCGGGCCGTCCGGTCGACCCACGCCACCCCCGTGCCGGCGCGCCCCATTGCTGCGGCCGCGTCACAAACACCTCCAGCGTGTAACGCGCGTCACATCCGTACGCACGGTCCGTCACACTAGGTCAACAGACGCTTTCCGGCAGTCACCGCGCATCGTTCACCGGGCACACGCTTGGTGATCGCCAGCGCAGCGCCCGGCTCCCCCGACGGCCGCCCACGGCCGCCGCCGCGGCGCGCGCGGGGAGGTGCAACCCATGACCGACCGAAGGCTCTGGTCCTACAAAGAGATCGCGGCGCACATCCGGGTGCAGCCCGACACCGTACGGTCCTATCGCAAGCACGGTCTGCTGCCGCCGCCCGATCACGTGGAGGGCGGCAAGCCCTTCTGGTACGCCGACACCGTCCGGGCCTGGGTCGCCACCCGGCCGGGCAACCGGGGCCGAAGAGCCGACTGATCCGACGCCCCGAACGGTCCCGGCCGACGGACAGCGGTCAGCTCCACGGCTCGATGACCGTGACCCCCGCTCCCGGTGCCGTCCCCATGGCCGCGAGAGCCGCCGGGGCCGCGTCGAGCGTGATGGTCCGCGTCACCAGCAGGTCCGGGCGCAGCGCCCCGGACCCGACCAGCTCCAGCATCCCCGGATAGGCGTGGGCGGCCATGCCGTGGCTGCCCAGGAGTTCGAGTTCCAGCGCTGTGGCACGGGCCAGCGGGACGGGGGTGGTGCCGTCCGGTGAAGGCAGCAGGCCCACCTGGACGTGCCTGCCGCGGCGACGCAGGCAGTCGACGGAGGCCGCGCAGGTGACCGGCGAGCCGAGCGCGTCCAGGGAGAGACGGGCGCCGCCGCCGGTCAGCTCGCGCACGGCCGCCGCCGTGTCGCGCACCCGGGCCGCGTCCACGCAGTGCACCGCGCCGAACTTCCGCGCCAGGTCCAGCGCCCGGGGCGATACGTCGACGGCGACCACCCGCGCCCCCGAGGCCGCCGCGATCATCACCGCCGACAATCCGACCCCGCCGCAGCCGTGCACCGCCACCCACTCCCCCGCCGCCACCCGGCCCTGCTGCACCACCGCGCGGAAGGCGGTGGCGAAGCGGCAGCCGAGGGCGGCGGCCGTGGCGTACGTCATCCCGTCCGGTATCGCGACCAGGTTCACATCGGCGTGGCCGAGGGCCACGTACTGGGCGAAGGAGCCCCAGTGGTGGAAGCCGGGCTGGGTCTGGCGCTCGCACACCTGCTGGTCGCCGGCCGCACAGGACGGACAGCTGCCGCAGGCGCAGACGAACGGCACGGTGACCCGGTCACCGGCCCGCCATCCGGTCACCCTGGCCCCCACCGCCTCGACGACACCGGCGAGTTCGTGCCCCGGCACGTGCGGCAGCGTGATGTCCGGGTCGTGGCCCTGCCAGCCGTGCCAGTCGCTGCGGCACAGCCCGGTCGCCTCGACCCGCACCACCACCCCGTGCTCGGCGGGCACCGGATCCGGCACCTCCCGCACCCCGGCCCGCTCCCCGAACTGCTCGAACACCACGGCTCTCATCCGCTCACCCTGCCACGGCGGCCGGCGGCTTCACACCGCTGCCGTCTCCTTCACCTCGGCGGGCGCGGCCGGCTCGCCCTCGCTCAGGCCGAACCGCTGGTGGAAGCGGCGCAGCGGTGCCGGGGCCCACCAGGTGGCACGGCCGGTGAGCCGCATGATCGCCGGAACCAGGAGGCTGCGCACGACCATCGCGTCCATCAGCACCGCGAGGGCGATGCCGAGGCCCAGCATCTTGGTGTTGGTCACCCGTGAGGTGCCGATGGCGACCATCACCACCGCGAGGATGACCGCCGCCGCGGTGATCAGCCCGCCGGTGCGCTGAAGTCCGTGGCGGACCGCCTCGCTGTGGTCGCCGGTGCGCTCGTACTCCTCCTTGATGCGGGAGAGCAGGAACACGCCGTAGTCCATGGAGAGGCCGAAGGCCACGCAGAACATCAGCACGGGCAGTGTGGTCTCGATCGAGCCGGGGCTGGTGAAGCCGAGCGCGCCGGACAGATGGCCGTCCTGGAAGACCCAGACCACCGCGCCGAACATCGCCGTGAGGCTGAGTGCGTTGAGCACCACCGCTTGCAGGGGTATCACCACGCTGCCGGTGAGCAGGAAGACCAGCAGCAGGGTGACGATCGCGATGAACGCCGCGGCCCAGGGCAGGCGTTCGCCTATCGCGTGCTTGGAGTCGACCAGGACGGCGGCCGTGCCGGTCACCTTGGTGTCGAAGGGGGCCTTCAGCGAGCGCAGGTCACCGACCAGGCGCTGGGCGGCGGTGTCGACGGCCTCGCCCTCCGGCTGCACCGTGAAGTAGGCCGAGTCGCCCCTGACCAGCGGGCCCTCCACCCGGACCACCGCGGGCAGGGCGGCCACCCGCTGCTTGTAGGCGGCGTACTGCGCGGCGGTGGCCCTGCCCTCGGCGAAGACCTCCAGGTCGCCGCCGGGGCTGCCCGGGAAGCCGTCGCGAAGGTGCTGCTGCACCACGTGCGACTCGGCGCCCGAGGGCAGCTGGCGGTCGTCGGCGGTGCCGAACTTCACGCCCATGAAGGGCAGCCCGAGGATGACCAGCAGGGCGGTGGTGCCGAGTGCGAAGAGCGGGGCGCGGCGCATCACCAGCGAGGCGGTGCGCGCCCAGGCGGTCCCCTCGGCGCCGGAGGGCTTCGGGGTCCGGCGGAAGAGGCGGCGCAGGTCGAGGGAGTTGACCCGGTGGCCGAGCAGGATCAGGGCCGCCGGGAGCAGGATCAGGGCGGCGGCCGCGGCCAGCAGGACCACCGCGATGCCGGCATAGGCGAAGGAGCGCAGGAAGTACTGCGGGAAGACCATCATGGCGGCCAGGGAGACCGCCACGGTGAGGGCGGAGAAGAGCACCGTACGGCCGGCCGTGCGCAGCGTCGTACCGACGGCGGTCAACGGGTCGGCTCCGGTGGACAGTTCCTCGCGGTAGCGGCGCACGATGAACAGGGCGTAGTCGATGGCGAGGCCGAGACCGAGGGCGGTGGTGAGGTTCAGCGCGAAGACCGAGACGTCGGTGAAGGACGTCAGGCCGCGCAGCACCGCGTTCGTGCCCAGGATGGCGACGATGCCGATGCCCAGCGGCAGCAGGGCCGCGATCGCGCTGCCGAAGACCATCACCAGCAACAGCAGCGTGATCGGCAGGGCGATCATCTCGGCGCGGGTGAGGTCCTCCTTGATGATCGTCTGCATCTCGTGCCGCACCGCGACGATGCCGCCGATCTTCACCTGGAGCGGGCCGTGCGTGCCCCGGTAGTGGGGGGCTATCCGGTCCAGGGTCTTGCCCATGGCGTTCTCGTCGCCGGTGATACGGGCGGCGATCAGTGCCTCATGGCCGTCCTTGGCACGCAGGCCGGCGGACGCCGGGGGCGCGGCCTGCCAGTAGGAGCCGACGCCGGTCACCCCGGGCTCCGCGGCCAGCCGCTCGGCCAGGTCGCGGGCTCGGGCCGCGACCGCCGGATCGTCGACCGAGGCGCGGCCGGAGTCCACCAGGAGCAGGAGATTGGGCTGGGAGTCGGGGAACGCCCGCTCCAGCGCCTTGGTCGCATACGTCGACTCGGCGGCCGGGTCCTCCCAGCCGCCGCTGCCCAGACGGTCCGCGACGCCGCTGCCCGCCAGCACGGCGAGCGCGGTCAGTACCAGGGCCACCAGCAGCGACAGACGCGGGCGGGCGGTGACGAACCGCGTCCATCCGCCGGGCCGAGGCGGCCCGTCCTCCGTGTGCGCCGCCTTGTTGACTTCGGTCATCGTGCGGTGTCCCCTTCACCTTGTTCACCTGGACCCATGTCCGGTCAGCCAGGCAGCACGGGTCGGTCATTGCCATAGACTGGCAAACACGAGAGATCGCTCGCGTTTCTCAAGAATGCGAGCGACCACTCGCATTTGTCAATCGCCTTCGGAGAGCTGGGGATAACGCGTGTCCGAGACCTCGGAGAAGGGGCGGCCGGAGAAGGAGCCGACCACGACGGAGCGGACCGGGAAGGAACAGCCGCGCCGCCGTCAGGCACGGGGCGAACGCCGCATCGCACAGCTCCTCGAGGCCGCGGCCCAGGTCTTCTGCACCACCGGCTACACCGCCGCGAGCACCAACGCCATCGCCCGCGAGGCCGGCGTCTCGCCGGGCACGCTCTACCAGTTCTTCCCGAACAAGGAAGCGATCGCGATCGAGCTGGGCGAACGGCTCGTGCACGAGATGCGCGAGACCTACGGCGAGGCGCTCGCCCCCGTCGCTCCGGACACCCCGCTGGAGGAGGCCGTCGGCTCGGCGGTCGACCGGTTCATGGCCTTCAACACCGAGCACCCGGTGTTCTTCGCGCTGATGCACGGCCCCGACATGCCGGGCGGCATCACCGAGGCGCACGACCAGCTGCACGCCACCCTGATCGTCCGCATCGAGGGCCTGCTCGCCTCCCTGATGCCCGGCACCTCCCCGGCCGACGTCACGCGCACGGCCCATGTCAGCTTCGGCATCTACAAGGCCGGCCTGGAGCTGGTCCTCGCCCACGAGGGCGCCGAGCGCGCCGCATACGTCCAGGAGGTCAAGGACGTACTGATCCGCTATCTCGCCCCCATGGTGGGCGACCGGCCGGGCCGCGCACCCGTGGCGGGCGACCGGCCGGACCGCGCACCCGTGGCGGGCGACCGGCCGGGCCGTATGTGACGCCGCGGAGTCCTCCGGACTGCGACACAGGGCGCATCTGCCTAAAGTGCGGATAGATCGCCCAGCAGGAGCCCGAGGGGACCCCCGCCGTGACCCACTCTCCGCCGCCCGGCATGCCCCGGGCCCGTATTCCCGGCCCGCAGCAGCCTCCCCCGCCGTATCCGCGCATCGGCGCCGGCCTGTGGAAGCGCTGCCTGGCCGCCGGGCTCGCCCTGTGGGTACTGGCCGCACTGGTGACGTACGCGACGCGGAACACCGCGCTGCTGCCCACGCTCATCCTGCTCGGCGGTTTCCTGGTCCCCGTCGTCTTCGTCCTGTGGGCGTACGAGCGGCACGGCCGCGACCTGGGCGTCAGCGCGGTCCTCGGCTGCTTCCTGACCGGCGGCGCGCTCGGCGTGCTGGGCACCGCGCTGGCGGAGCCCTCCGTGCTCCGCCCCTCCCCCGGGATGTCCACCGGCGTCGGACTGATCGAGGAGGCGGCCAAACTGGGCGGGCTGATGTTCGCGCTGCGACGGCAGCCGGGCATCCGCGGGACGCGGGCCGGGCTGGTGCTCGGTGCGGCCGTCGGCTTCGGCTTCGCGGCCCTGGAGAGCTGCGGCTGCGCCTTCGGCGCGGTCGTCCTTGCCGACGGCACCGACCTGCGGACGCTGCTGGAGACGGAGCTGCTGCGCGGACTGTTCGCCCCCTTCGGACACGGCCTGTGGACGGCGATCGCGGGCGGCGTGCTGCTCGCCCACCGCCGTCCGAACGGGCACTTCCGCCTCGCCACGCCGGTCGCCGCCGCCTGCCTCGGCGTCTGCCTGCTGCACGCTCTGTGGGACGCCACGCACGGCATCGCGATCTGGCTGGCGGCCCGCCTCTCCGGCGCCGGCGTGGGCACGGAGCCGTTCGCGCAGGGATACCTCCCGCGGCCCAGCGCCGTGCAGGAGCACCTGTTCACGCTGTTCTCGGTGGGCGGCCCGGCACTCGTCACCCTGCTCGGTTTCGCCTGGATGCGCTCGCTGGCACACCGGGGCACCTCTTGGAGAAATACCCCCTAGGGGTATAACCTGAGAAAGGTGTGGGACCCACGTGGGCCCCATCGGCCCCGTACGCCACGACGAGGAGCAACGACATGACCGTCCAGATCGACACTTCGGACTCCGTCACCACCGTCTACAAGGTGACCGGCATGAGCTGTGGCCACTGCGAGGGCTCCGTCTCCGGCGAGATCTCCCAGATCCCCGGCGTCAGCTCGGTCAAGGCCGTCGCGTCGACCGGCGAGGTGACCGTCGTCTCCGGGGCGCCGCTCGACGAGGAGGCCGTGCGCGCCGCCGTGGACGAGGCCGGTTTCGAGCTCGCCGGCAGGGCCTGAGCGCAGAATCCCGAGAAACCCCGGGAAACCAGCCCCGGCGAACCGGGCTCGGAGCAGGGCCCGGGAAACCGGCCCTGGAGCAGAGCCCGGGACACCGGGCCCTGAGCAGGACCCGAACGTCCGGGCCCGCCCCCGTGCGTGGGCCCCGAAACCTTTCCCCGACCGGGCCGGGCCGGGCCGACCAGCTGATACTGGATCCGTGCGGCCCGGTCCGATGTCTGGAGTCCGGACATGACCAGCACCATCGCAGAGACCGGGACAGCGAGCGCGATAGCCGGCGCGTCCGGGGTCGAGCTGCTCATCGGCGGGATGACGTGCGCCTCCTGCGCCGCCCGCGTGGAGAAGAAGCTCAACCGCATGGACGGCGTGAGCGCCACCGTGAACTTCGCGACCCAGAAGGCGAAGGTCAGCTACGCCGAGGGCGTCCGGGTCGCCGACCTGATCGCGACCGTGGTGAAGACCGGGTACACCGCCGAGGAGCCCGAGCCGCCGGAGCCCGAGCCGAAGCCCGGACCGGAGTCCGGGGCGGCCACCGGACAGGACCCCGAACTCACCGCACTCCGGCACCGTCTGCTGGTCTCCGCACTGCTCGCCGCCCCCGTCGTCCTGCTCGCCATGGTGCCCTCACTGCAGTTCGACAACTGGCAGTGGCTCTCGCTCACCCTGGCCGCGCCGGTCGTCGTCTGGGGCGGATGGCCGTTCCACCGGGCCGCCTGGACCAACGCCCGGCACGGCGCGGCCACCATGGACACCCTGGTCTCGGTCGGCACGCTGGCCGCGTTCGGCTGGTCGCTGTGGGCGCTGTTCTTCGGCGACGCGGGCATGCCGGGCATGCACGACGCGTTCCGGTTCACCGTCTCGCGCATGGACGGCGCCTCGGTCATCTACCTCGAAGTGGCCGCCGGGGTCGTCGCCCTGATCCTGCTGGGGCGCTACCTGGAGGCCCGCTCCAAGCGCCGCGCGGGCGCGGCCCTGAGGGCACTGATGGAGCTGGGCGCCAAGGACGCGACCGTGCTGCGGCACGGGCGCGAGGAGCGGGTGCCGGTGAGCGCCCTGGCCGTGGGCGACCGGTTCGTCGTACGGCCCGGCGAGAAGATCGCCACGGACGGCACGGTCGTCGAGGGCGTCTCCGCGGTGGACGCGTCCATGCTGACCGGCGAGTCGGTGCCGGTGGACGTCGGCCCCGGCGACCGGGTCGCCGGCGCCACCGTCAACGCGGGCGGGCGGCTGGTGGTGGAGGCGGGCCGGGTCGGCGCCGACACCCAGCTCGCCCGGATGGCGAGGCTGGTGGAGGACGCGCAGAACGGCAAGGCCGAGGTGCAGCGTCTGGCGGACCGGATCTCCGCCGTCTTCGTCCCCGTGGTCATCCTCGTCGCCCTCGCCACCTTCGGCGCCTGGCTGGGGATCACCGGGGACACCGCCGCCGCGTTCACGGCCGCCGTCGCCGTCCTGATCATCGCCTGCCCCTGCGCCCTGGGCCTGGCCACACCGACCGCGCTGATGGTCGGCACCGGCCGGGGCGCCCAGCTCGGCATCCTCATCAAGGGCCCCGAGGTGCTGGAGTCCACGCGGCGGGTCGACACCGTCGTCCTGGACAAGACCGGCACGGTCACCAGCGGCCGGATGACCCTCCAGGAGGTGTACGCGGCCGACGGCGAGGACGAGCAGGAGGTGCTGCGGCTCGCGGGCGCCCTGGAGCACGCCTCCGAGCACCCCGTCGCCCGGGCGATCGCCGCGGGCGCCGAGAAGCGCACCGGCGCCCTGCCGGGGGCCGAGCACTTCGAGAACGTCCCCGGGCGGGGCGTGCGCGGGCGCGTGGAGGGCCGCCAGGTGGCGGTGGGGCGGCTGTTCGACGCGGTCCCGGAGGAGCTGGCCGACGCCCGGCGCCGGGCCGAGCAGGCGGGCCGTACGGCCGTGACGGTCGGCTGGGACGGGCGGGCCCGCGGGGTCCTCGCCGTCGCCGACGCGGTCAAGGAGACCAGCGCCGAGGCGGTGCGCGAGCTGCGTGCCCTCGGGCTCACACCGGTGCTGCTCACCGGGGACAACCGGACGGTCGCCGAGGCGGTCGCTCGGACCGTCGGCATCGACGAGGTGATCGCCGAGGTGCTGCCCGAGGACAAGGTGGACGTCGTACGGCGGCTGCAGGGCGAGGGACGGACCGTGGCCATGGTCGGCGACGGCGTCAACGACGCGGCCGCGCTGGCCACCGCCGATCTGGGGCTCGCGATGGGGACCGGCACGGACGCCGCGATCGAGGCGGGCGATCTGACCCTGGTGCGCGGCGACCTGCGGGTGGCCGCGGACGCCATCCGGCTCTCCCGGCGCACCCTCGCCACCATCAAGGGCAACCTGGTGTGGGCCTTCGGCTACAACGTGGCCGCGCTGCCGCTGGCCGCCGCGGGTCTGCTGAACCCGATGATCGCGGGCGCCGCGATGGCCTTCTCCTCGGTGTTCGTGGTGACCAACAGCTTGCGGCTGCGCAGCTTCCGCTGAAGTCCCCAGGGGTTACCGGGGGTTAGCCGGAACCGAAGTAAGAGTCCCTCTAGAGTCGGACGCGAGCCTCACATAAGCTCTTCACAAGGCTCGCGCATCATCCTTACGCTTGGGCACCGATCGCAGTATCGGGGCTCTTGCGCACCTAAAGGACATATGCAAGAGACGCAGATCACAGTGATGCGAACGTAACCATCGAAGGGGTTCGAAGGTCTAAGTTGACGATGTCGGACCAGCGTCTTGGGGGGCGCTGACCGGCATCTGGGGATGTCTTGGGGGACTTCCTCAGAGATGCGTTGCCGGGACACGTACACAGGGAAGCTTTGAGCGGCCCTCCCAGCGTGCTTGTCCCGGCAGATCGCACCGCATCACTGGAGTACGACGGGTTGTGTTCGTCGTGCTCAGACAGCGAATTCAGGCGCTGTCCTCTCCAAGCGCCCGGCCGGATCCCGTGGGGGGAATCCGTACCGGGACATGGGAAGGCGCCCTGGTCGTCGGCCCGTGGGGGGACCGGCGCTCCAGGGCGCCTTCTTCTTCGGCCCTATCGCCTCTTCAGGCTGTGCCGACCGGGCTCAGCGCTCCTCGACCGGCACGAAGTCGCGCTCCACCACACCGGTGTAGATCTGGCGCGGGCGACCGATGCGGGAACCCGGCTCCTTGATCATCTCGGTCCACTGGGCGATCCAGCCCGGCAGCCGGCCGAGGGCGAACAGGACCGTGAACATCTCGGTCGGGAAGCCCATGGCGCGGTAGATCAGGCCGGTGTAGAAGTCGACGTTCGGGTAGAGGCTGCGCGAGACGAAGTAGTCGTCGGAGAGCGCGTGCTCCTCCAGCTTGAGCGCGATGTCCAGCAGCTCGTCGGACTTGCCGAGGGCGGAGAGGACGTCGTGCGCGGCGGCCTTGATGATCTTGGCGCGCGGGTCGAAGTTCTTGTAGACCCGGTGGCCGAAGCCCATCAGGCGGACGCCGTCCTCCTTGTTCTTCACCTTGCGGATGAAGGAGTCGACGTCACCGCCGGAGGCCTGGATGTCCTCCAGCATCTCCAGGACGGACTGGTTGGCGCCGCCGTGCAGCGGGCCCCAGAGGGCGGAGATGCCGGCCGAGATCGACGCGAACATGTTGGCCTGCGAGGAGCCGACCAGTCGGACCGTGGAGGTCGAACAGTTCTGCTCGTGGTCGGCGTGCAGGATCAGCAGCTTGTCGAGCGCGGCCACCACGACCGGGTCCAGCTCGTACTCGTCGGCCGGGACCGAGAAGGTCATGCGCAGGAAGTTCTCGACGTAGCCGAGGTCGTTGCGCGGGTAGACGAACGGGTGGCCGATCGACTTCTTGTACGCGTACGCCGCGATCGTCGGGAGCTTGGCGAGCAGGCGGATGGTGGAGAGGTTGCGCTGCTTCTCGTCGAACGGGTTGTGGCTGTCCTGGTAGAAGGTGGACAGCGCCGAGACGACCGAGGACAGCATGGCCATCGGGTGGGCGTCGCGCGGGAAGCCCTTGTAGAAGTTCTTGACGTCCTCGTGCAGCAGGGTGTGCCGCGTGATGTCGTTCTTGAACGTCGTCAGCTCATCGACCGTCGGCAGCTCGCCGTTGATCAGCAGGTAGGCCACCTCGACGAAGGAGGAGCGCTCGGCCAGCTGCTCGATGGGGTAGCCGCGGTAGCGGAGGATGCCCGCCTCGCCGTCGAGGTAGGTGACAGCGGATTTATAGGCGGCCGTGTTGCCGTAACCGCTGTCCAGAGTCACCAGACCGGTCTGGGCGCGGAGCTTCCCGATGTCGAAGCCCTTGTCGCCGACGGTGCTGTCGACCACCGGGTAGGTGTACTCGCCGTCGCCGAACCGCAGTACTACAGAGTTGTCGCTCACGTCTTCCCTCACCGACGTAGTGCCTCATCTTCGAGGTGCCCTGACTGTCTCTACCATCCCCCATTTGGCTCAGGAGAGTGCACTCGGGGTCGACCATTGGGCCTATTGGCGGCACTCAGTGCCGCCAACCTGCTCATCCTGCCCCCTTTGACCATCATCTGGAAGTGCTCTGTGACCTTCACGACTCATTTGATCGATCATTTTTTGTGATGCAGGTCGCCGCGCCTGCCCATGGGCCGGTCAGGAGCCGTGCAGCCGGAAGTCCAGTGCCGTGCAACGCCGTCCCGCGGACACCGTGCGCACCGCCTGCCCGATCGCCTTGCGTGAACCGACGAGGACGACCAGCCGCTTCGCGCGTGTCACCGCCGTGTACAGCAGATTCCGCTGCAGCATCATCCAGGCTCCGGTGGTGACGGGGATCACCACGGCGGGATATTCACTTCCCTGCGAACGGTGGATGGTGACCGCGTACGCGTGCGCCAGCTCGTCCAGTTCGTCGAAGTCGTACGGAACCTCCTCGTCCTCGTCCGTCAGCACCGTCAGGCGCTGGTCGACCGGATCGAGCGAGGTGACCACGCCCACGGTGCCGTTGAAGACGCCGTTCTCCCCCTTCTCGTAATTGTTGCGGATCTGGGTGACCTTGTCGCCGACCCGGAAGACCCGGCCGCCGAACCGCTTCTCCGCCAGGTCGGGCCGGCCGGGCGTGATGGCCTGCTGGAGCAGGCCGTTGAGCGCGCCGGCGCCGGCCGGGCCGCGGTGCATGGGGGCGAGCACCTGCACGTCCCGGCGCGGGTCGAGGCCGAACTTCGCCGGGATGCGCCGGGCGGCCACGTCCACCGTGAGCCGGCCCGCCTCCTCGGTGTCGTCCTCGACGAAGAGGAAGAAGTCCTTCATGCCGTCCGTGATCGGGTGCTGCCCGGCGTTGATCCGGTGCGCGTTGGTCACCACGCCCGACTGCTGGGCCTGCCGGAAGACCTGGGTGAGCCGCACGGCCGGGACCGGGCTGCCGTCGGCCAGCAGGTCGCGCAGCACCTCCCCCGCGCCGACGCTGGGCAGCTGGTCCACGTCGCCCACGAAGAGCAGGTGGGCCCCCGGCGGCACCGCCTTGACCAGCTTGTTGGCGAGCAGCAGGTCCAGCATGGAGGCCTCGTCCACGACCACCAGGTCGGCATCGAGCGGGCGGTCCCGGTCGTAGGCAGCGTCGCCGCCGGGCCTGAGCTCCAGCAGCCGGTGGACGGTGGAGGCCTCGGCGCCGGTCAGCTCGGCGAGCCGCTTGGCCGCGCGGCCGGTGGGGGCGGCGAGCAGCACCTTGGCGCGTCTGGCGCGGGCCAGCTCCACGATCGAGCGGACCGTGAAGGACTTGCCGCAGCCGGGGCCGCCGGTGAGCACCGCGACCTTCTCGGTCAGCGCGAGCTTCACGGCGGCCTCCTGCTCGGGGGCGAGGTCGGCGCCGGTACGGGACTTCAGCCAGCCGAGCGCCTTGTCCCACTGCACGTCCCGGAAGGCTGGCATCCGGTCCTCGGGCGTGCGCAGCAGGCGCAGCAGCTGGGCGGACAGGGACAGCTCGGCCCGGTGGAAGGGGACCAGATAGACGGCGGTCACGGGCTCCGCGGCGCCGTCGGGTCCGGGCACCTTCTCCCGTACGACCCCCGGGTCGGTGCCGTCC
The DNA here is from genome assembly GCF_055657175.1 of Streptomyces sp. NPDC107581. Taxonomy (NCBI): domain Bacteria; kingdom Bacillati; phylum Actinomycetota; class Actinomycetes; order Kitasatosporales; family Streptomycetaceae; genus Streptomyces; species Streptomyces sp. NPDC107581. The sequence continues at coordinate 676,994 of NZ_JBVKBH010000003.1, forward strand.
TCGGCAGGCTCGGCCAGCTCCGCGAGGCACTCGATGACGAGGCCGGTGTCGACCTGGAGCAGCTTGACGGCGTCGGCGATCAGCCGCTCCTCCGGCAGGAAGCAGTGCCCCTGGTCGGCGGACTGGGACAGCGCGTACTGCAGGCCGGCCTTCACGCGCTCGGGGCTGTCGTGCGGGATGCCGACGGACCGGGCGATCCGGTCGGCGGTCAGGAAGCCGATGCCCCAGACGTCGGCGGCCAGCCGGTACGGCTGCTCCTTCACGACGGAGATGGACTCGTCGCCGTACTTCTTGTAGATCCGCACCGCAATGGACGTCGACACCTCGACGGTCTGGAGGAAGAGCATGACCTCCTTGATCGCCTTCTGCTCCTCCCAGGCGTCGGCGATCTTCTTGGTGCGCTTGGGGCCGAGGCCGGGCACCTCGATCAGCCGCTTGGGCTCGTCCTCGATGATCGTCAGCGTGTCCAGGCCGAAGTGCTGGGTGATGCGGTCGGCGAAGACCGGGCCGATGCCCTTGACCAGCCCGGAGCCGAGGTAGCGGCGGATGCCCTGGACGGTGGCGGGCAGGACGGTCGTGTAGTTCTCGACCAGGAACTGCTTGCCGTACTGGGGATGGGACCCCCAGCGCCCCTCCATCCGCAGGGACTCCCCCACCTGGGCGCCGAGCAGCGCTCCGACCACCGTGAGGAGATCGCCCGCCCCTCTTCCGGTGTCGACGCGGGCGACCGTGTAGCCGTTCTCCTCGTTCGCGTAGGTGATTCTCTCCAGTACGCCTTCGAGGACGGCCGGCCGCCGTTCGCCCGTGGAGTTCCCCGCCTGTTGAGCCATGACCCGACGGTACCGGTGGGGTCCGACATCACGATCCGGTCTCAGGACCCCGCCGGGGGGTTGCCCCACACCCGTGTAATCGATTCCAATCCTCCGTACACAGCGATGTAATCGATTCCAGGAGCTTCCACGAGGCTCCGGGCCATCCACGAGGAGGTGGAGCGGCGCATGGCGAGCATCAAGGACGTCGCCGCGGCGGCGGGCGTCTCCGTCGCCACGGTCTCACGCGTCCTGAACGGGCATCCGTCGGTCAGCGCGGACGCACGCACGCGCGTCCTGGCCGCCGTCGAGGCACTGGGCTACCGCCCCAACGCCGTCGCCCGTTCCCTGCGCACCGACCAGACCCGCACCCTCGGCCTGGTCATCAGCGACGTGCTCAACCCGTACTTCACCGAGCTGGCCCGCTCCGTCGAGGAGGAGGCCCGCGCGCTCGGCTACAGCGTCATCATCGGCAACGCCGACGAACGCCCGGATCTGCAGGACCACCATGTGCGGACGCTGCTGGACCGCCGCATCGACGGGCTGCTCGTGTCCCCGACCGACGGCGGTTCCCCGCTGATGCTGGACGCCGCGCGCGCGGGCACTCCGATGGTCTTCGTGGACCGGTGGATCCCCGGGGTCGACGTGCCCGTCGTACGGGCCGACGGGGCCGAGGCCGTGCGGGATCTCGTCGCGCATCTGCACGGGCTCGGGCACCGCCGGCTCGCGATCATCGCGGGACCGGCGGCCACCACGACCGGCAGCGAACGCGTCGAGGCCTTCCGGCAGGCCCTGGCGGAGTACGGTCTGCCCCTGCCGGACGCCTACACGGGACAGGGCGACTTCCAGGCCGAGAGCGGCCGGCGGGTCACCGAGGGCTTCCTCGACCTGCCCGAGCCGCCCGAGGTCGTCTTCGCCGCGGACAACCTGATGGCACTCGGTGCCCTGGACGCGATCCGCGCGCGCGGGCTGCGCGTCCCGGACGACATCGCGCTGGCCGCGTTCGACGACATCCCGTGGTTCGTGCACACCGATCCGCCGATCACCGCGATCGCCCAGCCCACGGGCGAGCTGGGCCGGGCCGCCGTACGGGCCCTGGTGGACCGCATCGAGGGGCGGCCCCCGGCGTCCGTCACCTTCGCCGCCCGGCTCGTCGTACGCCGCTCGTGCGGCGAGTCCCCCATCCCCTCGCAGTCCCCCTCCCCAGTGCAAAGGAGCACGTCGTGAGCGACCCGGACGAGTTGCTGCGCATCGAGGGCATCCGCAAGACCTTCCCGGGCGTGGTGGCGCTGGACGGCGTCGACTTCGACCTGCGCCGGGGCGAGGTGCATGTGCTGCTCGGTGAGAACGGCGCCGGCAAGAGCACCCTCATCAAGATGCTCTCCGGTGCCTACACGCCCGACGCGGGGCGGATCCTGGCCGGCGGCGAGGAGGTGCGCATCCACGGGGCGCAGGACTCCGAGCGCCTCGGGATCGCCACCATCTACCAGGAGTTCAACCTCGTACCCGATCTGACGGTGGCCGAGAACATCTTCCTGGGCCGCCAGCCGCGCCGCTTCGGGATGATCGACCGCAGACGGATGGAGGCCGACGCCGAGGTCCTCCTCGCACGCGTGGGCGTGAACGTGTCGCCGCGCGCGCGGGTGCGCGAACTCGGCATCGCACGGCTGCAGATGGTCGAGATCGCCAAGGCGCTCAGCCTGGACGCGCGCGTGCTCATCATGGACGAGCCGACCGCCGTGCTCACCACGGAGGAGGTCGACAAGCTCTTCGCGATCGTGCGCTCGCTGCGCGCGGACGGCGTCGGGATCGTGTTCATCACGCACCATCTGGAGGAGATCGCCGCCCTCGGCGACCGGGTCACCGTCATCCGGGACGGCAGGAGCGTCGGGCAGGTCCCCGCCGCCACCCCCGAGGACGAACTGGTACGGCTCATGGTCGGCCGCTCCATCGAGCAGCAGTACCCGCGCGAACGGGCCGGGACGGGTGCCGCGGTGCTCTCCGTCGAGGGGCTCACCCGGGACGGCGTCTTCCACGACGTGAGCTTCGAGGTGCGGGCCGGTGAGGTCGTCGGCATCGCCGGGCTCGTCGGGGCGGGCCGTACCGAGGTGGTCCGGGCCGTCTTCGGCGCGGACCCGTACGACAGCGGAGCCGTCAAGGTCTCCGGCACCGGGCTGAAGCGGCACGACGTGAGCGCGGCCATGGCCGCCGGGATCGGACTCGTGCCCGAGGACCGCAAGGGCCAGGGGCTGGTGCTGGACGCCTCCGTCGAGGAGAACCTCGGCCTGGTGACCCTGCGGTCGGCGACCCGGGCCGGGCTGGTCGACCGCCGGGCGCAGCATGCGGCGGCCGAGCGGATCGCGGGGCGGCTGGGCGTGCGGATGGCCGGGCTCGGCCAGCACGTGCGGACCCTGTCCGGCGGCAACCAGCAGAAGGTCGTCATCGGCAAGTGGCTGCTGGCCGACACCAAGGTGCTGATCCTCGACGAGCCGACGCGCGGCATCGACGTCGGCGCCAAGGTCGAGATCTACCAGCTCGTCAACGACCTGACGGCCGCCGGTGCCGCCGTCCTGATGATCTCCAGCGACCTGCCCGAGGTGCTCGGCATGAGCGACCGGGTGCTGGTGATGGCCCAGGGCCGGATCGCGGGCGAACTCGCGGCCGGCCAGGCCACCCAGGACACGGTGATGTCCCTCGCCGTCAGCAACCCCACGACCGAAACGGAGGCCGCTCGTGGCCACTGACACGCTCAAGAGCACACCGGGCACGAGCGGCGCCCCCGGCGGCCTGCGCCGCCTCCTGCTCGACAACGGCGCGCTGACCGCGCTGATCGTCCTGGTCATCGCCCTGTCGGCGCTCTCCGGTGACTTCCTGACGGCGGACAACCTGCTCAACGTCGGCGTCCAGGCGGCCGTGACGGCGATCCTGGCCTTCGGCGTGACCTTCGTGATCGTCTCCGCGGGCATCGACCTGTCGGTCGGCTCGGTGGCCGCGCTGTCCGCGACCGTGCTGGCCTGGAGCGCCACCCAGCACGGCGTGCCGGTCGTGCTCGCGGTCCTGCTCGCGGTCGCCACCGGCGTCGTCGCCGGCCTGGTCAACGGCTTCCTGATCGCCTACGGCAAACTGCCGCCGTTCATCGCGACGCTCGCCATGCTGTCGGTCGCGCGCGGCCTGTCCCTGGTGGTCTCCGGGGGCATCCCCATCCCCTTCCCGGACTCGGTCTCCCACCTCGGGGACACCCTCGGCGACTGGCTGCCGGTGCCGGTGCTGGTCATGGTCGTGATGGGGCTGATCGCGGCCTTCGTGCTCGGCCGGACCTACATCGGCCGGTCCATGTACGCGATCGGCGGCAACGAGGAGGCCGCGCGGCTGTCGGGTCTGCGGGTGAAGAAGCAGAAGCTCGCGATCTACGCCCTGTCCGGCGTGTTCGCGGCCGCCGCGGGCATCGTGCTGGCCGCCCGGCTGTCCTCGGCACAGCCGCAGGCCGCCGACGGCTACGAGCTGGACGCGATCGCCGCGGTCGTCATCGGCGGCGCCTCGCTGGCCGGCGGCACGGGCAAGGCGTCCGGCACGCTGATCGGCGCGCTGATCCTCGCGGTCCTGCGCAACGGCCTCAACCTCCTGTCCGTGTCGGCCTTCTGGCAGCAGGTCGTCATCGGTGTCGTCATCGCGCTGGCGGTGCTGCTGGACACCGCGCGCCGCAAGGCGGGGGCGGGCGCGCCGGCCGCCGGCCCGGGGGGCGGCAAGGGCAGGCAGGCGGTGACGTACGCGCTCGCGGCCGTGGTCACCGTGGCGGTCGTCGGTGCGACCTCCCTCCTGCACGGCGGCTCCTCCTCCTCGACGACCCCGAAGATGGGCCTGTCGCTGTCCACCCTCAACAACCCCTTCTTCGTGCAGATCCGGGCCGGTGCCCAGGCCGAGGCGAAGCGGCTGGGCGTGCACCTGACCGTCACGGACGCCCAGAACGACGCCTCCCAGCAGGCCAACCAGCTGCAGAACTTCACCAGTTCGGACGTCGGCGCGATCATCGTCAACCCCGTGGACTCCGATGCGGCCGGCAACTCGGTGAAGGCCGCCGACAAGGCGCGGATCCCGGTCGTCGCGGTCGACCGGGGCGTCAACAAGGCCACGGTGGACGCCCTGGTGGCCTCCGACAACGTCGCCGGCGGCGAGCTGGCCGCCAGGACGATCGCCGAGAAGCTGGGCGGCCACGGCAGGATCGTGATCCTGCAGGGCCAGGCGGGCACCTCCGCGGCCCGCGAGCGGGCGGAGGGTTTCGCCAAGGGTCTGAAGGCCTACCCGGGCATCGAGGTCCTGGCCCAGCAGCCCGCCGACTTCGACCGCACCAAGGGGCTCGACGTGATGTCGAACCTGCTCCAGGCCCACCCCGACGTGCAGGGCGTCGTCGCCGCCAATGACGAGATGGCCCTCGGTGCCGTCAAGGCGCTGGGTTCCAAGGCCGGCAGGTCCGTCCAGGTCGTCGGCTTCGACGGCACCCCGGACGGCCTGACGGCGGTCAAGGACGGCACGCTGTACGCGTCGGTGGCACAGCAGCCGACCCAGTTGGGGAGGATCGCCGTGGACAACGCGCTGAAGGCGGGGCGGGGCAAGAAGGTGGAGCCGACGGTGAAGGTGCCGGTGAAGGTCGTCACGAAGGACAACGTGGCGGGCTTCAGCGGCTGACGGTGGCGGCTTCGGCGTTCTCGGGGGCAGGCGGGCGGGCGGTCGTGCACAGTGGGTGGCGACCGCCCGCCTCGGGCCGTCCCGCACCGGGGCGTCCCCGCCTCGGGCCGTCCCGCACCGGACCGTCCCGCACCGGGACGTCCTGCATCGGGCCGTCCCGCACCGGGGCTGCCGACGGGTCTTGATCGGGTCATCTCTTGGGTCTTAGGGGAGTCAATTCCATGTACGACTACGACCTCCTGGTCGTGGGTTCGGCCAATGCCGACCTGGTGATCGGCGTCGAGCGGCGGCCGGCCGCCGGCGAGACCGTGCTCGGCGGAGACCTCGGCGTCCACCCGGGCGGCAAGGGCGCGAACCAGGCGGTCGCGGCCGCCCGGCTCGGGGCGGGTACGGCGCTGCTGGCCCGGGTCGGTGACGACGCGCACGGCCGCCTGCTCCTCGACTCGTTGCGGGCGGCCGGGGTGGACACGGTGGGCGTGCTGGTGGGCGGGGCGCCGACGGGCGTCGCGCTCATCACCGTCGACCCCTGCGGGGACAACAGCATCGTGGTGTCCCCCGGTGCCAACGCCCGGCTGACGCCCGCGGACGTCCGGGCCGGCGTCAGCCTCTTCCTCGCCTCGCGGGTGGTGTCGGCGCAGCTGGAGATCCCGCTGGAGACCGTCGTGGAGGTCGTGCGCAACCTCGCGGAGGACAGCCGGTTCGTGCTGAACCCGTCCCCGCCGCGACCGCTGCCCACCGAGGTGCTGGCGGCCTGCGACCCGCTGATCGTCAACGAGCACGAGGCCCGGGTGATCCTCGGCGACGCCTGCGTGAGCGAGGAACCGGACGACTGGGCGCGGCTGCTGCTGGCCAAGGGCCCGCGCTCGGTGGTGGTGACGCTGGGCTCTCAGGGGGCGCTGGTGTGCGAGGCCTCCGGCGTGACACGGGTCCCGTCGGTGACGGTGGACGCGGTGGACACCACGGGCGCGGGCGACGCGTTCACGGCCGCCCTGGCCTGGAAGCTGGGTTCGGGCTCCGGCCTGGCCGAGGCGGCGGCCTACGCGGCCCGCGTCGGCGCGGCCGCGGTGACCAAGCGGGGGGCGCAGGAGTCGTACCCGTCGCCGCACGAGGTCGAGGCTCTGTGAAGAGGGCGGGCATCCTCAACCGTCATCTCTCCGGTGCGCTCGCCGAGCTGGGGCACGGCGACGGGGTGCTGGTGTGCGACGCTGGCATGCCGATACCGGACGGGCCGCGGGTGGTGGACCTGGCCTTCCGCGCCGGTGTCCCGTCCTTCGCGGAGGTCCTGGACGGGCTGCTGGCCGAACTGGTGGTGGAGGGGGCCACGGCGGCGGCGGAGGTGCGGGGCGCGAATCCGGCGGCGAGCGGGCTCCTGGACGCCCTCTTCCCGGAGCTGGCCCTGGTCCCGCACGACCGGCTGAAGGAGCTGTCGGCGGGTGCGCGGCTGGTGGTGCGGACGGGGGAGGCCCGGCCGTACGCGAACGTACTGCTGCGGTGCGGGGTGTTCTTCTGACCCGCGCCGCGCGCCGTGCCGCCCCCGTACCCGGTGTTCCGAACCGCGTGCTTGCCCCCCGTACCGGGTGTTCCGAGCCGCGCGCTTGCCCCCCGTACCGGGTGTTCCGAACCGCGCGCTTGCCCGCCCGTGCCCGGTGTTTCGCACCCGGTGCTCCACACCCCGCGGGTCCGCACCCCTCGAACCGTCCGTGCCTCATCCGGCGACGTGCGTCACGAACCGCTGTGCCGTCTCCGCCAGCACCTCCCGCCCGTCGCGGGCCCACAGTCCCTCGTTGAACAGCTCGACCTCGATCGGCCCGGTGTAGCCGGCCGCCTCGACGTACCCCTTCCACTCCCGCATGTCGATCGAGCCGTCCCCGATCTGGCCGCGGCCGTCGAGGACGCCCTCGGGCAGCGGGGTGGTCCAGTCGGCGAGCTGGAAGGTGTGGATGCGGCCCGCCGCACCCGCGCGGGCGATCTGCGCGGGGGCCCGGTCGTCCCACCAGACGTGGTACGTGTCCACGGCCACGCCCACCTGGTGCGCGGGGAAGCGCTCGGCGAGGTCCAGGGCCTGGGCGAGGGTGGAGACCACACAGCGGTCGGACGCGTACATGGGGTGCAGGGGCTCGACGGCCAGGCGCACACCGTGCTCCTCGGCGTACGGGGCGAGTTCCGCGAGCGCGTCCGCGATGCGCTCGCGGGCCGCCCCCAGGTCCTTGGAGCCGGGCGGCAGGCCGCCGGCGACCAGGACCAGGGTGTCCGTGCCGAGGGCGGCCGCCTCCTCGACCGCGCGGCGGTTGTCGGCCAGCGCCGCCGCCCGCTCCGCGGAGCCGGCCGCCGTGAAGAAGCCGCCGCGGCACAGGGTCGTCACGGTCAGGCCCGCCTCGCGCACCAGCCCGGCGGTGGCCTCCACGCCGTACGACCGGACCGGCCCGCGCCACAGGCCCACCGCGGGCACGCCCAACTGCACGCAGGCGGCGACCAGTTCGGGCAGTGACAGCTGCCTGACCGTCATCTGGTTGATGGAGAGGCGTTCGAGTCCGGTGCTCACTGGTCCACCCCGTACAGCGACAGCAGGTTCTTCATGCGTTCCTCGGCCAGTTTCGGGTCCGGGAACAGGCCGAGGCCGTCGGCGAGCTCGTAGGCGCGCACGAAGTGCGGCAGGGAGCGGGCCGACTGGAGACCGCCGATCATCGTGAAGTGGCTCTGGTGGCCCGCGAGCCAGGCCAGGAAGACCACGCCGGTCTTGTAGAAGCGGGTGGGGGCCCGGAAGAGATGGCGGGACAGTTCGACCGTCGGGTCCAGCAGCCGGCGGAAGCCGTCCGTGTCACCGGTGTCCAGGACCCGTAGCGCCCGGGCCGCCAGGGGGCCCAGCGGGTCGAAGATGCCGAGCAGGGCGTGGCTGAAGCCCTTCTCGTCGCCCGCGATCAGCTCGGGATAGTGGAAGTCGTCGCCCGTGTAGCAGCGCACGCCCCGCGGGAGGCGGCGGCGCAGGCCGATCTCGCGCTGCGCGTCCAGGAGCGAGACCTTGACGCCGTCGACCTTGTCCGGGTGCGCGGCGATGACCTGCAGGAAGGTGTCCGTGGCCGCGTCCGGGTCCGACGAACCCCAGTAGCCCTCCAGCGCCGGGTCGAACATCGGGCCCAGCCAGTGCAGGATCACCGGCTCGGCGGTCTGGCGCAGCAGTTGGCCGTAGGTCTCCAGGTAGTCCTCGGGGCCCCGCGCCGCACGGGCGAGCGCGCGCGAGGCCATCAGGACGGCCCGGGCCCCTGCCCCCTCGACGACCGCGAGCTGTTCCTCGTAGGCCGCCCGCACGCCGACGAGAATCCCGGTGGCGGTCCGGCCGGTGCCGATCCCGTCGGTGGCGGTCCGGGCGGTGCCGATCCCGTCGGTAGCGGTCCGGGCGGTGCCGATCCCGTCGGTGGCGATCTGGTCGGTGCCGGCGCCGCAGACGATACGGCCGCCCACGCTGCGGGCCTCGGCCGCAGACCGGCGGATCAGCTCCGCCGCGCCCGCCCAGTCCAGGCCCGTCCCGCGCTGGGCGGTGTCCATCGCCTCGGCGACGCCGAGCCCGTGGGACCACAGATGGCGGCGGAAGGCGAGGGTGGCGTCCCAGTCGACGGCGGCGGGCGCGTCGGGGGCGGTGTCGGCGAGCGGGTCGGCCACGACGTGCGCCGCCGAGAAGACCGTACGGGAGGTGAAGGGGGTGGCGGGGGTGGCGGGGGTGGCGGCGAGCGGTTCGGTGCGGGGCTCGTAGGTCCGCACACCGCCGCCCGGGACGGGAAGCCGGACGGTCACAGCGCGACCTCCGGTACGTCGAGACGGCGGCCCTCCGCCGAGGACTTCAGGCCAAGCTCGGCGAGCTGGACGCCACGGGCGCCGGCCAGCAGGTCCCAGCGGTACGGCGCATCGGCGTAGACGTGCCTCAGGAACAGCTCCCACTGGGCCTTGAAGCCGTTGTCGAACTCCTGGTTGTCCGGGACCTCCTGCCACTGGTCGCGAAAGACCTCGGTGGCGGGGACGTCCGGGTCCCAGACCGGCTTGGGGGTGGCGCCGCGGTGCTGGACCCGGCAGTTGCGCAGGCCGGCGACGGCGGATCCCTCGGTGCCGTCCACCTGGAACTCCACCAGTTCGTCGCGGTGGACGCGCACCGCCCAGGAGGAGTTGATCTGGGCGACGGCGCCGCCTTCGAGTTCGAAGACGCCGTAGGCGGCGTCGTCCGCCGTCGCGTCGTAGGGCTTGCCGTGCTCGTCCCAGCGCTGCGGGACGTGGGTGGTGGCCAGGGCCTGGACGGAGGTGACCCGGCCGAACAGTTCGTGGAGCACGTACTCCCAGTGCGGGAACATGTCGACGACGATGCCGCCGCCGTCCTCGGCGCGGTAGTTCCACGAGGGGCGCTGGGCGGGCTGCCAGTCGCCCTCGAAGACCCAGTAGCCGAACTCGCCCCGGACGGACAGGACCCGGCCGAAGAAGCCGCCGTCGACCAGCCGCTTCAGCTTGCGGAGGCCGGGCAGGAAGATCTTGTCCTGGACGACGCCGTGCCTGATGCCCTTCGCCTGGGCCAGACGGGCGAGTCCGAGGGCGCCCGCCAGCCCGGTGGCCGTGGGTTTCTCGGTGTAGATGTGCTTGCCGGCCGCGATCGCCTTCCTGATCGACTCCTCGCGGGCCGAGGTGACCTGGGAGTCGAAGTAGATGTCGACGTCCGGGTCGGCGAGGACGGCGTCCACATCGGTGCCGACGTGCTCCAGGCCGTGCCGGCCGGCGATCTCCCTGAGGGCGTGCTCCCGGCGGCCGAGCAGGATCGGCTCGGGCCACAGCACGGTGCCGTCGCCGAGGTCGAGGCCGCCCTGCTCGCGCAGGGCGAGGATCGACCGGACGAGGTGCTGGCGGTAGCCCATGCGCCCGGTCACGCCGTTCATGGCGATCCGCACCGTCTTGCGTGTCACGTCAGTCCCCTTCGGCTCGTGCCCAACTCGCGCAGCAAGCGCTTTCTACCTCTGAGAAGCTAGCGTCTGACCGAGGAGTGCGACAAGGTCTGGTCCCCCGGAATTGTTCGAGGGGGCGAACAAACCGGGTGGTTGGCCTTATGGTCTGCTCGGCGCCGGACGGAACCGCGACCCTGCCCGGCCTGTCTACGAGGACGTACGAGCACCGATGCACGACCAGAAGCGCGACCGGAGGACGACTAGATGACGGTGACCCTTGCGGATGTGGCGGCCCGTGCACGAGTCTCCCCGGCGACGGTGTCGCGCGTGCTGAACGGCAACTACCCGGTGGCGGCCTCCACGCGCGAACGGGTGCTGCGGGCGGTGGACGAGCTGGACTACGTCCTCAACGGCCCGGCCAGTGCCCTCGCCGCGGCCACCTCCGACCTCGTCGGCATCCTCGTCAACGACATCGCCGACCCCTTCTTCGGGATCATGGCGAGCGCGATCCAGGCCGAGATAGGGGGCCCGGGCGGCCGGGCGGGCGGCGAACGCCTGGCGGTCGTGTGCAACACGGGCGGGTCGCCGGAGCGCGAGCTGACGTATCTCACCCTCCTGCAGCGGCAGCGGGCCGCCGCCGTGGTGCTGACCGGCGGGGCCGTGGAGAGCGCGCCGCACGCGGCGGCGGTCGCGGCGAAGCTGCGCAGGCTGGCCGGCGCCGGGACCCGGGTGGTGCTGTGCGGGCGGCCGCCGGCGGCGGACACCGAGGCCATCGCCCTGACCTTCGACAACCGCGGCGGTGCCCGTGCGCTGACGGAGCACCTCCTCGGCCTCGGCCACCGCCGCCTCGGCTACATCGCCGGGCCCGAGGAGCGCACGACGACCCGGCACCGCCTGGAGGGGCACCGCGCCGCGCTCCGGGCGGCCGGCATCGAGGAGGACCCGGGCTGGACGGTGCACGGCCGCTACGACCGCCGGTCCGGCTACGAGGCGACGCTGGAGCTGGTGCGCCGGGATCCGTCCCTGACGGCGATCGTGGCCGCGAACGACTCCGTCGCCCTCGGCGCCTGCGCCGCCCTGCGCGAGTCCGGCCGGCGCATCCCCGAGGACGTCTCGGTGGCGGGCTTCGACGACCTGCCCTTCAGCGTCGACGCGGTGCCCTCCCTGACGACGGTGCGCCTGCCGCTGTCGGAGGCGGGCGCCCGCGCCGGACGCATCGCGATGGGCCGCGAGGAACCGCCGCCCGGGAGGATCGCCTCGGTGCGCGGGGAACTGATGGTCCGCGGGTCCACGGGGGTGCCGCGGGGGTGACCTCGGGGCCGCGGGGCCATGGGGGTGCCGCGGGGGGTGACCCCAGGGCCGCGGGCCCACGGGAGTGCCGCGAGGGTGACCCCAGGTCCGCCCGCCCAGGCCCCGCCCGGCGGAGCGTGCCCCCTCACGACTCCGGCACACGCACTCCCCCACGACCTCGTGGACGTGGGTGGCGCCCCTGGCCCCCGGCCGCGCCGGCACGTCCGCCGCCGTTCCGCGGCCAAGGGGCACCGCCAGCCCTCCAGCCCCGCCGGCATCGACCGCCGCCGCTCCGCGACGCAGGGGTGCCCCCGGCCGCGCCGACGTCGCCCCCCGATGTTCCGCGACGCGGAGCCACTCCCGGCCACCGGCCGCGCCGACGTCGGCCGCCGCCGTCTAGACGTGCGGGCGGTGTCCCCGCTCCTGGTGCGGGAAGGTCTGGTCCGCGCCCGGCAGCGTCGGCTTCGGCAGGGTCGCCACCTCCTCCTTCGCCCGCTCCAGCTGCTCCGCCGTGTCGTGCGGCAGCCGGGGCGGCCGCGGCCGGGTGTCGGAGAAGCGGAACGCGCTGGTGAAGTCGCCGAAGGTGGTGCGCCGCCAGTCGCTGACGTTCGGCTCCTCGACCCCCGTGAAGCTCTCCAGGAACTGCAGGGCCGAGGTGTGGTCGAAGGTCTCCGAGGCGACCCAGCCACCCACGGTCCAGGGCGAGATGATGATCGCCGGGACCCGGAAGCCACCGCCGATCGGGAGGCCGCCGACGAACTCGTCCGCGGTTCCGGCGGGTGGTGTCGGCGGGGCCACATGGTCGAACAGGCCGTCGTTCTCGTCGTAGTTGAGGATGAAGGCCGTCTTCCGCCACACCTTCGGGTTGGCCGCGATCGCCTCGATCTTCGAGGCCACGAAGTCGGCCCCGGCAGCGGGCAGGTAGTCGGGGTGCTCGGACTGGTAGCTCGTCGGCATGATCCACGACACGGCCGGCAGCCGGTCGTTGCGGGCGTCGTCCTCGAAGGTGCCCTCGGGCTGCGGGCGCACACCCCGCTCATAGAGGTCGGAGCCCGGCCGGGCGTTCCTGAAGGCGGCGAACTGCTCCAGCATGTTGCAGCCGTAGTCGTCGTCCTGCTGGTACACCTTCCAGCTGACCCCGGCCGCCTGGAGCCGCTCGGCGTACGTCGTCCAGCGGTACGGCGTCGGCGCCACGTTGCTGGTGATCGGGCCGCCCAGGGTGCCGCCCGGGTCGATCGAACCGGTCATCCACATCAGCCGGTTGGGCCAGGTGGGGCCGAAGACCGAGCAGAAGTAGTGGTCGCAGACGGTGAAGGTCTCGGCGAGCGCGAACTGGAACGGGATGTCCTCGCGCGTGTAGTAGCCCATCACGTACGGGCCGTTGACGCCGTCGGCCTTGCGGTGGGCCGGCAGCCACTGGTCCATCTTGCCGCCGTTCCAGGCCTGGTGCTGCACGGACCAGGCGTGGCTGGTGGAGGGGATGGCCTGTGCGCTGGACCGGTGCGTGTCGAGGTGGAAGGGGAGGAGGTATCCCCTGGGGTTCTGGGCGTCCGGCTGGTAGAAGACGCTGCGCCCGCTGTCGAGCGTGAGGGCGTCGGGGTCGGCGAAGCCGCGCACGCCGGACAGCGTGCCGAAGTAGTGGTCGAACGAGCGGTTCTCCTGCATCAGCAGGACGACGTGCTCGATGTCGCGCAGTGAACGATGCCTGGGCGGCTCGGCGGCGACCGCCTTCTGGACGCTCGGCGGGAGGAGGGAGAGGGCCGTCGCGCCACCCAGCGCGGCGGCCGAACCCAGGAGTCTACGGCGCGTCAACTCGGCCATGTTTGCCCCTTCTTGAGCATGCTCGCGGAGTGGACCGCGGCCACTCTGCGCCCGGGCGGCAGCCGGCATCAGGGGGCGGACGGTGAACATGTGGGCAACGTGCGGCATGAGCTTGGCCAAGCCGTGACCGTCGCGGCCGGCCCGTTGCCCGCGCGTTGCCGTGTCTTCACGCGGGCCCGGGCCGCGGCGTACGCTCGAAAGGACACCTCTGACCGGGTCAGACATCCGGAGGCGATCATGACCGTCCACGACGTCCGCGCCTTCAACCGCTTCTACGCCGGCGTCATCGGCGCCCTCGACCACGGCCGCCACCTGTACGCGCCGTACACCCTCACCGAGGCCCGTGTGCTCTACGAGCTCGCGCACGCCCCGCAGCTGGACGCGGCCGATCTGCGCGGCCTGCTGGCGCTGGACGCCGGCTATCTGAGCCGCATCCTGAACAGGTTCGAGGAGGCGGGGCTGGTCGAGCGCGGGCCGTCCGCGGCGGACCCGCGGCGCAGGAGCGTCACGCTCACCGCGCGCGGACGCGAGGCCGCCGGGCTGCTGGACGAGCGGGCACGGAAGACGGTCGGGGCGCTGCTGGACACCGTGGCCCCGCAGGACCGGCCGCGGCTGGCGGAGGCCATGCGGACCATCCGGGGCATCCTCGGGGACGAGCGGGCGCCGGGTGACGGGGAGGTCGTCCTGCGTGCGCCCGGGCCCGGCGACCTCGGCTGGATCGTGCAGCGCAACGCCGCCCTGTACGCGGCCGAGCACGGCTGGAACGCCGACTACGAGGGCCTGGTGGCACGCATCGTCGCCGACTTCGCCGAGGACCACGACCCGCATCTGGAGCGGGTGTGGATCGCGGAGTCGGACGGGCGGCCGGTGGGGTGTGTGATGTGCGTGCGGGACGACGTGCCCGGCACCGCGCGACTGCGCCTGCTGCTGGTGGAGCCCGAGGCGCGCGGGCGGGGCGTCGGCGACCGGCTGGTGCGGGCCGTGGTCGACTTCGCGCGCGGGGTCGGCTACCGCGACCTGGTGCTGTGGACCAACGACGTGCTCGGCAGCGCCCGTCACCTCTACCGGCGCCACGGCTTCGGCCTCGTCGCCGAGAAGCCGCACCGCTCCTTCGGCAAGGATCTGATCGGCCAGGACTGGCGATTGGATCTGCACCGATCGGGCGCGTGACGAGTAGGGTCCGGAACATGAAGCTGGCCTTCTCCACTCTCGGTGTCCCCGGCCTGCCCGTCCCCGAGGTCCTGGCCCTGGCGACCGCGCACGGCTACCACGGCGTCGAACTGCGCGCGCATCCCGAGGAGCCCGTGCACCCGGGCCTCGCTCCTGCCGCGCGGGCCGAGACGGCCGCGCTGTTCAAGGCGGCCGGGATCGACGTCCTGGGTCTCGCCGGATACGCGCGCGTCGCCTCGCCCGGCGACGACGCGCCCGTCCTGGAGGAGATCCGTGTGCTCCTCCAGCTGGCCCATGACCTGGGTGCCCCGTTCGTCCGGGTCTTCCCCGGCGCCGACCCGGACCGCCCCCGCGAGGAGTCCGACGCGGTCGCCGCCCGGCGGCTGGGCGCCGCCGCCGAGGACGCCTCCGCGCTCGGCGTGCGGATCCTGCTGGAGACCCATGACTCGCACCGCACCGGCGCCGACGCGATCCGCGTCCTCGGTCCGGTCGGCCACCGGCAGGTGGGCGCGCTGTGGGACGTGATGCACACCTGGCTGGGCGGCGAGCAGCCCTCGGACAGCTATGCGGCCCTCGCCCCGCACCTCGGCTACGTCCAGGTCAAGGACATCGCCTCGGCCGAGGACACCGCCCCGCTCCCGCTCGGCGCGGGTGTCCTCCCGCTCACCGAGTGCGTGGACGTCCTGTGCCGGAACGGCTGGGACGGCTGGCTGTGCTGGGAGTACGAGAAGCGCTGGTACGAGTCGGCGCCCCCGCTTCCGGGCCTGCTGACCGCGGGCCGGGACCATCTCGTCCGGCTGCTGGGCGAGGCGGCCTGACCGCCGGCCCGGTGTCCGTCGCCTCCCCGAGGTGGCGGACCGGGTCCCGGCGGGTGCGGACGGAGCGGCGGATCAGCGGGTGGTGTATCCGCCGTTGACGAGCAGGGTCTGACCGTTGGCCCACCAGCCGTCGGTGAGCAGGTGGCGCACCCAGAGGGCCGCGAGGGCGGACCGGTGAAGGGCGCGGAGCGGTATCGGGGCCGCGCAGCGGCAACTGCGGCCGGGGCAGCAGCGACTGCGACCGACAGCGGCAACTGCGCGGGCCGGGGCGGCCGGCAGCGGGCAGAGTGACCGGCCGCGGCTGAGGGGCCCTTACAGCCGGCGGAGTGACCGGCTGCGGCCGCGGGTCCCTCACAGCCGGCGGGCGCAGCCCACCGGATCGTTTCCGCCCAGGCGGACGAACAGGGCCGTCGAGGCGGGGCAGAGGTCGCGGTCGGTGACCGCCTTCGTGACCCGGTACTGGGGCGCGCGGCGGCCGGAGCCGTCGCAGGCGGTCTCGCGTACCTGGCCGTCGCCCGAGGCGTAGACGCAGTCGCCGGGGATCGTGCGCGGGCCGCCGCCTCCTCCGGGGTCACCGGGGTGCGGGGGCTCCAGGTTACGCATGCAGGCGTAGCCCTGGGAGATCGCGCCGTCGCCGTCCTCGTCGCCCTGGGGGCGCTGTTCGCTGATGTGCAGGACGAAGTCGGCGCGCGGCGGGCACAGGGGGCCGTCGGCGGCCGCACCGTCGTAGCGGGCGACGACCCGGGCCGCGGCCCGCTCGCTCGCGCAGGGCACCTCGGTGAAGCTGGTGGTGCCGAAGGAGCTGCACTCGCCGACCGCGAAGAACTGGGCGCCGTAGCCGGACGGGCGCGCGGAGGTGGGCCGGGCGTTGCCCACCGGGGCGTCCGCCGGGCCCTGGCAGCCGGCGAGACAGCCGGTGAGCAGGGCCGCCAGTGCGGCCAGGGCAAGAGCGGGGGCGTCCGGCAGCAGCCGGCCCGTCACCCCCACGGCACCTTTCCCGCGCATCGCATTCCCCCTGGACGCCCCCGCCCAGCGTGGCCCCCGGCCACGGGGACACGCCAGACATCCGGGAGGCTTTCCGCCCTTTGGGTGCAATGCGCCCGGTGCGTTGCGTACGTCTAGTACGTCAGCCCGTGGCCGATGGGGTACAGCACCTGCGCCGGATCGTCCGCCCGCTGCACCGGCACCGGCAGCCGGCCGCGCGGGGCCACCCGGCCGGCGATGACCCGCGCGGCGGCACGCACTTCGACGTCGGTCCAGGAGTAGCAGGCGAGGTACCCCTTGACGGCCGGGAACCGGGCGACGTCGTACGGATTCCGGAGGGCGAGGGCCACCACCGGCCTCCCGGTGGCGAGCAGCCGGTCCACCAGGGTCCGCTGACTGCTGTCCGCGTCCACGTTGTACGTCCCGACGACCACCGCGTCGGCGTCCTGGGCGGCCGTCTCCGCCTTGGCGATGGTGTCCGCCGAGGGTGCGGTGCCGGTGGGCAGCGCGGTGGCGGTGAAGCCCAGTTGGGTGAGGGCGGCGGCGAGGACGCCGGTGGGCGGGCCGGTGGTGCCGGACGGGGACGCCGGGTCGGCGCCGACGACCAGGATCCGGGATGCGGTGCGGTGGTCGAGCGGGAGGATGCCGTCCTCGTTGACCAGCAGGGTCGTGGTCCGCTCGGCGATCCGGTCGGCGGTGGCCAGATGGGACTTGGTGCCCACCGCCCGTTCGACGTCGGCCCGGGTGACGTGGGCGCGGTCGAGGAGACCGATCCGGGCCTTCAGCCGCAGGATCCGCAGGATCGATTCATCCAGGCGGGCCTCGGTCAGCTCGCCGACCTGCACGGCCTGCAGGACCGCGCGCCACGCCACGTCGAGCGAGGGCGGGTTGAGCAGCTGGTCGACACCGGCCTTCAGGGCCAGCACCGGAACCCGGTTGTCGCCGTACTTGGTGCGTACGCCCTCCATGCCGAGGGAGTCGGTGACCACCACCCCGTCGTAGCCGAGTTCGCCGCGCAGGATGCCGGTGAGGATCGGTTGGGAGAGGGTGGCCGGGTCGCCGGAGTCGTCGAGGGCCGGGAACTGGATGTGGGCGGTCATGATCGAGTCGATGCCCGCATCGACCGCGGCCCGGAAGGGCACCGCGTCCAGCTTCTCCCACAGCTCCCGGCTGTGGGTGATGACGGGGAAGCCGGTGTGGCTGTCGACGGCGGTGTCGCCGTGCCCCGGGAAGTGCTTGGCGGTGGCCGCGACCCGGGCGGCCTGGTAGCCCTGCACCTCGGCCGCGACCAGGCCCGCCACCGCGTCCGGGTCGGCCCCGAAGGACCGTACGCCGATGACGGGGTTGGCCGGGTTCACGTTCACGTCGGCATCCGGCGCGTAGTCCTGGTTGATGCCCATCGCGCGCAGTTCGGCCCCGGAGATGCGGCCGAGGGTGCGGGCGTCGGACCGGGAGCGGCCCGCCCCGATGGCCATCGCGCCCGGGAACAGCGTGGCCGGCTTGCCCACCCTGCACACCGCGCCGTGCTCCTGGTCGGTGGTGATGAGCACGGGCAGGCCGCGGGGCTGTTCCAGGGAGGCCTGCTGGATGCCGTTGGACAGGTCGGCGATCTGGTGGGGGTCGCGGGTGTTGTGGGCCCAGGTGAAGTAGATGATGCCGCCGACCCGGTACTTCGCGATCAGCTCGGCGGCCGTGCGGACCCCGATCTCCTTGAGGTTGGCGTCGATGTCGGCCTGGTCGGGGGCGGTGGCGGAGTGGCCGTAGACCCGCATCACGAAGAGCTGGCCGACCTTCTCCTCCAGCGTCATGCGGGAGATGTGGGCGCGGAGCCTGCGGTCGTCCGGGACGGCGGCGTGGGCGGCGGTGGCCGGTACGGTCAGCGCCGCGGTGAGGCCCGCGGTGGCGGTGAGGACGGTCCGTCTGGACGGCCGTGCGGTGTTTCCCGTGCTTCCCGTGCTGTTGTCGTACACGTGCGCTCCTTCCAGAGGAGAACCGCTGAAGGAAACTTCCGAGGAGTCACCAATATCCGGGAAGTTTCTTTCCGTCAAGACAATGCACAGTAAGCCAGGACGGGGCCGCCACCGGCGCTTGGGAGGGGGGCGCGCCGGTGGCGGTGGGCTGTCGGGCGTGATGCGGCGGAGAGGGTGCGTCGGCGGTTCGCGGCCTGTGGCGAGGGCCGACACCGCACCACGGACTCGTCCGGCAGCCTGAGCGTTGGACGGACGAGGGCGCCGCCGGGTTCCCGTGTCGAGGGGCGTGCGCAGCCCCTCGGGCCCGGCGCAGGCCGGCCCGGCCCGGACGGAAGTCGCCCACCCGGAGGATGTCGAGCCGCTCCAGCCTGCCCATGACGGACTCGGACCGCCTGCCCTTCCCCGCTGCCGCACCCCCACGCGAGCCGTCTCCGTCCTCGCAGCCGGGGCGGGGGCGGAGCGGTTCACCGAGGTGACCTGGATGCAGGGCAGCAAGGACGCGATGACCTCGCGGTTCGCGGTGCTGACAGTGCGGCCCGCGGGCAAGAAGTTTCTGGCCGCAGCCCAGGAGGCGGGGGCGGTCGCGACCGGTGGGACGGGGTCCTGCCCGTCCAGCACTCCTCGTCGAACGGCCGGACGGCCAGGACACTCCGACGGTCTACTGGATATCGAACCTGTCCGCCACCGCACCGGCCCCTGGCCCGGTGCGGTGGGTCGGGATGCGCCGGGCTGGACCGCTACCCGCACCGCCTGCGGACGCCCCCTGCCCCGCCCTCGGAGCATCCGCAGACAGCCCAGAACCCGACGAAGCACCACCAGGGCTGCGGGGGGACCGGCGCCCTGCCGCCTCGATGTCACAGTTCGTCGTGCACGACCGAATTCGAGCAGGTGTGAAGTGCCTTCAGTCCGGCTCCCGCACCGGAGCGGTCCTTCGCCCTCACCATCCTTCTTTCGCACAGGTGAAGCTCGTACGACATCGCCTTCAGGTCGGCGAGCCGGATGACCGGAGACGAGGCGAGGTTGGCACGCCCGTGCCGAGCCGTCGCGACCGCGCTGAAGTAGCTGAAGTCGTTCGCCTTGAACAGATTTCCGCAGTAGGCGTGAAGATAGGTGAGGCTGTTGTGGACCGGGGTCCGTCCGGCTGCGCTGATGTTGTAGGTGTGAATCCCGGTCTGCCGCTTGTGCGGCCCTTTCTCTCCGTCCTGTTCGGTGGCCGAGTATTCCGCCAGGAAATGGTCGGTGCAGGACTGCAGGGACTGCAGTTCGCCCGCGATTGCATCTACGTCTTCCACGTAGACGTTGCCGATGAACCGGTTGTTTCCCACGAACATCGCATCGCCCCGGATAATGATCTTGTCCGCGATGAGCGCGTTGCCCTCCCAGATCCCGCCGCGGATGTAGAGAGTTCCGCCGGTGACCCGGATGTCGTTGCCGAGGAATCTTGCGTGCCTCGTGAGCACGTCCCCGGTCGCGTTGTAGGCCGCCCGTGCGACCCCGCAGAAC
The DNA here is from genome assembly GCF_055657175.1 of Streptomyces sp. NPDC107581. Classification (NCBI taxonomy): domain Bacteria; kingdom Bacillati; phylum Actinomycetota; class Actinomycetes; order Kitasatosporales; family Streptomycetaceae; genus Streptomyces; species Streptomyces sp. NPDC107581. The sequence continues at coordinate 696,958 of NZ_JBVKBH010000003.1, forward strand.
GGGATCTCGTCGGGGCCGACCTCGATGTGATCGGCGGTGATGCAGTTGCCGATGAAGAACGCCGATCCGCTGGGAGCGCCCGGATTGGGTCCGGACGGACCCTCTCCGGGATCGCCGGCCCGACTCGCCCCCTTCGGTGGAGCGCCGTGTCGGTGAGGATCAGGGCGACGGGTCGGCGCAGGAGCCGGTGCGGAGCGGAGCGGAGCGGAGCGGGAATACGCGACACCTCGGCGTGCGGGACCACCAGCCCCGAGGCCGAGGCCCCCTCGCCGCCGCAGCTCCGCCGGCCGGCCCTGCGGCGGGGGCCGGCCGGGCGGGGGCTACGGGCGCAGCGCCGGCTCGTGTTCCATGTCCCGTGCGTCCAGTCCTGCGTCGTAGCGGGCCAGCGGCTTCGCCGCGGACGGGTCGGCCTCGACCGCGGCCGGGGCGACCCCGGCCCACTCCAGGATCCGGGCCGTGGCCAGCGCCTTCTGCCCGGGTTCCAGGCCCGCCACGTTCGCCCCGTGGTTCATGCCGGGGGCCGTGAAGACGTAGGAGTCACGGGCACCCGCGCCCGGCCGGAAACGCTCCGAGCCCCAGGGGTCGTTCTGGCCGTACACGAAGAGCATGTGCCGCGCGCGGTGGCGGACCCAGGTGTCCACGTCCCGCATCGCGCCCGGCCGGAAGCGCATCGGGATGGAGCGGGGCACGAAATTGCGCGGGGGCTGGTAGCCGTAGCGGATCAACTTCCGTTCGACGGACGGGAAATGGATCGTGGGGGCGCCCAGCTGGGTGCCCGCCTGGTAGTAGTACGGCGTGTACGGATCCAGGCCCTGGTCGGTGTAGGCGGAGAACCCGGAGATGGTGTCGACCGAGTCCCAGATCGCCTGGTCCGTGGCGTGCGCGGCGTCGGCCGGGACGGAGTCGCAGTCCTTCAGCAGGCTGTACTGCCAAAAGCCCCAGACGTAGTCGAGGACGACCGCTTCGTAGGCCTTGTCCAGGGTGCCGACGGTGGAGAAGGTGTAGCCGTTGTCGGCGGCGTACTCGGCGTACTTGCGCTCCAGCGGCTCACGGCGCACCAGCGCCTCCCGCTGCACGGCGGTCAGCCGGTCGCGGCACTCCTTGGTGCCGACCGTGGCGAAGAAGCGGTCGTAGGCCGAGTCCTCGTCGTTCACGACGTCGTTGGGGGCGACGTAGGCGATGACGCCGTTCATGTCGTGCGGGTAGAAGCGCTCGTAGTAGGTGGCGGTCATGCCGCCCTTGGAGCCGCCGGTGGCCAGCCAGTCGGCGGAGTAGAGCGGCTTCAGCGCCTCGTAGACCCGGTGCTGATCGGCGGCCGCCTGCCGGATGTCCAGCTTGGACCAGTCGGCCGGGTCGGGGCGGGAGGGCGTGAAGAAGCGGTACTCCAGGGAGACCTGGTTGCCGTCCACGATCCGGGTGGGCTCGCTGCGGGACGGGTTCGTGGAGACGTTGTAGCCGCTGGTGTAGAAGACCGTCGGGCGGCTGGTGTCCTTGTGCAGCACGGTGATCCGCTGCTGGAAGGTGCCCCGGTCCGGATGGCGGTGGTCGATCGGCTGGGTGTAGTTCAGGACGAAGTACCGGTAGCCGGGGTACGGCTTCTCCTGCAGAAGGCTCATGCCGGGTATGGCCAGGAGCCGGTCCTTGATGTCGGTGTGCCCCGGCGGTGCGGACTGTGCGGCGGTGGCCGCGCCCGCCGTGCTCAGCGTGCCGATGAACACGGCGAGCGCCAGCAGCCATCTGAGCGCCTTGCGCATGCGCACTCTCCCCTGTGAGACAGATGTGCGCCGGAAGCTATCCGAGCAACTGCTGTCACGCCAGGGGGGATTGGAAGGTTGGCGCAGTCAGCACAGGATCCAGCCGGAACTCCTCGATTCGCCGGCCACCGAGCCCTTCACCCACACACAGCGGTGTCCGGCGTGGACCGTCACCGGGCCGGCCAGTTGCCGGTACTTGCCCTGGTCCGTGACCGGCCGGTTCCCGCGGGCCTGCACGCTGACCGACATCAGGCGCTTCGTCCCGGACTTCCGGGCGACGGTGACGGCGCAGATGTAGCCGTCCTGCCGGTAGACGTGCACGGTGCCGGTGCTGAACGGCAGGGTCCGCACCTCGCGCCCCGCGCAGCCGCCGGCGGTCGCCGCCTGGGCGCTGCCGGGCACCGCAAGAGCGAGCGCACCGGACGCCGCCAGCACGGCCGCGCCGAGCGCCAGACGCCGGCGTATCGCACCACTGTCCACTGTCGTCCTCCCCGTACCACCGTCGTGCATGACCGATGACCGTACTGATGTACGGACGCACGACATGTGTCGGATGGTTGCACGGCCGTCAGCGGGACGCGCTGCCGGGCCTGCCGCACCGCCCGCGTGAGGACCCCCCGCCCGCACGCGGACCTGCCGCCTTCACCCCGACCCGCCGCCCTCACGCGGACCTGCCGCCTTCACCCCGACCCGCCGCTTTCACCCGGACCCGCCGACCTCATGAGGACACGCCGACCGGTTCCTCCGGTTCGGACTGGCCGACGAAGGTCCGCCACAGCTCGGCGTAGCGGCCGTTGCGGGCCAGGAGTTCCTCGTGGGTGCCGTCCTCCGCCACCCGCCCGTGGTCCATCACCACCACCCGGTCCGCGCGGGCGGCCGTGGTCAGCCGGTGGGCGACGATCAAGGTGGTGCGCCCGTAGGCGCCCGGCGCGGGGTCGCCGTCGGGCGCCCGGTGGGCCGTACGACGGCCCGCCAGGCGGTCGGTGGCCTGGTTGACCTGGGCCTCCGTGGCCAGGTCCAGGGCGGCCGTGGCCTCGTCGAGCAGAAGGACGTCGGGGTCGACCAGTTCGGCGCGGGCGAGTGCGATCAGCTGGCGCTGGCCGGCCGAGAGGTTGCGGCCGCGCTCGGCGACCTCGTGCAGGTAGCCGCCGTCGAGCATGGCGATCATCTCGTGGGCGCCGACCGCCCGCGCCGCTGCCTCGACTTCGGCGTCGGTGGCGTCGGGGCGGCCGTAGGCGATGGCGTCACGGACGGTGCCCTGGAAGAGGTACGACTCCTGCGGGACGACACCGAGGCGGTGGCGGTACGAGGTCAGGTCCAGGCTGCGCAGGTCCGCGCCGTCGGCCGTGACCCGCCCCGCGGTGGGGTCGTAGAAGCGGGCCACCAGCTTGACGAGGGTCGACTTTCCGGCGCCCGTCTCACCGACGAAGGCCACCGTCTGCCCGGCCGGGATCCTCAGGTCGATGCCGGTCAGGGCCTCTTCCTCGCCGCCGTACGCGAAGTGCACGCCCTCGAAGGCGATGTCGCCGCGCAGCGAGAGGACGTCGAGGGGCTCGTCGGCGGACTTCGTGGAGGTCGGCTCGCGCAGCAGTTCCTGGATGCGGCCCAGCGAGACCGTGGCCTGCTGGTAGCCGTCGAAGACCTGGGACAGCTGCTGGACCGGGGCGAAGAACAGGTCGATGTAGAGGAGGTAGGCGACCAGCGCGCCCGTGGTCAGTGTGGCCGCCTCCACCCGGCCGGCGCCCGCGACGAGGACGGCGGCCGCGGCGACCGAGGACAGCAGCTGGACGAACGGGAAGTACACGGATATCAGCCACTGGCCGCGGATGCGGGCCGCGCGGTAGCTGTCGCTGCGCTCGGCGAACCGCCGCCCGCCGTCCCGCTCGCGCCGGAACGCCTGCACGATCCTGAGCCCGGCCACCGTCTCCTGGAGGTCGGCGTTCACCGACGACACCCGCTCACGGGCCAGTTCGTACGCCTTCACACTGGCCCGGCGGAAGAAGAAGGTGGCGACGATCAGCGGGGGCAGGGTGGCGAAGACGATCAGGGCGAGCCGGATGTCGATCACCAGCAGGACGACCATGATGCCGAAGAAGGTGACGACCGAGACGAACGCCGTGACCAGTCCGGTCTGCAGGAAGGTGGACAGGGCGTCGACGTCCGTCGTCATCCGCGTCATGATCCGGCCGGTCAGCTCGCGCTCGTAGTAGTCGAGGCCGAGCCGCTGGAGCTGGGCGAAGATCTTCAGCCGCAGCGCGTACAGCACGCGCTCGCCGGTCCGGCCGGTCATCCGGGTCTCGGCGATCTGCGCGGCCCACTGGACCAGCACGGTGAGCAGGCCGAGCAGGGAGGCCGCCCACACCGCGCCGAGGGCCGCCCTGGTGACGCCCTGGTCGATGCCGTGCCGGATCAGCACCGGCAGCAGCAGCCCGGCGCCCGCGTCCACGGCGACCAGCAGCAGGCTGACGAGCAGGGGCAGCCCGAAGCCGCGCAGCAGGCGGCGCAGGCCATAGGAGTCCTCGGGGCGGACCGCGCGGGCCTCGTCTATGCCGGGGGTGTCGGTGGCCGGGGGCAGCGCCTCCACCAGAGCGAGGAGTTCGGGGGTGGCCGGGGTGCCGGAGAGCGCCGTGTCCCTGGCGTTCCCGGGCTCACGGTCACCGGTCCACAGCCGCGGGGTGACACCGCGCTCGGCGTCGAACTCGGCGTCCAGCTCGTCGCGGACGGAGGTGTCCTCCTGCGGCTGGGCCGGACGGGCGTGGCCCGGGGAGACCCCGCCCAGCTCGTCCGGGTCGGTGAGCAGACGGCGGTAGAGGGCCGAGCGCTCCTGGAGTTCCTCGTGGGTGCCGAGGTCGGCGAGCCGGCCGCCGTCCAGGACGGCGATCCGGTCGGCGAGGTTGAGGGTGGAGCGCCGGTGGGCGATGAGGAGGGTGGTCCGGCCCTCCATGACGTGCTTGAGCGCCTCGTGGATCTCGTGCTCCACGCGGGCGTCCACGGCCGAGGTCGCGTCGTCCAGGACCAGCAGGCGCGGGTCGGTGAGCAGGGCGCGGGCGAGGGCGATGCGCTGGCGCTGGCCGCCGGAGAGGGTCAGGCCCTGTTCACCGACCGTGGTGTCGTAGCCCGCGGGCAGCTCGGCGATGAAACGATCCGCCTGGGCGGCGCGGGCGGCGGCCTCGATCTCCTCCTGGGTGGCGTCCGGGCGGCCGTAGGCGATGTTGCTGCGGACGGTGTCGGAGAAGAGGAACGAGTCCTCGGGGACCAGTCCGATCGCGGCCCGCAGCGAGTCCAGGGTCAGCTCGCGCACATCACGGCCGCCGATCAGGACGGCACCGTGGGTGACGTCGTAGAAGCGCGGCAGGAGCAGGGAGAGGGTGGACTTGCCGGAGCCGGAGGAACCGACGACGGCGAGGGTCTCGCCCGGCCGGATCTCGAAGCTGAGCCCTTCGAGGACCGGGACGGTCCGGCCGGAGGCGCCCTCGTACCCGAAGGACACGTCGTCGAACTCGACGGAGGCGGGCGCGTCGGCGGGCAGGGTCCTCGTGCCGTCCTTCATCGCCGGCTCGGTGTCGATCAGCTCCAGGACGCGCTCGGTGCCGGCGCGGGCCTGCTGTCCGACCGTGAGCACCATGGCCAGCATGCGGACCGGCCCGACCAGCTGGGCGAGGTAGGTGGAGAAGGCGACGAAGGTGCCGAGGGTGATGTGCCCGCGCACGGCGAGCCAGCCGCCGAGCGCCAGCATGGCGACCTGGCCGAGGGCCGGGACGGCCTGGAGGGCGGGGGTGAACCTGCTGTTCAGCCGTATGGTGCGCAGCCGTCCCGCGAAGAGCCGGCGGCCGACCTCCCTGAGCTTGCCGGTCTCCTGCTCCTCCTGTCCGAAGCCCTTCACCACGCGGACGCCGCTCACGGCGCCGTCGACCACGCCCGCGACGGCGGCGGCCTGGGCCTGTGCGTACCAGGTGGCGGGGTGCAGCTTGCTGCGGCTGCGCTTGGCTATCCAGCCGAGGGCCGGGGCGACGGCCAGGGCGACCAGGGTCAGCGGCAGCGACAGCCACGCCATGATCACCAGGGACATCAGGAAGAGCAGGACGTTCCCGATGGTCATCGGGAGCATGAAGAGCAGGCCCTGGATCAGCTGGAGGTCGCTGGTGGCACGGCCCACGACCTGGCCGGTGGACAGCTCGTCCTGGCGGCGGCCGTCGAGGCGGGTGATCGTGCCGTACATCTCGGTCCGCAGGTCGTGCTGGACGTCCAGGGCGAGACGGCCGCCGTAGTAGCGGCGGATGTAGGTGGAGACATAGACGAGGAGGGCCGCGCCGATCAGGGCGCCGGCCCAGGGGGTCATGGCGCGGCTGTGGGCGCTGATCACGTCGTCGATGATCACCTTGGTGATCAGCGGGACGACGGCCATGACCGCCATTCCGGCCAGGGACGAACCGAGAGCCAGGACGACGTCCTTCGGATACCGCCAGGCGTAGCCCGCCAGCCGTCGTGCCCATCCCCGTTGCGCTGCCACGCCGGTGCCCTCCGTCAGTCCTGCTCTGGACATGCTCTGCCGGAAGGCACCAACGCCGGCGGGAGCGGATTTCATCCCGCCGCAACACAACGGAAGCGGACGTCGGAGGCGGACGTCGGACGCACATCTCGGACACGGACGTCGGAAACGCACGTCAGACGCAGACATCAGACGCAGACGTCAGACACGGACGTCAGACACGCGCGTCAGACACGGACCTCAGACGCCGGCGTCAGACGCGCACGCGCAAGTAGTAGAAGCGGGTCGTCTGCGCCGGGTTCTGGTTGTCGTCGCTGACCAGCAGGACCTTCAGACGGCCGGTGCGGTCGCGCCCCGTGATCGTCATGCCCTCGATGTTGTCCAGGAGCGGGTTCGGCTGGGGCTGCTTGGCCGTGGCGCCCAGGGAGGGGCAGGCGGCGAGGTCGGCCAGCAGGGTCTTCTTGATCAGCCGCACCCCGCTCTGCCCCGTGAGGTTCTCGACGTGACCGGTGTCGGTCGCGTGGCGGGGGTCGGCCAGGTAGAGACGGACCGTGTTGCCGACCCCGGCGGTGAAGCCGCGCTCCAGGACGAGCAGGCGCCCGTCGGGCGTGGCCTGGACCTCGGAGACGCCGAGGAGGGCGTCGGCACGGTAGCCGTACTGGGCGGCGAGCCGGAAGTGGCCGCCCCTGGTCCGGGTCCAGGTCTGGAAGCGGTCGATGTCCGGGGCGTCGCCGGAGATCGGGGCCTCCATGGACGCGAGCAGGGTGCGGCCGCCGGGCAGCAGGGTCAGGCCCTCGAAGGTCAGGTTGGCCGTGGCGCGGCCCGCCGGGGCGACCTGGAGGGAGGACGGGACCGGGAGGCGGTCGAGGATCTTCCCGTCCCGGGAGTAGCGGCGCACGGACGGCTCGGTCTCGGAGGTGATCAGACGGGTGCCGTCCCGGTCGATGACCAGCCCCTCGGAATCGAGGTCGGCGCCCTTCTCGTCGGCGAGGTGGACGACCGAGACCGGCTGGAGGGTCCTGCGGTCCAGGCTGAAGAGGGACGAGCGGTCCTCCAGCGCGGCCGGCGAGCCGTCGCGGTCCACGGCGAGCGCGGAGAAGTTGCCGACGAAAGTGCCCTGGTACGTCGTCTTGTCGAGCGCGTCGGAGAAGCGGTCGATCGAGACGGTGGGCGAACAGGCGTTGCGGACCGGGGAGTTGGCGGTGGCGGGCCCGGCGGCGGCCAGACAGGTGGCCGCCGCCAGGCCGGCGGTCAGGGTGGCGAGTACGGTTCTCAGGCGCATGGGCGTCACCGTAAAGCGGTCCGGTGACAGGCGGGAGACCTCCTCGTGAAGCGTCAGCCCTGCGGCGGCACCGCCACGAACGCCTCGCTGGGCCTGCTGGTCGGGGTGTAGCGCGCGACGGCGGACGTCGTCGGGACCAGGTCCTTGTGAATGGCCTTGGCGACGTTCTGGATGGTGGTGACGCCGTAGTCCATGGTGCTGTTGTCCTGCGTCAGCACGCTGATCATGTAGTCGTGGCCGCCGCCGTTGAAGGTGCCCAGGCTGTGCACCCGCCAGCCGTGCGTGGAGCGCTGGAGCCAGCCGTTCTTGACGTGCACCGCGACCGAGGAGGGCGCCCCGGCGGGCGTGCCCCAGCGCTGCGACGAGATGACCTTGCCCATCAACTTCATGATGTAGGAACGGGCGTTGTCGCTCAGCACGCTGTTCTTGGCGGTGACGAGCTTGAGCAGCTTCTGCTCGTCGGTGACGTTGATCTGGGTCAGACCCCAGTAACCGTCGGCGCCCGGCGTGGTCTTCGTCATGCCGGCGGCGGACAGGAAGCCCTTCACCTTCGTCAGGCCCAGCTGCTTCCACAGCTTGCTGGTCGCGTCGTTGTCCGACTGCGTGATCATCGCCGTGGCGAGCTTGTCCTCGGTGGAGGTCAGGTACCGGTTGTGCTTCTTCGCGTCCCACAGCAGCGTGGCGAGGACGGTGACCTTCACCGTGCTGGCCGAGTCGTAGGAGCTGGTGGCGCGCAGCGAGCAGGTGGTGCTGGTGCTGCGGTCGTACAGGCCGACCGCGACCGTGCCCTTGCGGTTCGCGAGCGCCGCCGTGATGTCCTTCTGCAGCTTGGCCGCCAGGCCCGCCTTGCCCGAAGTGCAGCTGACGGTCGGCGCCGCCGCGGCGGCCGGAGAGGCGGCGGCCACGGCGGGTATGAGGACCCCGGCGCCGAGAGCCGCGGCCAGCACCCTGGCACGCCGGGATATCCGGTGAGTCATGGAAGGTTCCCCCTTGAAGGTCGTATGGCGTCACCCGGACGCCGTCGGGCGCACCCCGGCGCCTTCTGAAGTGACGCGCCAGGGCGGCCGAGAGTTGTACGCATGTTCGCAGGGCGGCAGTTCGGGGGAACGAGAGGGGTGGCACGGCTCGCGGCAGCCCCGCCGACATTCCGCCGCATACCGGAACGCCTGCCGCCTCCTCCGGTGCTACTAGTTAACTCACACCGGTGATGTCGATCTTGGGCCCGGGCGTGTCCCGGGCCCGGGACAGGAGCATGGCTGCGCCTCCGCATGTCCGCCGAGGCACCGTCAACTCCCCTTCCTGGAGCGCCTCGTGAAGATTCGGTCCTGGTCCCTGGTCGCCGTCCTCGCCCTGACCGCCCTCGTCCTGCCCGCCCAGTCCGCCTCGGCCCGGGCCGCCGCGCCGTCCTGTCCCGACGGCTCGGTGTGCTTCTGGAGCGGGGAGGGCTTCGGCGGGGACTACTGGGAGTGGACGGCCCGCAGCGGCTACCGCGACATGCCGCCCAGCCTCCACGACAACGTGGGCTCCTTCGTCGCCTCCACCCGCGCGTGCTTCATCGACTGGGACCCGGTCGCCAAGCGGGACGTCTTCAACGGCGACTGGCGCTCGCAGTACCGCGGCGACTTCGGCGGCCGGATCGACGGGGTCGGCCCGGGCGCCTGCTGACCGGGCCGCCCACGGGAACTGCCGTACGCCACGCCCCCCGGACCTCCCCCGCCTTGAACCGACAGGCCGGGGGGGGCCGGCGTGACGGCCTTCCCGCACCCTCACCCTTACCCTCACCCAGCAGCACATCCTGGAAGACCCCTCGGGTCTGTCCCCGCGGGCCCAGGACCTACTCCACCGCACCGGATGCCGACAGCAGCCGACGCGGCCTCGACTTCCCACGGAACTGCCGCGGGTCCGTGACCGCAGGGGACGGCTGATATCCGCCCCGACGGAACTGGTGACTCGACGGGAGGGCTTCGCGCAGAAGTTCGGCGGACGCCCTAAGCCGCCGCGAGTTCGCACCACACGTACTTGCCCCGGTTCCCGAACCGGGCCGACGGCTGCCAGCCCCAGTAGTCCGCGCAGGCCATCACCAGGCCCAGCCCCCGCCCCTGCTCCACCTCGCCGACCCGACCCAACGGCGTGGGCGGGTCAGGCGGCTCGGGATCCGTGTCCCAGGCCCCGATCCACACCACCCCCTGCGCCGTCCGGCGCACCCTCAGGGCCGCCGGCCCCTTCGTGTGCCGCACGGCGTTCGAGATCAGCTCCGCCGCGAGGAGTTCCGCCGTGTCCACGAGCCCGATCAGGCCGTGCAGCGTCAGGATCAGGCGCAGAGTACGGCGGCAGACAGTGACGGCTCTGAGGTCGTTGGGGATGTGGAGGGTGTAGTCCCAGGTTTCGGGCATGCGTCATCAACTCCGGTGCGGTGAAAGGGATTTGGCATGCGGTGGCCTTGCCGCACCGTCATGGCAGGACGGCGCGGTGCGCTTCCGCTGTGTGAGCACTGCGCCACTGACGGTATTTCCTAAATTTAGGAAGGCGCAAGCTGCTGCCGTATTCTGGCGCCCGAACGAGTTACAGCCGCAAGGCAGTTGAGACAGGAGACAGCGATTGCCGCCGAAGAGGCATCTCACGGCCCGCAAGGTGCGGCTGGGCGCTGAACTGCGCAGACTGCGCGAGGCGACGGGCATGAAGGCTCGCGAAGCGGCAGAGCTGCTCGGAGTCGACTCCGTCCAGATCAGCCAGATCGAATCCGGCGTCGCCGGTGTGAGCGGGGAACGAACACGACGCCTGGCCGCCCACTACGCCTGCACGAACGAGGCACTGATCGAGGCTCTCGTGGCCATGGCGACCGATCGGACCCGCGGCTGGTGGGAGGAATACCAGGGGCGGCTGCCCGCGCCCTTCCTCGATCTGTCCGAGCTGGAACATCACGCCGACTACCGGTGGGACGTGGACTTCCTGCACGTCCCGGGCCTGCTCCAGACCGAGGACTACGCGCGGGCGCTCTTCTCCCGCCGCGTTCCCGAGCTTTCCGAAGAGGAAGTCGAGTTGCGCGTCCGCCACCGAATGCAGCGGCGTGCCATCCTCGAGCGGGCGGAACCGGTCCGGTACGAGGCGCTGGTACACGAGGCGGCACTGCGGATCAGGGTGGGCGGCCGGATCGCCGCTCGGGCTCAGCTGGCGCGCATCCTGGAACTCTCCGAAGCAGACCACGTGACCGTACGCGTCATCCCCTTCGAGCTGGACGACTTCGCCGACATCACAGCCGTCATGTCGTACGCCGGCGACCTCGTCCCCAAACTGGACACCGTGGTACGCGACGGCCCCCACGGTTCTCTCTTCATCGACTCCGAGGCACAACTCGACGTGTTCCGAACACTTTTCCGTAGAGTTGAGGGGGTGTCACTTGACCCCACTCGGTCGGGTGACCTCATCCACAGATTGACCAAGGAACTGTGAGGCGCACGGTGACCACCTCGGACAACTGGCGGAAGTCTTCCCACTCCGGCAGCGGCGACGGCAACGCCTGCGTCGAAGTCGCCGACCTGGACACCCACATATCCGTCCGTGACTCAAAAGCCCCGGCCAGAGCCGCGCTGACCTTCCCGGCCGGAGCCTTCGCCCACTTCGTCGAAGCCCTCAAGGACGCGCCTACGACGCCGTAGCGGGCCGGGTCCGGCGACCCGTGCCGAGGCCGGAGCGGCACGGCCGATGAGCGCGGCGAACTGCTCGATCGTGCTCCGGCTCGGGCACCGGCTTCCGAGCACCCGTGAACAAGCAGCCTTCTTCGGCGAGTTGTCGAGGGCATGGTGCGACACCCCCATCAAGAAGGATCACCGCACCGTCATCAACGGCATTCTCTTCCGGCTGCGAACCGGCGTTCCATGGCGGGACCTGCCCACCCGGTCCGGAAAGTGGAAGAGAGTCCATGATCGTCACCGGCGACGGTCTGTGGCCTCCGGCTTGCAAGGCTCCGCCGTGGAGATCGGTGACAGGTGTCAGGACCCCGCCGATATCGCCAAGCGTCTTCACCTGTGCGAGCAATGGAGCCTCAACGCCGGGCGTGGCGGATCTTCAATCGTCCGAATCCCATGGTCCCGGAGATTCGGATCTTCGGTCCGCCGGTCCGGGAACGCCGCCGGGCCTTGTACCGCAAGTCCTTCCACCCGGTGCGCAGACCCTCGACCTCGACGACGGCGTCACGAGGCACCGTGATCCTGGCCCCGCCGGTGCCGAGCTGCAACTCGATGTCGACCACCGGATGCTCGATGACCGCCCGGGACAGATCCAGGCGCACCCTTCCGAACGCGGACTCGACCTTGAGGGTCCGAGGTACCCGCCACTCGCCGCGCCGCCGGATCCGTCCGCCGGCGGCGGCGATCGTCGACGGGGTGCCCGGGTGCTCCTCCGGGAGCGAGGCCAGAGCCGGCACTAGCTCGCTCTGCGCCTTGGCGGTAAGCACGCGGTGGAGGCGTTCGTCCAGCTCCTCGTGCGAGATGAGCCCTTCGGTGTACGCCTCCTGCAGGCGCTGCACGGCCGTATCGCGGTCGTCCTCGCCGATCAGCGGCGCCGAGTCTTCCGGTAAGGGAGTCACCGATTCACCCTACTGCCGTGCCGGCGATGCGAACCCGCCGAGGTCCCTGGCGGACAAGGCATCCGGCGAGGAGGCGGACGGGAACGCACCACGGCTCATGCGGCGGGATGTGAACTCAGGACCGGATCACTGGCCCAGGTGCGTCGGCGCGAACATCCTGAGCAGTGCCGGGAGTACGACCACCGAGGGGCCGGGGGACGACAGCGCCTTCGACAGGTCCTCCTCCAGGGTCTCCGGGGTCGTCCGGACGCCGGGGACGCCGAAGGACTCGGCGAGGGCCACGTAGTCCGGGCGGGTCAGTTCCGTCGCCGTCGCCTGGCCGAAGGCGTCCGTCATGTACTCGCGGAGGATGCCGTAGCCGCCGTCGTCGACGATCAGCCAGGTGACCGGGAGGTCGTACTGACGGGCCGTCGCCAGCTCGGCGATCGAGTACAGGGCTCCTCCGTCGCCGGACACCGCGAGGACCGGGCGGCCCGGGTCCGCGGCGGCCGCGCCGAGCGCGGCCGGGAAGCCGTAGCCCAGGCCGCCGGCGCCCTGCGCCGAGTGCATGGTGTTCACGCCCCGGGGGTCGAAGGCCGACCACGCCCAGTACGCCAGGATCGTCATGTCCCAGAAGGACGGGGAGTCGGCGGGCAGGGCACGGCGGACGGACGCCAGCACGTCCTGCTCCAGCGTGAGTTCCTGGGCGGCGATGCGGTCCGAGACCCGGGACAGCAGCTCCCGTACCCGCTGCGGCGCCGACCCGTCCGTGCGCTCCTCGACCGTCTCCAGCAGGGCCTGCAGCGCCAGGCGTGCGTCCGCGTGGATGCCGAGGGCGGGATAGTTGGACTCCAGCTTGCCGAGGTCCGCCTCGATCTGGATCACCCGGCCGCGCGGCTTGAACGTGTGGTAGTTCGAGGAGAGTTCGCCGAGCCCCGAGCCGACCACCAGGAGGACGTCCGCGTCCTCCAGGAAGTCCGTGGTGTGGCGGTCCTCCAGCCAGGACCGGAGCGAGAGCGGGTGCTCCCAGGGGAAGGCGCCCTTGCCGCCGAAGGTCGTGACGACGGGGGCGTCGAGCTTCTCGGCCAGCGCCTTCAGCTTGCCCGAGGCGTCCGCCCGTACGACCCCGCCGCCCGCGATGATCGCCGGGCGCGCCGCCTGCGACAGCAAGTGCGCCGCGACCGCGGTCAGTTCGGGGCGCGGGACCAGCTCGTCCGGGGTCGCGTCCACCCCCGTGACCACCGGCACGGAGGTCTCGGCGAGAAGGACGTCCTGCGGGATCTCCACCCACACCGGACCGTGCGGGGCGGTCAGTGCCGACTTCCAGGCCGCCGTGACGGCGGAGGGGATCTGGGACTGGCTGCGGACGGTGTGCACCGACTTCACGACCCCCCGGAACGAGGCCGCCTGGTCCGGGAGTTCGTGCAGATAGCCGTGGCGGCCGCCGCCCAGGCCCGCCGTCGGGATCTGGCTGCTGATCGCCAGGACGGGCGCGGAGGCCGCGGCCGCTTCCTGGAGGGCGGCCAGCGAGGTCAGCGCGCCGGGGCCGGTCGAGAGCAGCAGCGGGGCCGCCTCGCCGGTGACACGGCCGTAGGCGTCCGCCGCGAAGCCCGCGTTGTTCTCCACCCGCAGGCCGACGTACCTCAGCGACGAGCGGCGCAGGGCGTCGAACATGCCCAGCGCGTGCTGGCCGGGCAGGCCGAAGACCGTTGTCGCGCCGAGCCCGGCCAGGGTCTCCACGACCAGGTCTCCGCCGTTGCGCCCGGGGGGCGGGTTCAGAGCGGTCGAGATCTGTGCCGCCGTCGGGCGGAGTACCAGGTCGTGGTCGTGAGTCACTGCTCTCGGTCCCCTAAGCGAGTCAGACGGTGCGGGCCGCCGCGATCTGGCGGCTCATGATGGTGGTGAGTTCGTAGGCCGTGTGGGAGGCCGCCACCGAGGTGATCTCGGCGTGGTCGTACGCCGGCGCCACCTCGACGACGTCCGCCGACACCAGGTTGCACGAGGCCAGCCCGCGCAGGATCTCCAGCAGCTCGCGGGAGGTCATGCCGCCCGCCTCCGGGGTGCCGGTGCCGGGGGCGTGGGCCGGGTCGAGGCAGTCGATGTCGATGGAGATGTACAGCGGGCGGTCGCCGATGCGCTGGCGCAGCTGGTCGGCGACCTCGTCGGCGCCGCGGCGGTAGATGTCCGCGGAGGTGACGATGCCGAAGCCCATCTTCTCGTCGTCGGTCAGGTCCTGCTTGCCGTACAGCGGGCCGCGGGTGCCGACGTGGGAGAGCGCCTCGGTGTCGAGGATGCCCTCCTCGACGGCGCGGCGGAACGGGGTGCCGTGCGTGTACTCGGCGCCGAAATAGGTGTCCCAGGTGTCCAGGTGGGCGTCGAAGTGGAGCAGGGCCACCGGGCCGTGCTTCTTGGCGACCGAGCGCAGCAGCGGCAGGGCGATGGTGTGGTCGCCGCCCAGGGTCATCAGGCGGGCGCCGGTGCCGAGCAGCTCGTCCGCCGCCGCCTCGATGGTGTCGACGGCCTCGTTGATGTTGAACGGGTTCACGGCGATGTCGCCGCCGTCCGCGACCTGGGCGAGGGCGAAGGGAGAGGCGTCCTGCGCCGGGTTGTAGGGGCGCAGCAGCCGGGACGCCTCGCGGATGGCGTTGCCGCCGAAGCGGGCGCCCGGCCGGTACGAGACGCCGGAGTCGAACGGCACGCCCACGACGGCGACGTCGGCGGTGCCGACCTCGTCCAGACGGGGCAGCCGGGCGAAGGTCGCGGGTCCGGCGTACCGCGGGATGCGGGAGGAGTCGACGGGGCCGCGGGGCGTCTCGTTGCTGCTCATGATGAAATGCCTTCTTTCCTGCGCTTCATCGCGCATGTACTGCTTTCCATACGACTCTACTGGTGAGCCGGGACCGGTTCGGACGCGAGTTCGGGGGACCGTCCCGCGAGGCGCTCGCGCCAGGCGGTGAGGACGGCCTCGTCGGTGGGCTTCGTGGCCAGGGAGACGGCCGCGTAGGCGGCGAGGGAGGCGAGCAGGCCGTAGTAGACGGGCTCGTTGGCGAGGATGCCGTAGCCCGCCATCAGGCCGATCACGGCGAGGCCGCCGACGATCACGGCGGCCAGCGCGCCCTGCACGGTGCCGCGCTTCCACAGCAGACCGCCGAGGATCGGGACGAGCAGACCGGCGACCAGGAGGTTGTAGGCGACCGTCAGGGCCTCGACCACGTTGTTCAGCGCGATCGCCGTGCCGATCACCCCGACGCCCATGATCAGGATGAAGGCGCGGTTGCCCTTGACCTCGTCGTGGGGGGCGTGCTCCTCGCCGCCCGGGCGCACCACGCCCCGCAGCCGGGACCAGATGTCGTTGTTGGCGACCGTGGCGCAGGCGATCAGGGCGCCGGAGGAGGTGGACATCACGGCGGCCAGGGCGGCGGCCAGCACCAGGCCGCGCACGCCGACAGGCAGTTCGTCCTTGACGATGGTCGCGAACGCGTCGTCGGGGCTGCCGAGCTTGGGGTAGAGGACCTTGGCCGCGGTGCCGATGACGGCGCCGGCGAGGGCGTAGACCAGACAGTAGGTTCCGGCCACCGTGCCGCCCCACCTGGCGGTCCTGTCGCTGCGCGCGGTGAACACGCGCTGCCAGATGTCCTGGCCGATGAGCATGCCGAAGGTGTAGATCAGCACGTATGTGAAGATCGTCTCCCCGCCGATGCCCAGCGGGTCGAAGTACGAGGTCGGCAGCTTGGCCTTCATCTCGGAGAAGCCGCCCGCCTTGACGACCGCGATGGGCAGCAGGAGCAGCAGCACGCCGATCGTCTTCACCACGAACTGCACCATGTCGGTGAGCGTGATGGACCACATGCCGCCCAGGGCCGAGTACGCGACGACGATCGAGCCGCCGAGGACGATCGCGACGGTGCGGTTCATGTCGAAGAGGACGTCGAAGATCGTGGCGTAGGCGATGGTCGAGGTGACCGCCAGCATGAGGGTGTACGCCCACATGACCACGCCCGAGATCACACCGGCCCGGCCGCCGTAGCGCAGGTCCAGCATCTCGGAGACCGTGTAGACCTTCAGGCGGGCGATGCGGGCCGAGAAGAAGACCGACAGGGCCAGCAGGCCGAGGCCGATGGTGAAGACCATCCAGGCGCCGGAGAGACCGTACTTGTAGCCGAGGCCGACGCCGCCGATGGTGGACGCGCCGCCGAGGACGATCGCGGCCATGGTGCCGGAGTACATGGCGGGTCCGAGGCGGCGGCCGGCCACCAGGAACTCGCTCTTCGACTTGGCGCGGCGCATGCCCCACCAGCCCATGGCCAGCATCCCGGCCAGATAGAGGACGATCACTGTGTAGTCGACGGCCATGTGAGGCCCTCCTTCGCGCACTGTCGGTGGCGTGTCGTGCAGAGACGTGGGTTTTCCTGCGAAGAGGAGCGACGGCAGCGGATCGCGGGGACATCCGCCCGTACCCGCGGCTGCCGTGCTGACTTGACACTAGGTGGCCGGAAAGCGACTGCGAAGTGTACGTTTCATCCATTCGATGCCGCACGGGATGGAAGGAGTGCACACCATGCCGGAGACGGTCTCCCCAGCAGTCCCACCAACCCCACCGGTCCCGCTGTCGGCCCTGCTGGCCCGCGAGGACCTGGGGCTGCGGCAGATCGCGGGCCCCGCGGACCCGGACACCGTGATCCACTGGGCGCACACCTCGGAGATGGCCGACCCCTACCCGTACCTGCTGGGCGGCGAGCTGCTGCTGACCGCCGGGGTGCACATCCCCGAGGCGGCGGGCTCGGGCACGTACTTCGAGGACTACGTCTCCCGGATCGTGGCGGCGGGCGGCGCGGCCCTCGGCTTCGGTCTGGCTCCGGTGCACGACACGGTCCCGCGCGCCCTGGTCGCGGCGTGCGAGGCGTACGGCCTTCCGCTGCTGGAGGTCCCGCCCCGGACGACCTTCTCGGGGGTGGCCCGCGCGGTCTGGCAGCTGATGGCGCAGGCCCGCCTGGCCGAGCTGCGCCGCGTCACGGAGGCCCAGCAGAGCCTCGCGGCGGCCGCCTCCCGTCCGGACCCGGTGCCCTCGGTCCTGCGCCAGCTGGCCCAGCGCCTGAGCGGCCGCACGATCCTCTACGGCCCCGACGGCACCGAGATCGCGGCCGCGGGCCGGGAGCCGGCCCTGGGGGTCCGCGAGGCGCTGGAGGGCCTGGCGGGGGTGGTGCGGCCGACGGGCCGGGCGGCTCCCGGAGCGGACCACGACCCGGACGACTGGGCCGGGACCACCGCCCCGGCCCCCGCCGACACCGCACCGGCCGCCTCCTCCCCGGCCACCACCGCATCCGCCACCGCCGCATCAGCCACATCCCCCACCCCCGGCTCACGCCCCACCACCCCCACCGCCCAGCCGCCCACCCCCGGCTCACGCCCCGCGCCCACCCCCACCTCCGCCGCCGACACCCTCGGCGGCACCCACCTGGCCGCCTATGCCCTGGGGGCCGGCGGCGGTTTCGTCCTCGGTGTGGCCAGCACCCGACGGGAGCCGGGCGATCACACCATCGCCTCCGTCGCCGCCGTGCTGCTGTCGCTGCTCACCGGCGAGCATCACAGCGGGGCCGGTGCCGCACGGTCGTCCGCGCTCGTGCGGCTGCTCCTCGGTGCCGCGCCGGAAGCGGTCGCGCCGCTGCTGGGCGACGGCCGGTGGGTCGTCGTGCATGCCCGGCCCGAGGGACAGGTGCCGGACGCCGTGGCCGCCTCCGCGCTGGGGGCCGCGCTGGGGTCGCCGCTGGTCGACCTCGCCCGGGACGTCGTACGGGTGCTGGTCCCCGCGGAGCGGGAGCCGGTGGCGCAGCCGGGCTGGACCCTCGGGGTCTCCTCGGCCGCCGGCCCGCAGGAGTGGACCGCCGCCGACACCCAGGCGGCCCGTGCCCTGGCCCGCGCCCGCGCCACCCGCGCCGCCCTGGTCCGGCACGGAGCCCGGCCGGGCCTCGACGACCTGGTGCCGCCGGCGGACGCCCGGGCACACGCCCGCGCGCTGCTCGCGCCGCTCGCCGACCGGGCCGCGCTCGCCGACACGCTGCGGGCCTGGCTGTCCCTGCACGGCAGTTGGGACCGTACGGCGGTGGCGCTCGGAGTGCACCGCAACACCGTGCGGCAGCGGATCGCCCGCTGTGCCTCGCTGTTGGACGCCGACCTGGACGATCCGGACGTACGGATGGAGCTGTGGTTCGCCCTGCGGCAGGGCGAGTGACCCGTGTCCCAGGAGCCGATATGCCTGCGACGGGCACCGCCCGCTGCCCCACAATGGAAGGCATGCCGATACCCGGGACACCCAGCCGCGCCCAGCTAGTCGACCACCTGGTGAGGACCCGTATCGCGGGGGACGTCGCCACGCCCCGCGAGAACAACCTCTCCCACTACCGCAAGCTGGCCAACGGCGACCGCAACTACTGGTTCGGTCTGGAGCTGGGCGACCGCTGGTCGGACGAGCAGGACGTGCTCGCGGTGATGGCCGAGCGGGTCGGCGTCAACGACGATCCCGAGTACCGGTACGGGCAGGACACCATCGACCCCGAGCTGACGGTGGACGCACTGGAGCGCCTGGCCCGGCGGCTGCGCAAGGCGGCCGACGCCCAGCAGCGGGTGCTGTTCGCGACCGGTCACCCGGGCGGCCTGCTGGACGTGCACCGGGCCACGGCCGCCGCGTTGCGCGCCACCGGCTGCGAGATCCTCGTCATCCCGGACGGACTGCAGACGGACGAGGGATACGTCATGCAGTTCGCGGACGTGGCCGTGCTGGAGCACGGGGCGACGCTGTGGCACACACACTCCGGCGAGCCGATGCGGGCGATCCTGAGCGGACTTGAGCGCGAAGGACGCCCGCTGCCGGACCTGGTGGTCGCCGACCACGGCTGGGCCGGGTGTGCCGGACAGCACGGCGTCGACTCCGTCGGCTACGCCGACTGCAACGACCCGGCGCTGTTCCTCGCCGAGTCCGAGGGCACCCTGCAGGTGGCGGTGCCGCTCGACGACCACGTACTCAGCCCCCGCCACTACGACCCGATGACGGCGTATCTGCTGGCGGAGGCGGGCCTGGCCTGACCCGACGACGAGCACGGTGTGCGGCCCCGCCGGCGGGGCCGCACACCGTGGTGTTCAGGTTGTGGTCCGGTCAACGACTTCAGCGACCGCCGCCGCCACCGTAGCCGCCACCACCGCCACCGTAGCCACCACCGCCACCGTAGCCGCCACCGCCGCCGTAGCCGCCGCCACCACCGTGATCACCGCCGTAGCCGCCGTGGTCGCCACCGTAACCACCGTGGTCACCACCGTAACCACCGTGGTCACCACCGTAACCACCGTGATCGCCGTGATCGCCGTGATCGCCGTAGTCGTCATCGTCGTTCCACCAGCCGCCGTGGCCGTGGTCGCCGCAGTCCCTGTTGCTGTAGGAGCCGTGGTCGTAGGACGAGCTCGCCGAGGCGGTGCCCGCTGCACCTATCGCTGCTCCGCCGGCCAGCATCAGCCCGGCTGCGGACATCGCGACAAGGCGCCTCGTGCGCTGTGATCGCATGGGATTTACCTTCCATCTCCATCGTCTCTCGCGGCTCCGTTGGAGCGCCGAGGTGATGGCCGTCGCCGCAGGCCAGAGGACGGTGCGGCGCGGTCTTCAGGTGTCACCGCAGGGGGGTGAACGGCACGACGTGCGCCTCCGATGCCGACACCTGCAGCCCACCCGTGCGCGGTCGCGCCATCGGGTGCTGCGGCTGAGGACCGAGGGGTGCGGATCCTCGTCGGCCGGGCCTGCCGTGCGCTGCGGCTTTCACTCGAAAAGCCTAGTACCCCTTGCGTCACTCGTCACTTCGAGCGGGGGTGCGCCGGACCGGCCCCGGGGCAGGGTCCGCGGGCACCCCGCGGCGGGCCGGACGGGGGCCCACCGCCAGGTGACCAACTCGGGCGCGGCAGTGAGGTGTTCGAGCTTCAACAACTGCGCGGGGCTCACCGGGGGACGCGGACCACGCCCTCCTGGATCACCGAGATGGCGAGCCGTCCGTCCTGGGTGTAGATGCGGGCCTGGCCCAGGCCCCGGCCGCCGTACGCGGACGGTGACTCCTGGTCGTACAGCAGCCACTCGTCGGCACGGAAGGGCCGGTGGAACCACATCGCGTGGTCCAGCGACGCCCCGACGACGTCCCCCACGGCCCAGCCGCCGCGCCCGTGCGCGAGCAGCACGGAGTCGAGGAGGGTCATGTCGGAGACGTAGGTGGCGAGGACGACATGGAGCAGGGGGTCGTCATCGAGCTTGCCGTTGGTGCGGAACCACACCTGGCTGTGCGGCTCGCGCGGCTCGCCGAACTGCCCGTACGGCGGCTCGTCCACGTACCGCAGGTCGATCGCCTCGCGGGCCTCCACGAACTTCTCCACGACCGCCGGGTCCAGGTGGTCGTAGCCGCGCAGCCGCTCCTGCGAGGTGGGCAGGGTCTCCGCGTCCGGGGCGGGCGGCACGGGGGTCTGGTGGTCGAGTCCCTCCTCGTACGTCTGGAAGGACGCCGAGAGGTGGAAGATCGGCTTGCCGTGCTGGACGGCCACGACGCGGCGGGTGGTGAACGACCGGCCGTCGCGGATGCGGTCGACGCTGTACACGATCGGCGCGCCCGGGTCACCGGGGCGCAGGAAGTACGCGTGCAGGGAGTGGGCGAGACGGTCCGCGGGGACCGTGCGCCCGGCGGCGACCAGCGCCTGCGCCGCGACCTGCCCGCCGAAGACGCGCGGGACGACGGCGGAGCGGGACCGGCCGCGGAAGATGTCCTCCTCGATCTGCTCGAGGTCGAGCAGATCGAGGAGGTCCTGGAGTGCCTGGCTCATGGCGTGTAGGTGTACCGGCCCGTGATGACGGGGACCCTACAGACCCATGTCCTTGGCGATGATCGACTTCATGATCTCGCTGGTGCCGCCGTAGATGCGGTTGACGCGGTTGTCCGCGTACAGGCGGGCGATCGGGTACTCGTTCATGAAGCCGTAGCCGCCGTGCAGCTGGAGGCAGCGGTCGATCACGCGGTGCGCGACCTCGGTGCAGAAGAGCTTCGCGGAGGCGGCCTCGGCGGGGGTCAGCTCACCGGCGTCCAGGGCCTCCGTGGCGCGGTCGGCGACGGCCTCGGCCGCGTCCACCTCGGCCTGGCAGGCGGCCAGCTCGAACTTGGTGTTCTGGAAGGCGGCGACGGGCTGGCCGAAGACGACGCGGTCCTGGACGTACTGCTTGGCGAACCGGACGGCGGCCTTGGCCTGCGCGTAGGCGCCGAAGGCGATGCCCCAGCGCTCGGAGGCCAGGTTGTGGCCGAGGTAGTAGAAGCCCTTGTTCTCCTCGCCGAGGAGGTCCTCGACGGGCACCTTGACGTCGACGAAGGCCAGCTCGGCGGTGTCGGAGGTCTTCAGGCCGAGCTTGTCGAGCTTGCGGCCGACGGAGTAGCCCTCGGCCTTGGTGTCCACGACGAAGAGGGAGATGCCGTGGCGGCGGTCCTCGGCGGTGGGCGCGGAGGTGCGGGCGCAGACGATCATGCGGTCGGCGTGCACGCCACCGGTGATGAAGGTCTTGGCGCCGTTGAGGACGTAGTGCGTGCCGTCCTCGGAGAGCTTGGCGGTGGTCTTCATGCCCGCGAGGTCGGAGCCGGTGCCCGGCTCGGTCATCGCGATGGCCCACATCTCCTCGCCGGAGACGAACTTCGGCAGGTACCGCTTCTTCTGCTCGTCGGTGGCGAGCAGCTTGATGTACGGCAGGCCGAGCAGCACGTGCACGCCGGAGCCGCCGAACTGCACGCCCGCGCGGGCGGTCTCCTCGTACAGGACGGCCTCGAACTTGTAGGAGTCGATGCCGGCGCCGCCGTACTCCTCGTCGACCCGGATGCCGAAGACACCCAGCTCGGCGAGCTTGTAGTAGAACTCGCGCGGGGCCTGGCCGGCGGCGAACCACTCGTCGTACACCGGCACGACCTCGGCCTCGATGAAGGCGCGCAGGGTCTCCCGGAACGCCTCGTGATCCTCGTTGAACACCGTACGGCGCACGCCGCCCACCTCCACGTACCTCGGCATGACATTGACATGTCTAAGCGCTTGCTCAGGTACAACCGTACCGGCGAGTACGGAACCCCGTCCAGGGGGGTTGCGCCGTAACGCTCGTCACGCCGAGGGGGCGGGGTCCGCGGCACCGCCGCGGCCTGCGGAAACGGCCCGGCTACTGCTGACCGGCCGCCGCGAACGCCCCCCGCGCCATCCGGTGCAGCAGCACCGCCGTGGCCCCGCGCCCCGGCAGGGTGCCCGCGCGGCCGAGGTGCGGCGTGGAGTTCAGCAGGCCGAAGACCGAGTGGACCGCCGAGCGGGCCGTGGGCTCGGTCAGCACCGGATACACCTCGCGGACCACCTCCACCCACAGCTCGACGTACTGCCGCTGCAGCTGCCGCACCAGCTTGCGGTCGCTGTCGCGCAGACGGTCCAGCTCACGGTCGTGCAGGGTGATCAGGGGGCGGTCGTCCAGGGCGAAGTCGATGTGGCCCTCGATGAGCGAGTCCAGCACCGCCGGGGCGTCCACCCGCCCGTCGGCCTCCGCCAGGCGCCGCTTGGCCCCCGTCAGCAGCTGGCCGCTGATCCCCACCAGCAGCTCCGCGAGCATCGCGTCCTTGCCCGGGAAGTGCCGGTACAGACCGGGGCCGCTGATGCCGACCGCGGCGCCTATCTCGTCCACACCGACGCCATGGAAACCGCGCTCGGCGAACAGCCGGGCCGCCTCCTTGAGGATCTGCTCACGGCGGGTGGGTGCGTCGGCTCTGGTGACCATGCCAGTAATTCTAGACAGCGAGGTTAGCGGTCGTTAACCTGAAGGAAATGGTTAACGCTCATTAACAGTTCGACCACTGGGTGAGGGGACCGCAGGATGCACGAGGCACCGGAGCTGACGAGCGCGGCAGATCCCGCGTCGGAGGCCTGGCGGGCCAATGAAGGCGCCCACCTCGCACTCGTCGGGGAACTGCGCGCCAAGCTGGCCGCCGCCGCCCTCGGCGGCGGCGAGAAGGCGCGGGCCCGGCACACCGCGCGCGGCAAGCTGCTGCCGAGGGACCGGGTGGACACGCTGCTCGACCCCGGGTCGCCGTTCCTGGAACTGGCACCCCTCGCGGCCGACGGGATGTACGACGGGCAGGCACCGGCCGCCGGGGTGATCGCCGGGATCGGGCGGGTCAGCGGGCGTGAGTGCGTGATCGTCGCCAACGACGCCACCGTCAAGGGCGGCACGTACTACCCGATGACGGTGAAGAAGCACCTGCGCGCGCAGGAGGTGGCCCTGGACAACCGGCTGCCGTGCGTCTACCTCGTGGACTCCGGCGGCGCCTTCCTGCCCATGCAGGACGAGGTCTTCCCCGACCGCGAGCACTTCGGGCGGATCTTCTACAACCAGGCGCGGATGTCCGGCGCCGGGATCCCGCAGATCGCGGCCGTCCTCGGATCGTGCACGGCCGGCGGCGCCTACGTCCCGGCCATGAGCGACGAGGCCGTGATCGTGCGCAACCAGGGCACGATCTTCCTGGGCGGCCCGCCCCTGGTGAAGGCGGCGACCGGCGAGGTCGTCACCGCCGAGGAGCTGGGCGGCGGCGAGGTCCACTCCCGGGTCTCCGGTGTCACCGACCACCTCGCCGAGGACGACGCGCACGCCCTGAGGATCGTGCGGAACATCGTGGCCACCCTGCCCGCCCGGCGGCCCCTGCCCTGGGAGGTCACGCCCGCCGTCGAACCCAAGGTGGATCCGTACGGGCTCTACGGCGCCGTCCCGGTGGACTCCCGCACGCCCTACGACGTGCGCGAGATCATCGCGCGCGTGGCCGACGGCTCGCGCTTCGCCGAGTTCAAGTCCGAGTTCGGGCAGACCCTGGTCACCGGCTTCGCCCGGATCCACGGTCACCCGGTCGGGATCGTCGCCAACAACGGCATCCTGTTCTCCGAGTCCGCCCAGAAGGGCGCCCACTTCATCGAGCTGTGCGACCAGCGCGGCATCCCGCTGGTGTTCCTGCAGAACATCTCCGGCTTCATGGTCGGCAAGGACTACGAGGCGGGCGGCATCGCCAAGCACGGCGCCAAGATGGTGACGGCCGTGGCGTGCACCCGGGTGCCCAAGCTGACCGTCGTCGTCGGCGGCTCGTACGGCGCCGGCAACTACTCGATGTGCGGCCGGGCCTACTCCCCCCGCTTCCTGTGGATGTGGCCGAACGCCAAGATCTCCGTCATGGGCGGCGAGCAGGCCGCCTCCGTCCTCGCCACCGTCAAGCGCGACCAGCTGGAGGCGCGGGGCGAGCGGTGGCCCGCCGACGACGAAGAGGCCTTCAAGGCGCCGATCCGCGCCCAGTACGAGCGCCAGGGCAACGCCTACTACGCCACCGCCCGCCTCTGGGACGACGGCGTGATCGACCCGCTGGAGACCCGCCAGGTCCTGGGCCTCGCCCTGACGGCCTGTGCCAACGCGCCACTGGGAGACCCCCAGTTCGGCGTCTTCCGGATGTGAGGAGGGGAACCGTGTTCGACACAGTGCTCGTGGCCAACCGGGGCGAGATCGCCGTACGCGTCATCCGTACGCTCCGCTCGCTGGGCGTGCGCTCGGTGGCGGTCTTCTCCGACGCCGACGCGGACGCGCGGCACGTACGGGAGGCCGACACGGCGGTACGGATCGGTCCGGCGCCCGCCGCCGAGAGTTATCTGTCGGTGGAGCGGCTGCTCGAGGCCGCCGCCCGCACCGGCGCCCAGGCCGTCCACCCCGGGTACGGCTTCCTCGCCGAGAACGCGGGCTTCGCCCGCGCGTGCGAGGAGGCGGGGCTCGTCTTCATCGGCCCTCCGGCGGACGCCATCGCCCTGATGGGCGACAAGATCCGGGCCAAGGAGACCGTGCAGGCGGCCGGCGTGCCGGTCGTGCCGGGTTCCAGCGGCAGCGGGCTGACGGACGTCCAGCTGGCCGACGCCGCCCGGGAGATCGGCACCCCGGTGCTGCTCAAGCCCTCGGCGGGCGGCGGCGGCAAGGGCATGCGCCTGGTGCGGGACATGACCGTGCTGGAGGAGGAGATCGCGGCCGCCCGCCGCGAGGCCCGCGCCTCCTTCGGGGACGACACCCTGCTGGTGGAGCGGTGGGTGGACCGGCCCCGGCACATCGAGATCCAGGTGCTGGCGGACGGCCACGGGGGCGTGGTCCATCTCGGCGAGCGCGAGTGCTCGCTCCAGCGCCGGCACCAGAAGATCATCGAGGAGGCGCCGAGCGTCCTCCTCGACGAGGAGATCCGGGCCGCGATGGGCGAGGCGGCCGTGCAGGCGGCCCGCTCGTGCGGGTACCGGGGCGCGGGCACGGTGGAGTTCATCGTGCCGGGCGGCGACCCGTCGTCGTACTACTTCATGGAGATGAACACCCGCCTCCAGGTGGAGCACCCGGTCACGGAGCTGATCACCGGGCTCGACCTGGTGGAGTGGCAGCTGCGGGTGGCGGCCGGTGAGCGGCTGGGCTTCGCGCAGCAGGACGTGCGGCTGACCGGGCACGCGGTCGAGGCCCGGATCTGCGCCGAGGACCCCGCGCGCGGCTTCCTGCCCTCCGGCGGCACGGTGCTGCTGCTGGACGAGCCGCAGGGCGACGGCGTCCGCACCGACTCCGGGCTCAGCGAGGGCACGGAGGTGGGCAGCCTGTACGACCCGATGCTGTCCAAGGTCATCGCGTACGGCCCCGACCGCGCAACGGCGCTGCGCAAGCTCCGGGCCGCCCTCGCCGAGACCGTCACGCTGGGCGTGCAGACCAACGCGGGCTTCCTGCGGCGGCTGCTGGCGCACCCGGCGGTGGTGGCGGGCGAGCTGGACACCGGCCTGGTGGAGCGGGTGGTGGACGAACTGGTCTCCACCGAGGTGCCTCAGGAGGTGTACGAGGCGGCGGCCGCCGTACGGCTGGAGGCGCTGCGCCCGCGCGCCGGGGGCTGGGTGGACCCCTTCTCGGTGCCGAGCGGCTGGCGCCTGGGCGGCACCCCGAAGCCGGCCTCCTTCCCCCTGCGGGTCGCCGATCCCGTGACGTACGCCCCGCGCGGCGCCCACACCGTCACCGGCGACCGGGTCTTCGTCACCCTCGACGGAGTCCGGCACGGCTTCCGCCGCGCGGGCGACTGGATCGGCCGCGACGGCGACGCCTGGCACGTGCGCGACCACGACCCGGTGGCCGCCTCCCTCACCGGGGCCGCGCACGCCGGCGCCGACTCGCTCACCGCGCCCATGCCCGGCACGGTGACGGTGGTGAAGGTGGCCGTCGGCGACGAGGTGTCGGCCGGGCAGAGCCTGCTGGTGGTCGAGGCGATGAAGATGGAGCACGTCATCTCCGCCCCGCACGCCGGCACGGTCGCCGAACTGGACGTGACCCCGGGATCGACGGTCGCCATGGACCAGGTGCTGGCCGTCATCACACCCAAGGAGGCGGCTCAGTGAGCACCGACGGACTGCCCATGGTCGTACCGGCCCAGGACCTGCCCGAGCGGGTGCGCATCCACGAGGTCGGCGCGCGCGACGGCCTGCAGAACGAGAAGACGGCCGTACCGACCGAGGTGAAGGCGGAGTTCATCCGCCGGCTGGCCGACGCCGGCCTGACCACGATCGAGGCGACGAGCTTCGTGCACCCGAAGTGGGTGCCCCAGCTCGCCGACGCCGAGCGGCTGTTCCCGCTCGTGAGCGGTCTCGACGTCGAACTCCCGGTCCTGGTGCCCAACCAGCGCGGCCTGGAGCGGGCGCTGGCGCTCGGCGCCCGCCGCATCGCGGTGTTCGCGAGCGCCACGGAGTCCTTCGCGAAGGCCAACCTCAACCGCACGGTGGACGAGTCGCTGGCCGTGTTCGACCCGGTGGTGCGGCAGGCGAAGGACGCGGGCGCGCAGGTGCGCGGCTATGTGTCCATGTGCTTCGGCGACCCCTGGGAGGGGGCGGTGCCGCTGCACCAGGTGGCCCGCGTCTGCACGGCCCTGCGCGACATGGGCTGCGACGAGCTGAGCCTCGGCGACACCATCGGGGTCGCCACCCCGGGCCACGTCCTGGAACTGCTCGCCCTGCTGAACGAGGAGGGCGTGCCGACGAACACGATCGGCGTGCACTTCCACGACACCTACGGCCAGGCGCTCGCGAACACCTACGCGGCCCTGGAACACGGCGTGAGCACCGTCGACGCCTCCGCCGGAGGCCTGGGCGGCTGCCCCTACGCCAAGTCCGCCACCGGCAACCTCGCCACCGAAGACCTCGTATGGATGCTGCACGGCCTCGGCATCGAGACAGGGGTCGACCTCGGCCGTCTGACCGCCACGAGCGTGTGGATGGCCGAACAGCTGGGCCGGCCCAGCCCGTCCCGTACCGTCCGCGCTCTCTCCCACAAGGACCAGTGATCAGCATGGACCACCGCCTCAGCCCCGAGCTGGAGGAACTCCGCCGCACGGTGGAGGCGTTCGCGCACGATGTCGTGGCACCCAAGATCGGCGACTTCTACGAGCGGCACGAGTTCCCCTACGAGATCGTCCGCGAGATGGGCCGCATGGGCCTGTTCGGACTGCCGTTCCCGGAGGAGTACGGCGGCATGGGCGGCGACTACCTCGCGCTCGGCATCGCCCTGGAGGAACTGGCCCGGGTGGACTCGTCCGTGGCCATCACCCTGGAGGCCGGCGTCTCCCTGGGCGCCATGCCGGTCCACCTCTTCGGCACCGAGGAGCAGAAGCGCACGTGGCTGCCCCGGCTGTGCGCGGGCGAGATCCTCGGCGCCTTCGGCCTCACCGAGCCCGACGGCGGCAGCGACGCCGGCGCCACCCGCACCACGGCCCGCCTGGACCCCGACACCGACGAATGGGTCATCAACGGCACGAAGTGCTTCATCACCAACTCGGGCACCGACATCAC
>NZ_JBVKBH010000004.1:0-51038 GCF_055657175.1 Streptomyces sp. NPDC107581
CCCTCCCCACCCTCCCACTCACCCCCAACGGCAAAACCGACCGCACCGCACTCCCCCCACCCACCACCACCCACACACCCACCACCACACCCACCACCACACCCACCCCACCCCACACCCCACCCCGCACCCCACTCGAACACACCATCACCAACGCCTTCGCCACCGCCCTCAACACCCACCCCCACACCATCAACATCCACGACAGCTTCTTCCAACTCGGCGGCGACTCCATGCGCGCCATCCGCGCCATCGGAACACTCCGCACACAAGGCGTGCACCTCACGGTCCAGGACCTCTTCACGCATCAGACCGTGGCGCAGTCCGCCGCGCTGGCGGCCACGGCATCCTCGGCCCAGGAGGAGACCGGGCCGGTCGGACGGTTCGAGCTGCTCGCCCCGGGCGATCGTGCACGCTTGCCGGAGGGGCTGGTCGACGCCTACCCGATGGGCCAGGTCCAGGCCGGCATGGTCTACGAGATGCTCGCCGACCCCGAGCGCAACACGTACCAGAACGTGTCCAGTTTCGAGATCCTCGACGACGGCCCGTTCTCGGCGGACGCCCTCCGCGAAGCCGTACGCAGGCTGCTGGCGCGCCACGAGATCCTGCGCACCTCCTTCGACCTCACCGGTTACTCCGAGCCGCTGCAGCTCGTGCACGCATCCGCCGATCTCGACATCGGGGTGGACGACCTGCGCGATCTGACCGCCGAGCAGCAGCAGGAGGCCATCGGGCGTCATCGGGACGAGGCCCGGCGGACCCCGTTCGACATCAGCCGCGCCCCCCTGTTGCGCTATCACGTGCACCTCCTGGGAGAGGGGAGGTGGCTGCTGACCCACAGCGAGTGCCACGCGATCCTCGACGGCTGGAGCCACCACTCGGTGATCGGAGAGCTGCGGGCCGGCTACCGTGCGATCCGGCAGGGCTCCGACACAGGGCTGGAGGCGCCGCCCGAGGTCCGCTACGCCGACTTCATCGCTCTGGAGAAGGAGTCGCTGGCCTCCGTCGAGGACCGCGAGTTCTGGCAGGGGCGGATCACCGGCTTCGAGCGGCTGAGGCTGCCCGAGGACACCGCTGCCGCCGAGGCCCGTCTTCCCGCATCCGAGATCCGGTTGTCCTGGGCCCATCTGGAGCCGGAACTGCGCAGGCTGGCGGCGGAGACCCGGACGTCGCTGAAGGCAGTGCTCTCCGCGGCCCATCTGAAGGTGCTGGGGATGATCAGCGGTCAGCACCGGTTCTTCGCGAGTGCGGTGGTCAACGGCCGGCCCGAACTGCCCGGCGGTGACCAGGTGCGCGGCATGTACCTGAACACCGTGCCGTTCGCCGTCGACCTCGACCAGCTCACCTGGCGCGACCTGGTGGCATCGGTGTTCGCCGAGGAGCTGGCCCTGTGGCCGCACCGGCGCTACCCGCTGCCCGCCATGCAGCGGGCCTGGGGCGGCGGCACCCCGCTGGTGGACGTCGTCTTCACCTGTCTGGACTTCCATGTGCTGGACGACCAGCGGTCCGGCCTCGGCACCATCACCGACCACAGTCCCAACGAGTTCACCTTCGACGTGTGGACCTTCCCGGGGCAGCTGCGGATGAGCTGTCGGCCCGGCTGGGTCAGCCGGGACCGGCTGGAGACCTTCGCGGCCGTGTTCGTGGACGTACTCACCGCGATGGCCGCCGATGCCGACGCCGATCCGCGGGCCTTCCGTGCCGACGAGATGCACCGGCTCACGACGCCGGACCGGGCCGAACCCGAGCTGCCGGACATGTGCGTGCCCGAACTGGTCGCCTCCCGGGCGCTGCCGGAGTCGACGGCACTGCTGTACGGCGAGCGGCGGCTGACCTACCGGGAGCTGGAGCGTCGGGCGAACCAGCTGGCACGGCTGCTGCGGGGGCACGGGGTCGGTCCGGAGACGCCGGTCGCCGTGTGCCTGGAGCGCGGTATCGAGGCGGTGGTGACCCTGCTGGGAATTCTCAAGGCCGGCGGTTACTACGTGCCGCTCGACCCGGAGTTCCCGGACGAGCGGATCCGGTACGTTCTCGACGACACCCGCGCCGGGATCCTGGTGACCCATCCGCGGCACGCCTCGCGTTTCGCGGAGTACGGTGCCGCTCTGCGGACGGTCGAGGTGGATGAGAGCTGGTCGGCGCTCTCGGACCAGCCGGATGCGCCGCCGCGGGTGGCGCTTGCCCCGGACCATCCGGCATACGTCATGTACACCTCGGGCTCCACCGGCCGGCCCAAGGGCGTCCAGGTGACCCACCGGGGCATCGTCCGGCTGGTGTACGACCCCGACTATGCCGTTCTCGACCGTGACCAGGTGGTGCTGCAGCACTCGCCGCTGGCCTTCGACGCATCGACCTTCGAGATCTGGGGCGCGCTGTGCCACGGTGCTCGGCTCGCGTTGTGCCCGCCCGGCGCCACTCCAGCAGCTGAGCTGGCGGAGCTGCTGGACCGGCACCGGGTGACCACCCTGTTCATGACCCCGGTCCTGTTCCACCACATGGTGGAGAGCCGGCCTTCGGCCCTGGCGAGGCTGCGTCAAGTGCTCAGCGGCGGCGACGTGCTCTCTCCGGTCCACCTGCGCACGGCCTTGGAACACGGCATCTCGGTCAGCAACCTGTACGGGCCCACCGAGTGCACCACCTTCAGCACGGGGCGCCGGAATCTCACCATGGCCGACGCCGAGCACGCCGTGCCGATCGGCGGGCCGATCTCGAACACGTACGTGCTGGTGGTGGACGAGGACCTGGTGCCGGTGCCGTTCGGGGTGCCTGGCGAACTCCTGGTGGGCGGGCCCGGGTTGGCGCGCGGCTACCTCGGCAGGCCGGAGCTGACGGCGGAGCGGTTCGTGCCGGATCCGGCCGGTACGCGCCCCGGTGCCCGGCTGTACCGGACCGGCGACATCGTGCGCCGGGATCCCGACGGCACCGTGCACTTCCTCGGGCGGCGCGACCACCAGGTCAAGATCCGCGGCCACCGTGTGGAACTCGGGGAGGCGGAGGCCGCGCTCTCGGACCTGCCGGCCGTGCGCGCCGCGGCCGCCGACGTCGAACGCGGCGCCGACGGGACCAAGCAGCTGGTCGGCTATGTGGTGCTCGACCCGGAACACCCGGTCGAGGTCGGCGAGTTGCGTGCCCAGCTGCGCCGACGTGTGCCCGATTTCCTGGTACCCACCGCATGGGTGGTGCTGGACGAGCTGCCGCTCAACGTCAACGGCAAGGTCGACCGTGCGGCTCTACCGGCGCCCTCCGCGGCCGGCCCGGAGCGCGAGTACACCGCGCCGCGCACGGCGCTCGAGCAGGCCGTGGCGGACGTCTGGGCCGAGGTGCTGGGTGTCGATCGTGTCGGTGTGCACGACGACTTCTTCGACCTCGGCGGCCACTCCCTGGTGATCCTGCGGATCATCGCCCTGCTGCGTGAACGGCGCGGTGTCACGGTGTCCGCGCGCGCCTTCATGGAGCACCACACCGTCGCCGCGCTGGCCGAGTCGGTCGAGGGCGGTCGTCCGGCCGACCGGGCGCTGACGTGGCTGCGGCGGACGGGCGGTCGGCCCGTGTTGTTCTGCGTGCATCCGGGCGGCGGAAGCGCACACTGGTACCGGCTGCTGAGCCGGGAGCTGAGTGCCGAGCAGCCGGTGGCGGCGTTCGCGTGGCCGGGCCTTCAGGCCGAGAACGGGCCGGTGCCGTCGGCGCGGCAGATGGCCGAGCGCTACCTCGCCGAGCTGCGGACCGCCGTTCCGCAGGGGCCGTACCGGCTGTTCGGTTGGTGCGGTGGCAGCGGCATCGTCAGCGAGATGGCGCACCGGCTGGCCGCCGAGGGCGAGGACGTCACGTTCCTGCTCCTCGACCCGGCTCTGGACAGCCACGAGCGGCCGGAGCTGTGGAACGAGTACGCGCTGATCGAGGAGTGTGTCGAGAAGCTGGAGGCGCTGGCGGCCGCTCCCCCGGCGCAGGACACGTCGACGCTGCGCCGGGAGACCCTGGAGCTGCTGGAACATCTGGTGGACGACGTGGACCCGGAGGTCGGTATCACGCTGCCCGAGCACGGAGCGGGTGAGGTGTGGCTGCCGTCCGCGCGGATGTGGCGTGAGGTCATGGAGATGTGCCTGGCCTATCGGCACCGTCGCTACGCGGGGCGCCTGCACCTCGTTGTCAGCGATGAACTGGCCCGGGGCGATCACGAGGTGGCTTCGGGGCAGTCGTACCCGGACTATCTCGACCGGTGGCGGGACCTCACAGGGGCGCTGGAGGTGCACCGGATACCTGGTGACCACTTCAGTGTGATGAAGCCGCCGCACGTGGGACGGCTGGCCGAGGTGATCACCGCTCTGATCGACACCGACCCGCGAGGAGGCACAGCCGGCTGAGAGCGGACTCGGGGAGGAGTCCGCCGGCAGGCGCGGGTGGGCTTCTCCGAGAAACGGGTCCCCGGGCACCGACAGCAGCGGGGCCGTGCTTCGCGCAGCCCCGCGGTGCATGCCGCCATCACGTGCTGAAGATCATCGGTATCTCTCTTCGTTCGACCGGTCTGTCCGGGGACCGCTTGCTCGTGCTCTTCTCCGGTGCCGGCGGCAGGTCAGAATTCGAGTTCGTGCTCGATCGCGGCCAGTTCCTCGGCGGTGCCTTGGACCCTTGGGCCTTCGAACCAGCGGCGTGCCGAGACCAGCCACCACACGCCGGCGAAGCCCAGGACGACGAGGACGGCGATCGGGGTGTAGTTGAAGTTCTTGCTCGTCACGGGGCTGGTCGTGGGCAGCATGAACAGCACGGTGATGATCAGTGTCCAGGCCACGGCGATGATGCCCACCGGCCGGCTCCATCGGCCCAGGTGCCAGGGACCGCGTTCGAAGCGGTCCCCCTGGAGCAGTCTCAGGAAGACGGGCAGGACGTAGGCGATGTACAGGCCGATCACGGCGATGGAGGTGACGGCCGCGTACGCGGTCGCGTTCCACAGGTAGGGCAGGCCGAGGACGAAGGCGCTTCCGGCCGCCAGCCAGACGGCGTTGGTGGGGGTCATGGTCCGCTTGTTGATGCGGTGCCACACCTTGGATCCGGGCAGGGCGCCGTCCCGGGAGAAGGCGTAGATCATCCGCGAGTTCGCGGTGACCGAGGACATGCCGCAGAAGAACTGCGCGCCGATCGCGATCAGCAGCAGGAGCTTGCCGCCGGTCGCGCCGAGGGCGTCGATGAAGATCTGCGCCGGGGGGACGCCGGTGGAGCTGGCGAGGGCGCCGTCGTAGTTCTGGATGGCGAAGGTGATGCCGAGCAGCAGGATCCAGCCGGCGACCAGCGAGACGAGGATCGACATCACGATGCCGCGCGGTCCGGCTTTGGCCGCGTCGTGGGTCTCCTCGGTCATGTGTGCCGAGGCGTCGTAGCCGGTGAACGTGTACTGGGCGAGCAGCAGGCCGAGAAGTCCGACGTAGAGGCCGGAGTGCCAGCCGGTGCCGTTGACGAAGTGGGTGAAGACGAAGCTCGCGGACTGGTGCTTGGTCGGGACGATCACCAGCGCGCCGACGATGACGACCACGCCGAGTATGTGCCACCACACGCTGACATTGCCGAGGAGGGAGACCAGCCTGACGCCGAAGGTGTTCACCGCGCCGTGGACGGCGAGCACGATGGCGAAGAGAAGGATGGTGTGGCCCGGCGTGGCCGAGAACCCGAACTGCAGGTCCAGCAGGGCGTTGAGGAAGAACGCGGCGCCGAAGTCGATGCCCGCGGTCACCGCCACCTGGCCGAGGAAGTTGAACCAGCCGGTGAACCAGGCCCAGGCCGCGCCGTTGGACGGAGCGAGCTTGGCCGCCCAGTAGTACAGGCCGCCCGCTGTGGGGTAGCTGGAGCAGACCTCGGCCATGGCCAGGCCCACGAAGAGAGTCATCACTCCGACCAGCGGCCATCCCCAGGTGATCATCGCGGGGCCGCCGGTGACCATTCCGAACCCGTAGAGCGTCAGGCAGCCGGACAGGACGGAGATGATGGTGAACGAGATGGCGAAGTTCGAGAACGCCGACATCGAGCGGGCCAGCTCCTGGGCGTAACCGAGTTGATGCAGGCGTTGAGTGTCTTCGGACAGAGCCTCTGTGTGCTCCGGCTCTGTCACTGGCTTGTCGGTGGGCATACGGGCCTCCTCGGGCTCGGGCTGCCGCCGGTGGATCCGGCGTATCGCTCCCGCCTGAATCAAAGGTTTGGAGCGATACCTTTGCGGTAGGCGGGGTCGAGCGCAAGGGTCTGGCCCTGAACACCGGTTACGAAAAGGCATCGGCGACGTCGCCGGCGGGCCGGTGGCGGACGAAGACTCCTCCGCGGCGACCGCGGGCAGTCTCCTCCCGCCGCTCCCTCCGGAGCAGGTTGAGCACGTCGCGCAGCGTCACCGGCCGGTCCCCAGCCCTTCGGCGCGGTCACGCTCCACGGGGAGCCGGACGCCTGCCGGAAAGAGGCCCGCTGGAGCGCCTGGAGTTTGCGGAGCATGCGCTCCGACGCTGCCTCGAAGAGGCTGCCTGCCGGACGGGTT
Source organism: Streptomyces sp. NPDC107581 (assembly GCF_055657175.1). Lineage (NCBI taxonomy): Bacteria > Bacillati > Actinomycetota > Actinomycetes > Kitasatosporales > Streptomycetaceae > Streptomyces > Streptomyces sp. NPDC107581. The sequence goes on from NZ_JBVKBH010000004.1 coordinate 6,509, forward strand.
GCAGGACAGGGGGCAATCGGCCCACGAACGGCGCCTGTTGACCATCACCCTTCGGAACAACTTCAGCGAAAGGTCGGCGGGGATACCTTACGACCTGGGGAGAATGGAAGGCCCCTCTGATTCACTGTGGTACATGGGGAACGGGGCATTCATCACACAGGCGCGACGGCTGGCGGCACACGAGGGGCGGTGGATGGTGAGCCTCTGGCTGTTGATGGCTCGGCGCTCGCACGGGGTCGGGGAAGCGGACATCGCTGTCGGGTACGCGCGTGCTCAGGCGCCGACGGCGTACGGGCTGGTCTTCGTGTTCGTGGTCGAGACGGTCGGGGTTTCCTTCATGCTCGCCGCGTATCCGGTCGCCCACCTGGTCATGCTGCTCCTCGACCTCTACACGGTGTTTCTGGTCCTGGGGCTGCACGCCGCCGCCGTCACACGCCCACACGTCGTGGGGCCGGGCGAGCTGCGGATACGGCGCGGTGCACGACTCGATCTGCGGTTACCTCTGGAACGGATCGCGTCCGCCCGTTACGACCTCCGCTTCCCGGACGCCAACAAGTCCGAGGACGGTGTGCTGGACGTGGCCATCGCGTCGCAGACCTCGATCACTGTCGAGCTGACCCAACCCGTCACCTTCGTCAGTCTGCTGGGGCGGCGTGCGGAGGTACGTACGGTCCGCTGTCACGCCGACGAACCACAGGCCGCCGTCGCAGCGATCAAGAAGCTGCTGCCGGCGGACGGCTGACAGGACCGACACGGTACTGGCGGGTCGCCAGCCGACAACAACCCCAAGAGCTCAGTGGCTGCCCTTGTGAACCGCGTCGGTCGAGACGTCGGTTGGGGCGCTGATCAACTGCTGGAGGTGGTGAATGAAGTCCGGGTCGTCGAGACGGGAGTCGGTGACACGGTCGCGCACATCGGTGAGGAGCCACTCCACCAGCTCCGCGGTGGCGTGGTACTCGCTGTGGAACCCCAGGCTCAGGTCGGTGATCTCGTACTCGAACAGCACGTCGACGATCAGGTCCGCCAAGTGCGCGTCCGCGGCCAGGGTCCGGGTGGCGGTCCATATGTCCAGCCAGGGGCGCAGGCTGTCGGTGGCGACGGTGATGAGGGCAAGGGTGTCCCTGATGGACACCGGGCTGGGGTGGGTGTGCAAGGTGTACTGCCACCATGCGGTCCAGACGTGGCGAAGAGCGTCGGCCAGGGGCGCGTCCCAGGTGCTCCAGGCCGCCTCGACCAGGCGGGTGGCGATCAGCTCCTCGGAGACGTGGAACTGACCGGCGACAAGAGGGCGGATGATGCGCGGGACGAGACGGCGGTAGAGACGCGGGAAGTCGTCCCAGTGACTGGGCACCTCTCCGGCGGCCGCGGACACCATGTCGTCGGGTATGAGGTGCAGCGGCCTGGAGAGTTCGGCGAGTCCCTCCTCGCCATAGCAGTACGTGCAACCGCCGACGGGGAACGGCTCTTCAGAGGCGAAGGCGCGGTCCAGTGCGTCGAGGGCTGTCATGAGCTGCTGATGGTGTGACATGGCGACCGCCGGGGGACTCCGTCCGGGTGACCGGCGAAGATCGCAGATTATCAGGCTGTGCCGGAGCTGATGCTGCGGACTGAACCGTCACTGCCCGAATACGATTCGAAATTCTCAGTAGGAGCCTGCCCGCCTGGTGGAAGGGCCTGAGCGTGGCAGCCCGGCTCCCGCTGCCGTTCACTGTCTGCGACGTGCCGCGGGCCCGTGGGCCGATTTCGATCTGCTCGTGCACGCTCTTATGGGACCTCGGGCCTGACCTCCCACGGATCCGTCCGGAGTTCCAGGCCGAAGGTATGGCGAAGTCGTGCCTGGACCGCCTTGAGGCCCTTGATGCCTTCGCCGAACTCCTTCCAGCCTCGTGCCTCCTGCTTCTCCTGCCCGGGACCCATGGTCTGGTCGGTGCCGAGGTGCGGCAGTGCCTCGTAGACATCGCCCGCGCCGCTGTCGAGGTGCTTCAGGGCGGCTGACCACGCGGTCTGAGTCCTGCCGTCAGGGATGGGCAGGGTCTTCCGGGCCTCCTGGACAGTGGGGAAGTAGCCGCTGAAGTCGTAAAAACCCGCGTCCCGGTCGTGGTCCGCCTGGATCGTCGCGGACCGGCTGATGACGCTGATCAGCCGGTCCTCGCCCCCGGAGCCGAACCAGTTGGTGACGTTGTCGGCGACCTGCGACGTGGTGGTGGCCGGCGTGGAACCGGCACCGGCTGTGGGTGTGGACGTCGGCGTCGGCGTCGGCGTCGGTTCCACGGTCTCAGTGACGCTGGGACTCGGTGTCGGCTCGGCGGCCGGCGAGGTGTCGGCGGCATGAGTGCAGGCGGTGAGCAGAGCGACCGTGACGGCACCGAACACCACGGCCTGAATCCCCTTGCCCCGGCCCGGCCCGCCGGCCACGGCCGGTCGGAGCCGGTACCACGTTTCCGTGCCCGCCGCGGTCACCGCGGTTGCACCTCCGGACGCCACCAGCGCGGTCAACACCTGATACAGCAATGAACTCTCCCTCGATTCTTCCGATTGCCGAGCGCATGGCGTCCGCACCGCCCTGGTAAGGAGGCGGCGCGGCTCCGCGCGGTGACACATCCGCGTCACCGCGGCCGCGGCCACGACCTGGGGTGGGTCACGCCCTGACCCGTACATCCCTGCGGACCTTGGCGGTCAGCTCGGCCGCGTCCTTGAGGGACGTGGAGAACGCAGAGGCGGAACCGAGCGAGACCGGGTCGTACGACATGACAGCGCTGAGCGTGCTGTGGTCACCCCGGATACAGAGCGCGTACGTCTTTGTCACCACGTCGCTTCTCTTCATCTGCCGGCACTTCATGGTGCCGTTCTCGAAGCCGGGCGGGTCGAACTCCTGCGGGCGGCCCACCAGATCGCCGTCGCCGTCATCCTTCTCGGAGTCCGAATCCGTCCTGGCGAACATCGCATCGACGGCCCTTTCCGGGTCGTCGATGGTGCCGTGGACGCCTGGGACAGTCACGTTGATCGCGGTGATGCCCGACCCCGCGGTGTAGACGGCGCTGACGCCCTTGGAGTGATGGATCCCCCACGACTCGAATTCCTTGACCTGGTTCTTCGTCAGCGAGTCGCTCCGGGCCTCTTGCCTCTTGCCTCTTGTAGTACCCGTTGAGGAGAGTCGTGGGCGCCGACAGCTTGTACGCCCCGTCGTCGGCGACGGCGGCACCTTGGCCCATGACGACGAACGCGCCCGCACCGATGACGGCGAACGCTGCGATCGAGCCGGCGATGATGCCGGCCTTCTTCCTGCCGCCGCCCGGCGCCGAGGGCTGCGGAGGGGCGCTCTGCGGAGCACCGGGCTGCCGGAGCCGCCCCTCATGCGGTCCCAGCTGGTTGTCACTCATCTCCGCGTTCCCCCTGCAGCACATGCGTCTTTCGTGGACGGCCGGGTTCTCGCGCATCGCCCCCGTACCCGTCCGACCCTGGCAGGTCGCCCCTTGACGTGGCCTCCGTGAAACCACGTGTTCCGCTACTGGGATGGCGGCCGGGTCGTCCGCGAAGCGCCGGGCCGTACGCAGGGCGAGCTCGACACCCCGCGCTCCCCGGCCACCCGTGCCGTGAGCCGCTGGTCCGTCGCCGAGGACACTCGCTGCTCGGCCAGGAGGGCCCGGACGTGTGCCTGGTTGCCCAGCATCCGCTCGACCCGTACGTGGAAGTCGAGGAGTTCGGCGCGCAGACCGGCTCCCGTGTCCGCGGGCTCCAGTGCCTCCAGCGCATCCAGCGCCTGACGGGTCACCGACCGTGCGGCCACGCCCTGGCCCGTGGCCGCAAGCAGCCCGGACAAGTCGCATCCGGGTGAGCCCGAGGGGCACCGGCCTCAGCGCTTCCCGCTTGGCCGACTGTCATGGCAAGCCATTAATCTACCGTTTCATGACCGATGACTTGCAGGGTCACATACCGCCCCCCGCCCGTCGGGGGACCGGCGGCGCACGTCCGCTGATCGGGCGGGATGCCGAAGTCCAGGAGCTGGTGGCAGCCCTGGCCGGCCTCGAAGAGGGGTCAGGGCGGGCCGTGGCGCTGGTCGGGGACCCGGGCATCGGCAAGAGTGCTCTCATGTGGGCCGTCGCGGCCGAGGCGCGAGCCGCTGGAATACCGGTGTGCGCAGCGCGTGGACGGGCCGCCGCGGCGTCCCCTCCAGCCGGCGCCCCGCCCCTGCAGGACCTCCGCGACGTCGCCGCGCGCGCGGCCGAGGGTGGCCTCCTGCTGGCCGTGGTGGACGACTTCCATCTCCTCGCGGCCGACCAGCTCCCGTACCTGGAGCGATTGCTCCAGACGACCGCCGGCGGCCAGGTGCTGTGCCTCGTGGGCTGCCGGCAGCGCCAACTGTCGTCCACGGCCGCGGAAATGGTCTCGCGGGCGGCGTCCGGTGGCCTGCTGGAGGTGTGGGACCTCGAACCGCTCTCCCGCGAGGAGTCCGGGAAGCTGCTCGGAGACCATCCGGACGCGCAGCAGATCTGCCGGGACGCCCTGGGCAATCCGCAGTATCTGAAGGTGCTCGGGGCCCACGGCCGGACCGGTGCCGAGGCCGTCACCGCTGTCCTCGGGGAGCTGGCCGGTCTCGGTCCCGAGGCCCTCTCGCTGCTCCAGGCCGCGGCGGTCCTCGGCGAGCCGTCCCCTCCGGAGCTCCTGGGCGCCGTCGCCGGGCAGGACATGGCCGCCACCATGCGCGTACTGGACACCCTCACCCGCCTCGACCTGGTCCGGCCCGCCGAGCCCGCGCCGCACCTCGCGGTGCGCCACCGAGCGGTCGGCGAGGTGGTCTACCAGCGGCTCGAACCCAGCCGGCGCACCGATCTGCACCGCCGGGCCGACGCCGCACTGGCCGAGCAGGCAGTCCCCGTGTCCAGGCGTGCCCGCCATGTCGCGGCCGCCGCCGATCCGGGCCGGCCGGAGCATGTGACGATCCTGATCGCCGCCGCGCGCAGCGTTCTGTACAGCTCGCCCGCCGTCGCTGCCGGTTACCTCAAGGCCGCGCTGCCGCTGCTCCGGGAGGGCCAGGATCACTGGCACGAGGCACAGGTCCTGCTCGCCCGCGCCCGCCTGCTGACCGGAGACGCGTCCGAGGGCAGAGAGCTGCTCGACGCCCTGCGGTCGGCCATGCCCGGCCGCCCCGGCGAGGTGACCGCGCTCGTCGACTCGAGCCGGCTCGAACGGCGCCTGGGCCGGTACACCGAGGCGGGTGCCCTGGCACGTTCCGGTCTCGCGGTGCTGGCCGACAAGGACGCGGCGATCGCGGCCGCCCTGCACACCGAACTGGCCGACCACGCCTACGATCTGCAGGAGTACGAGACCTCCCGCGAGCACGCCGACACGGCCGCGGCGATCGCACACCGGCACCATGACCACGTCGGTGAGGCGCGGGCCCTGGCGCAGGCCGCGCTCGGCTACCTCTTCACAGGTGACCTGACCACGGCACAGGCACGGGCGGCGATCGCGGCCGAGCTCATCGACTCCTCCTCCGACACCTCTTGGCTCACCAACCTGGAGGCCTCGGTGCAGGTGGGGCTGACCGAGGGAATGCTGGGGAGACTCCTGGACGCCGATCGGCACCTGACGCGTGCGGCGGACCTGTCCCGGCGGACCGGACAGACGTACATCCGGTCGCAGATTCTCACGGTGCTCGCCAACGCTCGGCTGCGTTCCGGGAACCTGGACGGTGCGCTGGCCACCCTTGACGAGATCGCCCTCGGCGGCGAACGGGGCGTCAGTCCGTCGGAGGAAGCCGTCAGCGCCATGGTGCGGGCCGAGATCCTCTTCTGGCGGGACGGTGCGAGCGACCTGAAGGAGGCGGAGGCGTCGGCCGCACATGCCCTGGCCGTCTCCGGTGACACGCCGACCGCGTGGGCGGTCACCGTCCGGTGCTTCCACGCCGAGCTCGTCCTGCGCACCGGCGATCCCGCGCGGGCCCGGTGGCTCCTGCTGGACGCCTCGGGCGGCGCGGAGCTGTCCAGGCTCACCGCCTGGCGCAAGCCCCGCTGGTGCGACACCTTGGCGCAGGCGTCGCTCGCCATGGGTGACCCGGGGCCGGTGGAGCAGTGGGCCCGGCTGGCCGAGCAGTGCGTCGAACAGCTGCCCTCCCCCGGCCGCAAGGCCTTCGCCCTGCGTGCCCGTATGCGGGCCCACGCCGCGCGCGGGGACACCGAGTCGGCCCTGGAGAAGGCGGTGGAAGCGTTCTCCGACTTCTCGCTCAGCGGTGAGCGCATCGAGGCCTGCGCCACTCTCCTCGCGGCAGCCGAGCTGTCCCTGCACGCGGGACGGACACGGGGTGTGGCCGACTGGCTCGCCGGTGCCGCGGTCCTCGCCGACCAGTGCGGCTCCGCCCGCCTGATCGGTGATGTGAGCCGTCTGCGGTCCCGGCTGGCCGACCACACGGAGACGACCGACGCGCTGCCCTCGTTGACCGCGCGCGAACGTGAGATCGCCGGTCTGGCCAGCACCGGCATGACCAACGCCGGTATCGCCACCACGCTCTTTCTCAGCGTGCGGACCGTGGAGACCCACCTGAGACAGGTCTACCGCAAGCTCGGCGTCTCCAACCGCGCGGCCCTCACCCGCAGGATGCTCGACGACGCCGCTGCGCGAGCGCGACAGGCAGGTACCGACTGAGCCCCGAGCCCTTGAGCGCAGGGAAGCGGCGGCATTCCGGATACGTACCGGTCTACGTGGTTGCACCGATGCCGGTGCCTGGCAGAGTGCGACAGGGTTGCTCCGCGGCACCGGGACGGCCCGGGCTGATCGGGCCGTACCGCACCGTGCGGGCGGTGCGGTACGGGAGGCGGAGTGGTTCACGTCGTATCTGCTCAACATGTCGGTGACGTCCGGGCGTTCGCGGAGCGCCTGCTGGCGTCGGTGATCGACGACGGGGCGGTGCGGGCGGCGAACGGTGACTTCACCTGCTCCCCCGTGGGCCTGTGGCTCGCGCTGTCGGCCGTCGCGGCCGGGGCCCGGTCGGAGACGGCGCGAGAACTGCGTGCGCTGCTCGGTGCGGCCGGGCCGGAGGCCGCCTCCGCCGCCACCGAGGTGACGGCCCAGCTGGCCAGGACGGAAGGACTGGCGGCCGCGACCGGAGTGTGGTCGCGGATCCCGGTCTACCGGGAGTTCCGCGAGCGTCTGCCGGACGTCCGCTTCGGACACCTGGACCCGGCCGACGTCTCGGCGGTCGACGCCTGGATCCGCAGGGCGACCGGCGGACTGATCCGTCAGCTGCCGGACCGTCCGAACGGGCAGGAGCTGCTCCTGCTCGTCAACGCGCTCCAGGCGGACGGCGCGTGGGCGTCCCGTTTCAAGCGGGAGAAGACCACCGGCCGGACCTTCACCGACGCCCGGGGCGTCGATCACCTCGTCCCGACCATGACCACGACGCTGCCGCGCCCCTCGTACGCCTGGACCGTCGAGGCCCCCTCCGGGAACCCGGAGGACGAGGTGGACGTGGTGGCGTTGCTCTGCACCGCGGACCCGGACCGGCTGCCGTTGCAGGTGAGCTGCGTGCTGGGGGCGCCGGGCCGGGGCCCGGCGGACGTCCTGCCCGCCGCCTGGGCGGGGCACGAGCGCCGGCGGCCGGTCGACGCGGACGAGGTCACCATCGCGCTCCCGCGGCTCCACCTGCGCACGTGCCTGCACGCGGAGCGGCTCCTGGACTCGCTCGGCGCGCCCCTGGCCGTGTCCTCGCTCGCCGACTTCTCCGGCATGTCCCCCGAACCGCTGCGCGTCGACAGGGTCACCCAGGAGTCGGTGCTGAGGATCGACGAGGAGGGCGTGCGGGCGGCGGCCGTGGCACAGGTCTGGAAGACCACGCGGAGCGTCTCGGGCCATGTGCCGCGGACCAGGCACATCGCGTTCGACAGGCCGTTCGGCCTCGTGGTCTTCGCCGGCAGCACCGGACTGCCCCTGTTCACCGCTTGGCAGGCGTCCGCACCCCGGTCGCCGCATGCCTGACATGGAGGGCCGGGAACCGGTGCAGCCGCCGATCCGCGAGTACGGGGGGCAGGCGGTCCGCGCACGTGCGGGCTCCGGTGTACGGGGCGTCCTGTGGCCCGCCTCCTTTCCCGGCACGCCCAGGGCCCGGGGCACCGCGCACGCGCTCGCGGCGCTGGTGCTCGTGACGGCCGTGTGCGGGGCGTACATCGGTTTCTACTGGGCCGACGATCCGCAGGTCGACGGCCGGTACCGCGTCACCGAGCTGTGGCAGGGCGAGGCCATGATGGCGCCACCGGTCCTGTTGACGGGTCTGGTGCTGTTCCGCGCGTTGCGCGACCGGTTCGGGGCACCGTACTGGCTGCTGACCGCCCTGGCGTGGGCGACGGCGGCGGTCGGGGCCCCGTCGCTGGTCCTGGTGACCGCGCTGATGAACGACAGCGACTACTGCACGGCATCGCTGCCCAGGCATCCGCTCGCGGGCTATGTGCTGCCCACGAGTCTGCTGGCCGCGCTGGCCGTGGGTTCGGCGGCCACGTGGACCATGTCGAAGGTCACGCCTCACCGGGCACGGCCGACGGCCCGCTACACGGTCTGGCTGGTCACGGTTGCCGTCACCGTGGTCCTGACCCTGGCCCCGCAGTTGCACTCGGCCCGGACCTGTGGCTCAGAGGCGGGCGCCGGAGGAACACTCAACGGCGCCGCCCGAGAGCACCCATGGTGACCTCCCTGCTCACGCTCTGCTGCTGGAAGGAGTCCGCGCCGGCAAGCCGAGGCGGCCGCTGGAGTTGCGTACCGGACTACGTAGTTCCACCCATGACTCGGGTCGGGGCGACTGGGAGAGTTGCCCGGCGCGCGCGTTTCCTTTCGATGAAATCAACGGACTGGAAGAGTCATCGTGTCCATGCAAACCGGCATCTCCGTACAGGGGCGCCGCAATCCGATGCAGCTGTTTCTCTACTTGGTGAGTCTGACGGTCGAGGTCGATGGAAAGGCCCAGAGCGGTGCTTGGGGCAGCCGCTTCATACCGCTGGCTCCCGGCTCACACCAGGTCAACGTGTTCTTCCGGTACCTGTTCAAGGCTCGGTGCTGCGAGGCCGGCATCACCGTCCAGGTCGCCGGCGACCAGACGGTCACGCTGGAGTACCGCCCTCCACAACTCATGACGTCGCCCGGCCGTCTCACGGTCATCCGCTGAATCGCGATTTCCGCTGTCAAGGACCAAGGGGCACAGTCGAAACGGTTCGACCGGAAGCCGCGTTCGACCGCCATCGCTCGAGATCGAGGAGGCAACAGCTTCAGGGCACGATGAATCGGTCAGCGCGTCCCCGGGGCGGCCTCGGCCTGACGTAGCCGTCCACGGGCCGTCGCTCCGTGCCGCAGCGCGGTGATGAGGTGGGCGGACCGGGCGGTGTCGTTGTTCGGCCAGGACGTCTCCGGCCGATCACGTTGCCGGTTAGGGTGCGAGCGTGTCCAAGACAAGCGTGAGCAACGAGACCAGCGGCTTGGTCTCCCTGTGGGTTGAGCCGTGGGGAACCGATCACTGGATGCGCCCGGGTGAAGAGTTCACCGTGGTGACCGAGACGGAGTGCGAGCAGTCGCCGTTCAACGTGGTCGTGCATGACCAGGGCATCACGGTGTGGGTGAACTCGGGCAATGACGCCGAAGTCTTCGACAGGAACGGCGGCCCGGTGCCGTGTGGGCATCAGCGGCCGGCCGACGGTCGTCTCTGAGCTGCGTGTGATCGTCAGGTCCGGAGCCAGATGACCAGAGCTGCCGCCATCGCGGTGCCGAGGCAGACGTAGCCGCGTCAGTCGTGGCGAGTGGCCACTGCCTCGGCTGACGAGGCTCTGCCACGGCGTCTCGCGCCACGGGCCACGGGCCACGGGCCACGGGCCACAACGACGGTTGCTTGTCGGCAGGAACGGCTGCAGCCGTTCCCACTCGGCATCCGTCAGGTCACCCGGCGCCGTGTCCACACTGACGACATGCGCGCGGAGCAGTCACATGATCGACCGGAGAAGACCTTAAGGCCGCTGGATCGTTCCGTCCGCCGAGAGGTGGGCGGCATCGGAGCCGAAGTCCTCCTCCGACACGTCGGAGACGAGGTCGATCCCGTCGCCGCCCGGCTCCGGTGTGCCCGGCGCCACGATCCGGGTCGGGTGCAGGCGCCCGGACACGTAGGTGCCGTCGGCGCGGAGGGTGACGTGCAGCACGCCGCTGGTGGAGAGCGTGCCGCCGAGGCCGAGTACCTTGTAGCCGGAGAAGTTGCCCAGGCTGTAGGCGATCAGCCGGCCCTTGTAGAACTCCATTCCCCGCATCACGTGCGGGCCGCTGCCCACGACGAGGTCGGCGCCGGCGTCGATCACCGCTCGGCTGAAGCGGTAGCTGTCGCCGCGGTTCTCGCCGAGGAAGTACTCGGTGCCGGGCTCCACATGGGTGCGGTCCGAGCCTTCCGCGCCGGCGTGCATCGTGACGATCACGATGTCCGCCATTCTTGCGGCGCGGGCCGTGAGCCGCCTCGCGGCGGGGATGTCCGTGAGGTCGTTGGCCCCTCGGTCGGGTGCGAACCCGACCAGTGCGACCCGGATGCCGTTGACCCGCTGGATGGTGATCTGGCCCAGGCGGCCGGTGAACGGCAGGTGCACCGAGCGCAGGGCGGCGAACGTCTGGCGCCGCCCCTCCGCCCCGAAGTCGTCGATGTGGTTGTTGGCCAGGTTCATCACGGTGAACCCGGCCGCCTTGAGCCAGTGGCCGTAGGACGGAGGGGCGCGGAACGCGAAGCAGTTCGGGCTGTCGTCGTCGCATTTGCTGGGGCCGCCGGTGGTGAGTGTGCCCTCCAGGTTCCCCAGCACCACGTCACCGGCGAGCAGGTCGTCGACGGAATCGAAGAACGAGGCGCCGTCGTCCGGCGGCAGGGCGTCCGGCAGCGAGCCCATCACGATGTCCCCCACGGCGGCGACGCGCACGTTGCCGGTGGGGCGCGGCGCGGCCGGCGCCCCCGACGTCGTGGTCCTGGTCGTCCGCAGGGGGGTGGGGGCGGAGCCGATGGGGACTGCGTCCTCGGAACTGTCGTGGAGCACGAACGCCGCGACGACCACCACGCCGATCCCGGCCAGACCGAGGACCAGCCGACGGTGACGGTGCACGGCCTTCTGCCGCTCGCGCCGCTGCTGGGCGTGCTGTTCGCCGGACCCGGTCATCGGCTCATACTACGAAATAGGCACCTATCTCTCGCGCAGGTCAGCCACTGGCGTGTTCACCGGCCGCCGCACCCTCCACCGACCCGCTCAGCACGTCAGCGCAGGGCACGCCGCCGCATGCCGGAAGCGGAGATCCGCACGTTGCGGAGCGTGGCCGCTCAGGCCCCGTCCGGCGGTGTCCAGGCGGCGACCAGGTCCAGCAGGCCGGGGAAGCGGGCGTTCAGGTCCGCGACGCGCACCTGGCTGCGGCGCTCCAGCCCGTACTGGCGCTGCCGGGTGACGCCCGCCTCGCGCAGGGCCTTGAAGTGGTGGGTGAGGGAGGACTTGGGGCGGTCGAGGCCGAACCAGCCGCAGGTGTGGTCGAACCGCTCCGACTCCAGCAGGAGTTTGCGCACGATGAGCAGGCGCAGCGGATCGCTCAGCGCGGCCAGCACCGTCTCCAGACGCAGGTCTTCCACTGCCGGTTCCGGCAGCGGTTCGGGCAGCCCTTCGGGTTCCGGCAGTTCCTTGATGACCGGCACCTGCGCCCGCACGGTGCGCGCCGTCGACGGCATGGACAGCTCCTCGCGACCTGAAATCCGTTGTACGACTTCGATCGTACAGGATGCTATGTTCGAGAAAACTCGTACTGCCGGGCTGGTGCGGCACTCGGAGCCGATCCGCCATGCCCGCTCCACGGAGGGGATCAGTCATGCGCGTTGCACCGAGGGGATCCGCCCCACGCGTTTCACCGAGGGGATCCGTCCCACGCGATGCACGGAAGGGATCTGTCGTGTCCGGGAGCCGGACGGCGCCCTCGCGGAAGAGGCGCTGGCTCCGGGGTCCGGCCGCTCCCGCCTCCTGGGGACAGGTCGCTCCCTCGCGGGGGCCGGTTGCTCCCTCCTGGTGGGTGTGGCTGGCCGCCTGGCCGGTGACCGCGGTCTTCGTGCTGTCCAACGCGGCGACGCCGCTCTATGTGCTGTGGCAGCGCGACATCGGGTTCTCCAAGGGCACCCTGACCGTCGTCTTCGCCTTCTACATCGTCGGCCTGATCGGATCCCTGCTCGTCTCGGGCGTGGTCTCCGACCGGATCGGCCGCAAGCCCGTCCTGCTGCCCGCCCTGGGGCTCGCACTGGCCGCCTGTCTGGTCTTCGCGACCGCGACCACCGTGGCGGCCCTGATCGTCGCCCGGCTCTTCACCGGCATCGCCGTGGGCGCCGTGGTCTCGGCGGGCATGGCGGCCGTGACCGATGTGGCCGGCCCCGCCCGAAAGCGGCTCGCGGCGCTGCTCGCCTCCTGCGCGATGGTCTTCGGCGCCGGCCTCGGGCCACTCCTCGCGGGCGTCCTGTCCGAGACGCTGCCGGCCCCCACCGTCACCGTGTTCGCCGTCGAGGCGGTGCTGCTCGCCACCGCTGTCCTGGCCGTGCTGCGCATGCCCGTGCCGCGGCCCGCGGTGCCTGCGTCGGGCTCCTGGATCCGCGTACCGGGTGTGCCGCACGGCAACGGCCTGCACCTCGCCTTCGGCATCGCCGTGTTCGCGCCCGGCATCACCGCGACGTCCTTCGTCCTGTCGCTCGGCCCCTCCCTGCTCTCCGGCCTGCTCGGCACCACCAGCAGGAGCGTGGCCGGGGCCATGGCGTTCGCCATGTTCCTGACCGCCACCGGGGTGCAGTTCGCCGCACAGCGGCTGCCCAGGCGCACCGTCCTGACCGCCGGAGCGGTCGGCACCGCCCTCAGCATGGCCGCGCTCGTCACTGCCGTGCACAGCTCGTCCGCCATCGCATTCGTCGCCTCCGCGCTGCTGGCCGGCGCCGGTCAGGGGCTGGGCCAGCTCGGCGGGCTCTCCCTGCTGAACTCCGCCGTTCCCGCACAGCGGCTCGCCGAGGCCAACGCCGCGCTCAACGTGGGCGGTTACCTCCCCGCGGGCCTGCTGCCGGTCTCGGCGGGCTACCTCAGCGACGCCATCGGGCTCACCGGCGGCGCGACTGTCTTCGGCGCCGTCCTGCTGAGTCTCGCCGTCGTCGGCGGTGCCGTGGTGGTGGCCGGCCGGCGCCGGTTTCCCGAAGGCCTGTGAAACGGACCGGCCGTCAGACGCGCACCCGCAGATGCGGCAGCCGCGGGGCCACCCCCGGGATGGCGGTGCGCCGCAGACTCTCGGGGCCGCCGGCCAGACACAGGCCGGGATGGCGTGCGAGCAGGGTCGTCAGCGCGATCTCACACTGCAGCCGGGACAGGGCGGAGCCGACGCAGTAGTGGACGCCGTGGCCGAAGCCGCATGTCCACCAGGACCCGGCGCGGGTCCTCGCCCGGTGTGGCCCTCGACGGCTTGTGGCGTGTTGAGGAAGCGGGGGTCGCGCAGGCCCTCGCGGACGTCGTCGTAGCGGGTGATCAGCCAGACCGGCCGGCTGTCGCTGAGCCGGCCCCGGACCACAGGGCTCTCTTCGCGGACCTTGCCGTAGCCGCCGGCCGGGTCGGCCAGCAGCTCGGGGGCGAGCAGGTACGGCTCGCGCGCCGGGCGGCGCACGGGCGTTTCCGTCACGTTCGGCATGTCGTCCTCGGCTTCCTCGGTTCCGGCTTCGTCAGTTCAGGTGGGCGCTGATGTCGCGGACCAGTTCGGCCTCGTGCGGGACCAGGTAGACGTGGCCGCCGGTGACCGCACTCGCGCTCGCCCCGTGCGCCGTGCTCACCCGGATCGTGCGGGTGAAGGCGCTCAAGGTCCTCTCGGAGGACCATCTGCGGACCGCCCGCGCGAAGCGGCTGCCCGCCCGCGTGCTGTACCTGCGCCACGCCCTGCCCGACATGCTCACCGCCTCCCTCGCCGTCGCCGGGAACCTGCTGCCCGCGCTCGTCGCCGGAACCGCCCTGGTGGAGAAGGTGTTCACCTGGCCGGGACGGGGTTCGGCTATCGCCCAGTCCGTCGTGGCGCAGGACTGTCCCCAAGGCCGTGAAGTTTGCGGCTGGGTCAGTTCGTCAAGGGCCTGTGGACGCGAGGATTTCGATGCTGGTCGTGGCTGCTCGGTCTGGTCGGGCTCGACGCGCGGTTCGCTTCGAACACGCCGCCGCCGAGGACCTGTTCGGCTCGCCCGGCCATCCGTAGACACGGCTCCTGCTGGACGCGGCACCGACGCTCGGGGCGACGGGGTATGACCTTCGCGCAGCGGTCACCCGGAAGACCCGCCCGCATTCCAGGTTTATTGGACGCCCGCCGCGCCTGTCGTCATTCGTTCGTTTGCCGACAGGAGCAGATGCTCCCTCCGATAGATCAACAGCTGTCCGGCCCACAAGTGCCTCAGACATGAAGCTCCTGCGGGAAGCAGGTCCAGCGGAGGTGATGCCGCTGAACCGCGCGCTTGAGGTGCCGGCTCACAGTTCCACTATTCCGTCTTGCTAAGTACCGGTAGTCAGCGTTACTGTGTACTGGTACTCAATAGCGCTGACTAGTGCAGGGAGGAGGTGTTCCATGACCAAGCTGGAGACAGAGATGCTCAAGGGCACGCTGGAGGGCATCATCCTCGCGTCCCTGGCAGGCCGGCCCGCCTACGGCTACGAGATCACGGCACGGCTGCGGGAACAGGGGTTCTCCGACATCGCCGAAGGCACCGTCTACGCGCTGCTCCTCAGGATGGAGAAGCGCGGTCTCGTCGACGTGGAGAAGGTCCCCTCCGAGAAGGGGCCGCCCCGCAAGGTGCACTCCCTCAACGCTCAGGGACGGGAGTACCTCGAAGAGTTCTGGAGGACCTGGAGCTTCCTCACGGAACGACTGGAACAGCTCCGCGAAGGGGGCGAATAGCCATGGCCGATGCCGAAAAGACCGGTTTCATCTCGAAGGTGATCGGGCCCAAGAAGCGCTGGAGGGCGTACAAGGCGCGCGTCAAGGAACTTCCCGAGAACTACCGCACGGCGGTCGAGGCGATCGAGCGGCACCTGATGCACTTCGTACCGACCGACGAAGACAGCAATGCGTCGATGTTCGAAGACCTCGCCGACCTCTTCGAGCAGGCCGCGGCGGACGGAACGCCGATCCGCGAGATTGTCGGGGAGGATCCGGTGGAGTTCGTCGGTGCGTTCGCCGAGAACTACTCGGAGGGTGGCTACGTCCCTGCCCGCGCGCGCAAGCAGCTGACCGACGACATCGAGCGCGCCGCCGGGAACGAGACCGGAACGACGGTCTGACCGCGCCTGAGCACATCGCACCTCCAGGGGCCGGGTACCACTTTCCTCCTTCATCGCCTGTCTGCACCACGCGGCCGGGGGGTCATGCCCGGCCGGCCGCCTCGTGCCGCATGCCCGCGGCACCGTCGAGAACGACCAATGCGTGCAAGGAGATTCATGATGGGAAACGGCAACAACGGCTTTTCCGAAGCAGGGCTGCGCCGACTGCGCGAGGTGCTGGAACGGCATGTGGAGTCCAAGAAGATTCCCGGGCTCGTCGCCCTGGTCAGCCGGGGAGGGGAGACACACGTCGAAGCGATCGGGACGATGCGCCACGACGGCGGCCCCCCGATGCGCCGGGACACCATCTTCCGGATGGCCTCGACGACCAAGCCCGTCGCGGTCGCCGCGACGATGGTCCTGCTGGACGAGTGCCGGCTACGGCTGGACGACCCGATGGACCGGTGGCTGCCCGAACTCGCCGACCGGCGTGTCCTCAAGCGAGCCGGCGGCCCGCTTGAGGACACCGTGCCGGCGCGGCGTCCGATCACCGTGCGGGACCTGCTCACCTCCACCTGCGGGCTCGGGCTGGACACGACGGCGATGGGCTCCCCGATGATGAGCGCGTACTTCGAGCAGAGGATCTACGGCGAGAACGGATGGATGCTGCCGGCAGTGGAGCCGGATGAGTGGATGCGCCGGCTGGGCACGCTTCCGCTGATGAACCAGCCCGGAGAGCGGTGGCTGTACAACGTCAGCGACGACGTGCTCGGCGTCCTGGTAGCCCGGGTCACCGGCCAGTCGTTCGAGGCGTTCCTGCGCGAGCGCATCTTCGATCCGCTGGGGATGAGGGACACCGGCTTCCACGTGCCCGCCGACAAGATCGACCGACTGCCGCCCCTGTACGCCCCCGATCCGCAGACCGGAGAGTTCACCGTGGAGGACCAGGCCGAAGGGGGACACCACAGCAAACCTCCGGCGTTCCAGTCCGGCGGCGGCGGACTCGACTCCACCGTCGACGACTACCACGCCTACTTCCGGATGCTGCTCAACCACGGGATGCACGGCACCGAGCGGATCCTGTCCCGGCCCGCCGTCGAGCTGATGACCACCAACCGCCTCACGCCCGAGCAGACAGCCGCCCTGCAGGCCTGGGCCCGCAGCGTCGTCCATCTGTCACACGGCCAGGGGCAGACCGGCGGCTGGGGCTTCGGGATGACGGTGCGCACCTACCGAGGCGACTACGCACCCATCGGCCAGTTCGGCTGGGACGGCGGAGCCGGCACCACGACCTACGCCGACCCGGACAACCAGCTCGTCGGCATCCTGCTCACCCAGACCGGGATGTCCACCTCGGACTCGGCGCGGGCCATGCAGGACTTCTGGACCACCCTCTACCAGGCAATCGACGACTGACCCGCCTACCTGGTCGAGGTCGGTCCAACAGAAGACCTCGCCCAGGCTCCGTCCTTCGACACGTCCACGTTCTGCGATCAGCCGCACGACAGGCTCAAGGCACACCGATCGCACCGACACGTGCAGGCGGCCGTTGAGGTCCGCCTTTTCGGGTCGGTCTCCCAGCCCTCCTCCAGGAGCTGGCGGACGATCTCGGCGATGTCCAGGGCATTGTGGAAGATCACCGCGTGCGTCGACAAGGCATTGGATTTCATCGCTTTTTCCTGCTCGACGGGGTCGTTGTCATGACGCCCTGGTTGCCGAAGCCGACCCACTGCGAGAACCGGTTGAAGGACTCGACCTTTTCGTCGCCGCGGTCACCCGCCGGCGAAGCGGCGCGTCCGAGAGGTAGCGCGGCAGCTGCACCGTGCGGATCACCCGGCCGACCTCACGGAACGCGGTGCAATGGGAGTTCTTGTGCGAGCCCGAACGCAGCCTTTTGAACGGCGTCGACGAGGAGATGGCGCCCTCGCGCACCGTGACGGCCACCCGCATCAGGTGCCGGAACTGAGACTCGATCAGGTCGAAGTCGACTGAGTTCTTGCCCCAGGGTCATTGCGTGATCGCGATGTGTCCGTAACGTCAGGCTGAGGCATGACATCACGTGATGTTCGGGTACGGGATGGATCGTCCAGGAGAACAGCACAGGCACGGTGCCGGTGATCATGTGAGTGGTGTTGTGGGACGGGACGTTGGTGACGCGGCCCGCCTTGCCAGGCTAGGACGGATGTCCTAATGTGCCGACTGTCGCCTAGGACGGTCGTCCTAGGGCCGGTCGTCGGGTGTGAGGTGTTGTCGTGGGTACTCGCGAGCAGATCGTCGATGCAGCGAACCGCCTGTTCTACCAGCAGGGCTTCGAGCCGACGTCGTTCGCGGCGATCGCGGAGGCGGTGGGGATCTCCCGGGGCAACTTCTACTACCACTTCAAGACCAAGGACGAGATCCTCCAAGCGGTGATCGAGGCTCGATTGGTGAGCACTCGGAAGATGATCGCCGAATGGGCAGACGGCTCGGCAGACCCGCTTGATCGCGTGCAGCGGTTCGTTGAGATCGTCATCACTAACCGTGGCGACATCGAGAGCTACGGCTGCCCGGTCGGGACGCTGACGAACGAGCTTGCCAAGCTCGACCATCCCTCCCGTGCGCACGCCGTGGGCGTCTTCGAGCTGTTCCGTACCTGGCTGCGCGAGCAGTTCGAGGACCTCGGGTTCGATGCAGAAGCCGATGACCTCGCGATGCACGTCCTGGCGTTCAGCCAAGGGGTCGCCACGCTGTCGAACGCGTTCCACGACAGCGACTTCGTGTATCGCGAGGTCGACCGGATCAACACATGGCTGACCGAGCGACTGGCCTCTCACACATCCGCCGACGACACGCGCTGAGCCACTCCCGTTCCTTCTTGTTCCTTTCTTCGTCCGCATCCCTATCTGTGAGGAGACTTTCGTGTACGTCGCCCTGCTTCGTTTCTCTGCCAACAAGGCTGCAGCCACCGAGCACATGGCGGGGCACCAGAGCTGGATCCGCCAGGGCGTGGAAGACGGCGTCTTCCTGCTGGTCGGGAGCATCCAGCCGGGGCAGGGCGGCGCAGTGCTCGCCGCGGGGATCACACTGGAGGACCTCCAGGCGCGAGTCGCCGAGGACCCGTTCGTGGTCCACGACGTCGTGGCGGCCGAGGTCATCGAGATCGCTCCGAATTCGACGGACCCGCGCCTCGCGTTCCTTAAGGACTGAAGATGCGTGGAGATGTTCATTGCCCCCGATGGTGAGCCGCGCTGCGGCTGGGCGGGGTCGGCGCCTGAGTTCCTTGACTATCACGACACGGAGTGGGGCTTTCCGGTCGTCGACGACCGTCGGCTGTTCGAGAAGGTCAGTCTGGAAGGCTTCCAGTCCGGACTCAGCTGGCGCACCATCTTGGCCAAGCGGGAGAACTTCCGGATCGCTTTCGCCGGGTTCGACTTCCACGCGATCGCTGGCTTCGCTGACGATGACACAGTGCCTGCTCAGCGACGCCGGCATCGTCCGGCACCGGGGCAAGATCGAAGCCGTCGTCAATAATGCCCGCCGGGCCGTGGAACTCGAACGAGATGCTGGCTCCCTGGCGGCGTACTTCTGGCGCTTCGAACCAGCCCCGAGCGAGGTTGACCTGCCCCAGACCGTATCGACGTCACCGGCCTCGGTCGCCCTGTCGAAGGACTTGAAGAAGCGCGGCTGGAAGTTTGTCGGGCCGACCACCGTGTTTGCGTTCATGCAGGCCATGGGGCTGATCAATGACCACGCTACCGACTGCTCGACGCGCGCACTGGTCAGGGCGGCTCGCACTGCCGGTGTCTCTGCTGGCCGCCATGGAACACACCGGGGAAGTCCTCGCGCAGCGTCAGGTCGCCGACAAGAGGAACGGGATCCCCGCATTCGCCCCGCTGCTGGACACCCTCGACCTCACCACCACGGTGATCACCGCCGATGCCCTGCACACCCAGCACGCCCACGGCTCCTACCTGCACTCCCGCGGCGCCCACTACCTCGCCATCGTCAAGAAGAACCACCCCGGCCTGTTCGAGACCGTCCGCCGGCTTCCCTGGCGGGACGTCGCGCTCGACCACTACGACCGCACCCGCGCCCACCACCGCATGGAGATCCGCCGCCTCAAGACGGCTGTCTTCCGCCACCTCGACTACCCCGATGCCCGCCGGGTCCTCCAAGTCGTGCGCTGGCGCCGCGAGCTGGACACCGGCAAGCTCACGATCGAGCGCATCTACCTGGTCACCAGCCTGCCGCCGGGCGAAGCCACCGGCGAGCAACTCGCCACCTGGATCAGGGGCCAATGGCAAATCGAGAACCTGCTGCACCACGTCCGGGACCGGACCTTCCGCGAGGACGATTCCAAGATCCGTACCGGGCACCTGCCCCGGACCATGGCCAGCCTGCGCAACCTCGCCATCGGCGTCCACCGCCAGGACGGTCGCGCCAACATCGCCGCCGCTCTGCGCCATGCCGCCCGCGACTACCACCGGCCCCTGTCAGCCCTCGGCCTCACCTGACGAACCCAGACAGAACGCGATCATGCAAAGACCCTGGTTCTTGCCCGCCTCCCCGAACAGGGAGTCGGTGTGCACGTACTCGCTCTGCTGGGGCGGGCGGTAGAAGGTCAGGCCCTTCCAGTTCCTGATCCTGGACATGAGATCGAAGCCCAGCAGGTGCACCAAGGCGAACACGGGAACGCTCTTTATGTGGACAGTTCAAGTTGATCTTCCTTCGGCTTGTCGCTCGGATCGTTGGCGGTGTTGGTGCGGGCTGGAGAAGCCGCGCGCATAGAGTGAGATCTTCGATGGAGTGGCAGGGGTGGAGGCCGTGGAAATCACCGTCCAGTGGATACGGACGTCCTGGACGAAGCAGTCCCGCGGAGGAGAGGCCGCAGCCCGTAGGAACGCGGCCCCGGTCGCCTTCACTGTCCCGTATCTGCCGCCCTCGTTTGCCCACGTGGTGCGCTTGCATGAGCGAGACGGCTTCGAGCCCCACGGCGCCGAGGAAGACCTGCGCAAGGTCGACGTCCAACTTCGCGAAACCGACGGCCGGTTGCGCGTCCTTCCCCGAGTGCAGTCTCTGTTCGCCATACCTCCTAGGCCGCGACGGCCCCCAGCCGTGCGCCTTGCCTCCGGCCAGTGGGTCCGCTGGCAGCTCAACTACCGTTTCAGCAGCGCGGCGGGTGTGCGGGACTGGTCGTACTGGCTGGACACCTTCAACATCGCCTGCGGCCCGGTGGATGCCGACGTGTTCTTGTCGGAGCCCACTGTCCACGTTGACGAGCGAGGACCGCTCCGGTAGCTCCGACGTGGGGTGATCACGCACTGGAGCCGTTCTCCTCCGCTTCCGCGTTGACCGGCTGGCTGAGGTCGGCCAGGAGTCTTTCGATGCGTTCGCTCGAGGTCAAAGTCCCGTGCCAGGCCCAGAATCAGTCAGTATCACCGCCAACGATCTACAGCCGAATGGGTGACGGTCCCCCTCGGACCGGGATCAAGATTGAGTTCTGGCGGCTTCAGGGTTTACCTCGGCGCCACCCCTGATCGCTCCGAGCGGTTCCGTGAACGTGCGAGCTCTGGGAAAGAAGGGGACTTGACGGGACGCGGACTCGCCGGGAGGGACGATCCTCAGGACGCGTCGGCGTAGGCGAGGTGGGTGCCGCAGACGACGCAGCGGAAGAGCATGGCGGTCGCCCCCTCACCCAAGTGGGTCAGGAAGTGCTCGAGCCCGCTTTCGTCGTGCCAGCCGCCCATGCGCAGGTCGGCCCGCAGCCGGTCGAGGGCTTCGGGATGCGACGCCAACTCGGTGGACCCGACTTCGCCCAAGAAGGCGGCCGCGTCCTGGCAGTGGACGAGCCAGTGCGGATCCTGCCAGGCGTGGAAGCCGGGAGTGCGGCGGGTGACCTCGTGCACGACGTCCTCGCCGACACCGTCAAGCCCGTAGGAGTCGCTGAATTCACCCGCGAAGCGTTCGGCCGCGCTCCCGTCGGCGATGCACCATGGGCAGAAGCGTCCGCCGACCTCCTGCGCGGTGTAGAAGGTCGCCGTGTAGATCCAGCCCGTGCTGCGCTCGCAGCAGGCGCACGTGTCGGCGGCCGCGCGGATGGACCCGCTCGCCAGAGGGTCCGGGTGATAGCGGAAGAAAGGCAGGCCGGCACTCATCATTGCCTCCCGATCCGCGCTGCGGCGGCCATGTCTGCCGATCCCATGGGGCCAGTCTGTCCGCAAGGAGGTCCGTGATCAACCGGCGATCCCGATCTCGGACCCCTGCCGGGCCGGTCAGGGAACCTGTGCCGGCAGGAGATCAAAGGAGGCGAGCGACACCTGATCGATCCGAACCGACCTGACGGATCGAAACGCACACCTCACCCACGGCGGCGTGCACGTCGGTCGGGTGCCCTCCGAGTCACATGCCTCGCGGTAAGGATGCACACCGTCGCCACCGATCCGCGCGACCGGCTGATGACCAGCGTCCCGCCGCGCCCGACGTTGCACCTCATGGCGGTCCTGCCGCACAGCAGCAGCGCGTACCTTCGGTCGACCGGCCGCTACGAGGTGTGAACGCGCGCGGTCGCAGGTGACCTTCGCTGCCGCAAGGTCGATACTTCCAGTAGACGGGACGGGCGACTGCTTCCGACGAGGTGGCCGCCGGTAACTGATGCCCCGTCAGCGACGCCGGCTTCGTGTCAGCACCAGACCCGCCACGACCCACCTCCGACCCCGCCGAACCGCCAAGATCAAATACCGTCCTTCATGCCGGTGACCTGCGAAGAAGCGGGTCCTGGGCCCAAGTGCTAAGCTCCCGAGGAGACACCCATGAAGATGCTGATCAACGTCCCGGAGACCGTGGTGGCGGATGCGCTGCGGGGCATGGCGGCCGCCCATCCGGAGCTGGCCGTGGACGTGGAGAACCGGGTGATCGTGCGTCGGGACGCACCCGTGGCCGGGCAGGTTGCGCTCGTCTCGGGTGGCGGGTCGGGGCACGAGCCGCTGCACGGCGGATTCGTCGGTCCGGGGATGCTCTCGGCGGCCTGTCCCGGGGAGGTGTTCACCTCGCCCGTGCCGGACCAGATGGCGCGAGCGGCCGCCGCGGTCGACAGCGGGGCCGGCGTGCTGTTCGTCGTGAAGAACTACACCGGTGACGTGCTCAACTTCGACATGGCCGCCGAACTCGCCGAGGACGAGGGCATCCAGGTCGCGAAGGTGCTCGTCAACGACGATGTGGCGGTCACCGACAGCCTGTACACGGCCGGGCGCCGCGGCACCGGCGCGACCCTGTTCGTGGAGAAGATCGCGGGGGCGGCCGCGGCGGAGGGCCAGCCTCTGGAGCGGGTGGAGGCCGTCGGGCGCCAGGTGAACGAGAACGCCCGCAGCTTCGGTGTCGCCCTCACCGCCGTCACCACCCCGGCCAAGGGCACCCCGACCTTCGATCTGCCCGCCGGCGAGCTGGAGTTGGGCATCGGCATCCACGGCGAGCCGGGCCGGGAGCGGCGCGCCATGATGACGTCCGGGGAGATCGCCGACTTCGCGGTGCACGCCATCCTGGAGGACCTGCCGCCGCGCAACCCCGTGCTCGTCCTGGTCAACGGCATGGGCGCCACTCCGCTGCTGGAACTGTACGGCTTCAACGCCGAGGTGCAGCGGGTGCTCGCCGAGCGCGGCGTGGCCGTGGCCCGCACCCTCGTCGGCAACTACGTCACCTCCCTCGACATGGCCGGCGCGTCGGTCACGCTGTGCCAGGTGGACGAGGAACTGCTGCGGCTGTGGGATGCGCCGGTGAAGACCCCGGCGCTGCGCTGGGGGATGTGATACGGCGAAGGACGCGTCCAACACCCCTCACACACCAGGAGATCCAGTGCTCGACGCCGAATTCTTCCGCCGTTGGATGACGACGGCCGCCGCTTCGCTGGACCGGGAGGCGGAGCGGCTCACCGCCCTCGACTCGGCCATCGGGGACGCCGACCACGGCAGCAATATGCAGCGCGGCTTCGCCGCCGTCGCGACGGCTCTGGAAGCCGAGGCACCCGACACGCCGGGAGGTGTGCTGACTCTGGCCGGACGCCTGCTGATCTCGACGGTCGGCGGGGCGTCCGGGCCGCTGTACGGCACACTGCTGCGCCGGGCCGGCAAGGCGCTCGGGGATGCGCCCGAGGTCAGCGAGAAGCAGCTGGCCGAGGCGTTGCGGGCGGGCGTGGACGGGGTGATGCAGCTGGGCGGGGCGGCACCGGGCGACAAGACCATGGTCGACGCCCTGCTTCCGGCCGTGGACGCGCTCGCCGACGGCTTCGCCGCGGCGCGCGCTGCCGCCGAGGAGGGTGCGGTGGCCACCACCCCCTTGCAGGCGCGCAAGGGCCGGGCCAGCTACCTCGGCGAGCGCAGCATCGGCCATCAGGATCCGGGGGCCACGTCCTCGGCCCTGCTGGTCGCCGGACTCGAAGAAGCGGCCGCGGGAGCCGGCGGTGAGTGACGAGAAGCTGGTCGGGATCGTGCTGGTGTCGCACAGCGCCGAGGTGGCGGCCTCCGTGGCCGTGCTGGCGAAGGGGCTGGCGGGCGGGGCCACGGCGGTGCCGGTCGCCCCGGCGGGCGGCACCGAGGGCGGCGGCCTCGGCACCAGCGCCGAGCTGATCTCCGCGGCGGCGGCATCCGTGGACCGGGGTGCCGGGGTGGCGCTGCTCACAGACCTCGGCAGCGCGGTGCTCACCGTGAAGGCGTTGCTCGCCGAGGGTGACGAACTTCCGGACGGCGCGCGGCTGGTGGACGCGCCGTTCGTCGAGGGTGCGGTGGCCGCGGTCGTCACGGCGGTCACGGGTGCGGATCTGGACGCGGTGGTGGCGGCGGCCACGGAGGCGTACAGCTACCGGAAGGCGTGAGGCCACGGTCGCGCGGCGGGGGGAGGTCTCATCGGTGCCGTGCGAACAGCCGGGCCAGCCGCTTCCCCTCAGCCAGCGCGGCCCGGCGGTTCTCGATGGGCGTGATCCGCGAGTTCTTGAAGACGATGTACGTGACTCCGGACGCCGCTCCGCCACGGCGCGGGTCGCAGCGGATGCCGAGGCCGTGGGCGGTGGCGTAGGAGGCCTCGCCGATGAGATCGCGGGGGCCGGTGTCGCCGACGACCGCGTACTGCACCCGGCCCTTGTAGATCACGGCCGCCACGGAGCCGCCGTCGATGCCCTGGGCCCGGGGGTTCCAGATGCCGCTCGGCGCCGGGAGCACGATGTAGGGCAGGGACGCGGCGTTCAGGCGACGGCCGTCGGACTGCTGGTAGGCGGTGGCGGCCGTGAAGAACGGGTCGGTACGGCGGTTGCAGCGGGCGGTGGGCCGTCCGTCGCAGTCGACGTCCAGATCCGCCTTCCAGAACACCGCCCCGCGGGTGCCGCAGACGGGGACGGTCGCGGCAGCGTCGTCGTCGGTGCGGTACCGGCCCCGGGAGATCCGGGTGCAGGTGCGCACCCGGTCCAGCAGGTCGGCGGCGGTCACGGCGCCCTTGTCGCGGGCGACGGGGGCGGCGGTCACGGCGCCCTTGTCGCGGGCGACGGGCCTTTCGCGGGGCGGGACGGCGGCGGCCGGAAGCGTGGTCGGGGCGAGCAGGGCGGCACTGGCCGCGGCCAGCGTCAGCGACTGGACACGCACTCTGGGGGACCCTCTCCTCGGGGACATTCCGGACACCATGCCCAATCTGGTACGGGCGTGCGAGTACGGCCACCCCTATGGGGCCGGATGGAGCATCGTCCTGACGCCCTATGAGAAGAGATCCGGCATCCCGCGAGAATCCCGCGAGTAGAAGACCTGACGCTCCGCGAGGGGTCACCTGACGCCCCAAGAGAAGACAACAGGGGCCGGGAGGTCCGAGCCGGTGCCGACCCAGGCCCCCCGGCCACCCGTACCGGCGCGGGTCCGGCGACGACAGCGTTTCCGCGCCTCTCGGGCATGAACTCCTGTGCTTTCCCGGGGAGTTCAGCCACAGGGAGACTTCAGCATACGTAACGCTCCGCCCGCGCCACCCATACGGCCCCCTTGCTACGGCAGCACCGGCCGGGCATATTGGTCCGGACCTTTGCTGTGATGCCGTCCCCCGGGAGGCAGCGCCGTGCGACGTGTTCCCCTATCGCCCGTGCCGGTCTGCGCAGCGCTGATGCTGGTCGCGTCCTGCTCCTGGAGCGGTGCGGCCGACGGCGACGACGGCCGCGCGCCCGGGGCCCCGACGGGCGTCACCGCGGCGGCCGGCAGCGCCACCAGCGTGCACGTGATGTGGAACACGGTCCCGGACGGCCCCGGGGTCCGCACCTACGAGGTGTATCGCGGCGCCACGAAAGTCACGCAAGTGCCCGGCTCGCAGCACATGGTGGACGTCGTCAGGCTCAGGCCGTCCACCGTGTACGTCTTCACCGTGCGGGCCCGCGACGCGGACGGCCGCCTCGGGCCGCCGAGCCGCGGGGTGCGGGCGCGGACGCCCGCCGTGGTGGCGGCCGACCGCTCGGCCCCGACCCGCCCGCAGCGGCCGGCCGGGCGGGCGATCGGCAGCCGGGCGGTCCAGCTGTCCTGGACCGCCTCCCGGGACGACCGGGGCGTGATGTCGTACGACGTCTACCAGGGCGGCACGAAGATCCACAGCGTCGGCGGGAACCAGACCGCGACCGTGCTCACCGGGCTGCGCCCGGGCAGCCGGTACGTCTTCACCGTGCGGGCCCGGGACGCGGCCGACAACCTGTCGCCCGCGAGCGCGCCCGTCCGCCTCACCACTGCGGGCTCGGACGACGGCCGGGACACCGCGCCGACCGGCTTCACCGCGACGGCCCACCGCTCGGCCGGGGCCTACTACCTCGATCTGGCCTGGGATCCACCGCGCGTGGACGGCGTGATCACGGAGTACCAGATCCAGCTGGACGGCGCCGCGGCCACCTCCCTGGTGTGGGGCGGTGACCCGCCGCGCGGCCGGGCCCGCTACAGCTTCTACGCCGGGCGGGACGCGGGCGCCGAACACCGGGTGCGGCTGCGGGCGCGGCTGCCGGACGGCACCTGGGGCGGGTTCTCGGCGGAGCGGACCGTTACCACCGGTACGGCCGGCTGAGGACGGCATCGGGGCAACGGCCCCCGAGGCGGGCAGGCCCGCACCGGACGGAGCAGTCCGTCACCTGGCCGGGCGCGCTCCGCGTGCGGCGCGGGCCGGGGCCGTCTTTGCTTCCCTTGAGGCAGCACGGACGTTTCCCGACCCTCGGCGGCGCATGGGACGTACCGCCAACCGTGCCGCCGGAGGGCAGCCAATGCGAAACTCCCGACTTCTCCTCCGCTCCGGCCTGACCCTGGCGGCCGCCGCCGCACTCCCGGCCTCACTCGCCGGACCGTCTGCTGCGGCCTCGGGGATCTCCGTGAGCACCACCGGGTCCACGGTCTCGGTCGTCACCAGCTCGTGCACGCTGAACAACGGCAGCTGGGGCAACGCCTCGCTGCTCAGCAGCCGCCAGGCGAACTTCGCCCAGGGCCGGCAGACGGCCCTGGCGGGCACGACCATCAGCCAGTCCGCGGCCTGGTCGGGAGTGAGCCCGGGGACGTACACGGTCGTCGTGGTCTGCTCCAACGGCTCCACCGCAGGCTCCCAGTCCGTCATCGTCTCCGCGCCCTCCGTGCCCACGACCTCCTCGACGTCCAAGTCCGCGCCCTCACGAGGTGTGATGGGCGGTCAGGGCGGTGCGACCCGCGACTACGGCCCGCTCACCCTGGGCATCGGCGCGGCGCTGGTGGGCTCCGGCATCATCGCCACCGCCTGGTTCCTGCGCCGCCGCTCGAAGCCGTACCGCTTCTGAACGGGCCACGCACCTCAGCCGGATGTGCCGTTCGCCGGTTCCGGTTCCGGTTCCGTTCCCGGTTCCGGCCCCGGCTCCCGTGCTTCGTCGGGCAGCTCGGCGAACTCCTTCAGGGCGTGGGTGAGCCACTGGGTCCAGAAGGTCTCCAGGTCGATGCCCGCCCGCAGGACCAGATGGCGAATCCGGTCCTGCGGGGCGTCCCGGCCCGGCGGGAAGTCGCGCCGCTCGATCTGCTCGTACTCGGCCAGCTGCCGCTGGTGCAGCTCCAGATGGCGACTCAGATCGGCCGCGAGCCCCGCCGTGCCGACCACCGCCGCGGCGCGCAACCGCAGCAGCAGGACGTCCCGCTGCGGTTTGGGGTCCTGCGCGGCGGCGGTCCAGCGGGCGAGTTCGGCGCGGCCCGCGGGCAGGACCTCGTAGCTCTTGCGCTGCCCGCGCGCCGGCTGCTGGGCCGGCAGGGTGCGGATATGGCCCTCGGCCTCCAGTCTGCCCAGCTCGCGGTAGATCTGCTGGTGCGTCGCGGACCAGAAGTAGCCGATCGACTTGTCGAACCGGCGGGTCAGCTCCAGGCCCGACGACGGCTTCTCCAGCAGGGCGGTGAGGATGGCGTGCGGGAGTGACATGAACTCATCCTAAGGACGCGTTCACGGCCCCTACAGTGCCGCCGCCAGCTCGGTGCCCTGCTTGATCGCCCGCTTGGCGTCCAGCTCGGCCGCGACATCGGCGCCGCCGATCAGGTGGGCGCTGTGCCCGGCGGCGACCAGCTCCTCGTACAGGTCGCGGCGGGGCTCCTGCCCGGTGCACAGCACGACGGTGTCGACCTCCAGGACCGTGCTCTCCTCGCCGACGGTGATGTGCAGCCCCGCGTCGTCGATCCGGTCGTAGCGCACACCGGGGACCATGGTCACGCCGCGGTGCTTCAGCTCGGTGCGGTGGATCCAGCCGGTGGTCTTGCCGAGTCCGGCACCGACCTTGGTGGTCTTGCGCTGGAGCAGGTGGACCGTGCGCGGCGGGGCGGGCCGCTGCGGGGCCGCGAGGCCGCCCGGCGCCGTGTAATCCATGTCGACGCCCCAGTTCCGGAAGTACGCCTGCGGGTCCTCGTTCGCCTTGTCGCCGTCGTCGGTGAGGTACTCGGCGACGTCGAAGCCGATGCCGCCGGCGCCGAGGACGGCCACGCGGTCGCCGACCCGGGCGCCGTCGCGCAGGACGTCGAGGTAGCCCAGGACGCTCGGGTGGTCGATCCCGGGGATGTCCGGGGTGCGCGGGGTGACACCGGTGGCGACGACGACCTCGTCGTAGCCGGTGAGGTCCGTGGAGGTGACCCAGGCGCCGAGGCGTACGGACACGCCGTGCGCGTCGAGCTGGTGGCGGAAGTAGCGCAGCGTCTCGTCGAACTCCTGCTTGCCGGGGACCTTGCGGGCCACGTTCAGCTGGCCGCCGATCTCGCCCGCGGCGTCGAACAGGGTGACCTCGTGGCCGCGCTCGGCGGCGGAGACCGCGCAGGCGAGGCCGGCCGGGCCGGCGCCGACGACCGCGACGCGCTTCTTCAGCCGGGTCGGGGAGAGCACCAGCTCGGTCTCGTGGCAGGCGCGCGGGTTGACCAGGCAGGAGGTGATCTGCCCGCTGAAGGTGTGGTCGAGGCAGGCCTGGTTGCAGCCGATGCAGGTGTTGATGGCCTCGGGCCTGCCGGCGGCGGCCTTGGCGACGAAATCGGGGTCGGCGAGCATCGGGCGGGCCATGGACACCATGTCCGCGTGCCCGTCGGCGAGCAGCTGCTCGGCCAGCTCGGGGGTGTTGATGCGGTTGGTGGTGACCAGGGGCACGGACACCTCGCCCATGAGCTTCCTGGTGACCCACGTGTAGGCGCCGCGCGGCACGGAGGTGGCGATGGTCGGGATACGGGCCTCGTGCCAGCCGATGCCGGTGTTGATGATCGTCGCCCCGGCGGCCTCGACGGCCTTGGCGAGGGTGACGACCTCCGCCAGGGAGGAGCCGCCCGGGACCAGGTCCAGCATGGAGAGCCGGTAGACGATGATGAAGTCCTCACCGACGGCCTCGCGCACCCGCCGGACGATCTCCACCGGGAAGCGCATCCGGTTCTCGTAGGAGCCGCCCCAGCGGTCCTCGCGCCGGTTGGTCTGCGCGGCGATGAACTCGTTGATCAGGTAGCCCTCGGAGCCCATGATCTCGACTCCGTCGTAGCCGGCCTGCCGGGCGAGGCGGGCGGCGCGGGCGTAGTCGTCGATGGTCCGCTCGACATCGGCGTCGGACAGCTCGCGGGGTGCGAAGGGGCTGATCGGGGCCTGCAGGGCACTCGGTGCGACCAGGTCCTTGTGGTAGGCGTACCGGCCGAAGTGCAGGATCTGCATCGCGATCCGGCCGCCCTCGCGGTGCACGGCATCGGTGACGACCCGGTGCTGCTCGGCCTCCGCCTCGGTGGTCAGCCTGGCGCCGCCCTCGTAGGGCCGGCCCTCGTCATTGGGCGCGATGCCGCCGGTGACGATGAGCCCCACTCCCCCGCGCGCCCGGGCCGCGTAGAACGCCGCCATGCGCTCGAACCCGCGCTCGGCCTCTTCCAGGCCGACGTGCATGGAGCCCATGAGCACGCGGTTGGGCAGGGTGGTGAAACCCAGGTCGAGCGGGGACATCAGGTGCGGGTAACGGCTCATCGGGCCCTCCGTGCGCAGTGCGGTCGTCACTGTTGTAGAGGACCCCGGACCCATTGTGCAACTAGTTGCATAACCCCATCGAGGTGAGCCCGATCACTCTGTAACTCGCTCTGTAACTACTAGTATGTACATTGATCGCGAACCGTAGGACAGCTCCGCAGGGGGAATCCGGCATGCCTTTCGTCCGCATCGACGCACTGGGCGCCGACGGCGACCGCCTCGACGCCCTCGGCCGCGCCGTACAGGACGCCCTGGTGGAGACGCTCGGCATTCCGCCCTCGGACCGCTTCCAGGTCCTGGTGGGGCACGACGGCACCGGCAGCACCCTGCGGTACGGCGACTACCTCGGCGTACCCCGGGACGACGGGATCGTCTATGTGGCGATCACGATGCGCCGGGGGCGTACGCCCGGCCGGAAGCGGGCGCTGTACCGGCGGATCGCCGAGCTGGCGCACGCGTACGCGGGCACCGAGCCGCGCAATGTGTTCGTCACCGTCACCGAGAACGAGTCGGTGGACTGGTCGCTCGGCAACGGCGAGGCGCAGTACGCCCCGGCCGACGGCGGCGATGCGCAGGCGGCCGGGGCGGCGTAGCGGGGCCGGGTGTCACCGGCTGCCTAGCAGGACGTGCAGTTCCCTCTCCTGGTCTCCCGAGGCCGAGGAGAGGTTGCGCACGGCGAAGAGGGAGTCCAGCGTCATGTGGAGCCGGTTGATCGCCCAGTAGCTGCCCTGTGCGTCCGCCTCGACGGTGGACGCGAGCCGGGCGGGCGGCCGGCAGGTGTGGGCGTCGGTGACTTCGAAGGTGCCGAGCCACACCATCGGGCGTGTCTCGTGGAGCTGCTGCGGCACGTCCTCGGCGGACCGGTCGGACTCGAAGCACTCGCACAGCGCGTCGAACACGATCCGGGCGTCTTCCTTGCTGCATCCGCTGATCTCGAGGGAGACGGGCTCCTCGTGCAGTCGCTCACGGGCCATCGTGATCGCTCCTCTCATGGCGGTGGCGCGATCTCGCGGGTTCCCCGCACACCGCGCCACCTCCCAAGAAAACCACCACTTTCGGCAAACGCACCACCTGTCGCGCCGCCGGAGCCGGCCACGGCTCAGCCGCGCGTGCACCGACGGCCGGACCCCAGCCGCACGCGAACCGGCGGCCGGACCCCAGCCGCGCATGAACCGACAGCAGGGCGTCAGCCGCGTGTGAACTTGTACGTCTTGCTGTCCGTGAGGACGCAGAAGCCCGGCGACACGACGATCACGCGCAGGATGCCGGTCCGGCGGTCGTAGTCGATGCCCTCCGCCTCGAAGGTGCCCGAGCAGGAGCTGCGCAGCGGGAGCTGGCGCAGGGCCGTGACATGGCCGGAGACGTCGCCCGAGCCGTTCGGGGCCGCCGACAGGTCGATCTGGAGCAGCGGCTTGGTCATGCCGAACAGAGAGCCGTCCGGGTCGTCGGAGGAGCACAGTAGGGTCGTCGGGCCGGAGAAGTCGCAGCCCTGGACGTCGCGCACGGCGTGGTCCAGGCGGACGTCGGAGACCTGCGGGAGGTTCGCCGAGGGCGAGGTGCTCGCGTTGATGCCGGGGGTCGGGAAGACCAGCAGGCGGTTCATGGTGCCCCACTCGCCCGCCAGCATCCACTGGCCGTCCGGCGAGATCGCGTCCCAGGAGTTGTTCAGGGCCTCGCCGGGGCTCAGCGTGTGCACGTACTCCGACCAGGCGCCGCCCGGCGCCTGCACGCGGAACATCTTCGAGTTGCCGGAGTCCTGCTGGTAGGGCTCGATGTAGTAGCCGTTGTACGAGGCGTCGGGGTCGCCGACGTGGTTCCAGCCGCGGCTGGAGACGCTGAGCGGGATGGTGCCGATGCCGGTGTACCGGTTGGGGCTGTTCGCCGGGACCTCCACCGAGGTCAGACCCTGGCTCTCGGTCAGTGGGTCGGCACGGTCGGAACCGGCCTCGGTCCAGTTGTCGGCGGCGGAGGCCGGGGCGGGTGCGGCAAGGGACACGACGGCGGCGGTGGCCAGGGTGACGAGTCCGGTGAGGACTGCGTGACAACGTTGCCGGGCGGGCGCGGGCATGGCCGACTCCTCGGAACGGGCGGTGGGGGCACTCGGTCGGCGCACAGTCTGGCCCGCGGGGAGTAGTCATGAACAGACCAATGGAGCAACATGAGCGTGAATTCTCCCGGCCCCCGGGAACGGCCGGCGGTCTTCGCAGGCGAGAGCGGGCACCGCGGGTGTCTGCGCCATGTGATGGCTTCGGCGGACGGCCGCCGCCGTGTTGAGAGATGGTGGAGATGGACGGCGCGGGCGTCGGAAAGTCGGGTGTGAGCGCGGTAGAACAAGGGGAGTCGGCACGGGGGACGACGTGCCGTTCGGACGGGCGAAGGCGGTTCGTGGCATGAGTGCAGCCGAGGCTCCGGTGGCGGAGGGCGACGAGCCCGCGCGCGGGCCGATGCGGCCGAGCGGGCTGCTCGACGTGCTGGGCGTGGCCTCGGTGGTGCTGGACTCCGAGGGCCGCATCGTGCTCTGGAGCCCCCAGGCGGAGGAGCTGTTCGGCTACTCGGCGGGGGAGGCGCTGGGGCAGTACGCCGCCCGGTTGATGGTGCACGAGCAGCACGTCCACCTCGTCGGCAAGCTCTTCGCCGATGTGATGCGGACCGGTCAGAGCTGGGCCGGCGCGTTCCCCGTCCGGGTCAAGGACGGCGGCACGCGTCTGGTGGAGTTCCGCAACATGCGGCTGATGGACGACCGGGGCGACGTGTACGCGCTGGGCCTCGCCGCCGACCAGTCGACCGTACGGCGGCTGGAACAGGACGTGGCCCTGTCCGAGCGGATGGTGCAGCAGTCGCCGATCGGGCTCGCCGTCCTGGACACCGGGCTGCGGTTCGTCACCGTCAACCCGACGCTGGAGCGGATCCACGGCGTCCCGGCCGGGGAGCACCTGGGGCACACGGTGCGCGAGGTGCTGCCGCTGCTCGACGCCGACGCCCTCGAGGACGCGGCCCGCCGGGTCCTCGACACCGGCGCCCCGCTCGTCGACGATCACGTCGTGGGCCGCACCCCGGCCGATCCGGACGAGGACCGCACCCTGTCGCTGTCCATGTACCGCCTCGAGGACGCGATGGGCAATGTGCTCGGCGTGGCGGTCTCGGTGGTCGACATCACCGAGCAGCACCGGGCCTCCGTCGAGGCGGAGGCCGCGCGGCGCCGGCTCGCGGTCGTCGCCGACGCCTCCGCGCGGATCGGTACGACGCTGGAGCTGGAGCGCACCGCGTTCGAGCTGGCCGAGGTGGCCGTGCCCGAGCTGGCCGACGTGGCCGCCGTGGACCTGCTGGACGCGGTCGTGGAGGGCCGGCCCAGTACGCTCGGCCCGTCGGAGCCCGCGGTGATCCGGGCCCTGGCACTGCGCGCCGTACAGGAGTCGGACGCCGTACGGGCCGCCGACGCACCCGGCCAGATCGCCCGGTACGCGCCCGACCGGCTGGTCACCGAGTGCGTCCGCACGGGTGAGGCGGTGCTGGTGCCGCAGGTCAAGGACGAGGACCTGCCGCGCATCGCCCGTTCCCCCGAGGCGGCCGTCCTGCTGGGCCGGGCGGGCCTGCACTCCTATCTCGCGGTGCCGCTGATCGCCCGGGGTGAGGTGCTCGGCGCCCTCGACCTCAAGCGCACCCGCAATCCGGCGCCGTTCGACGAGGACGACGTCCTGCTGGCCCGGGAGCTGGCGGCCCGCGCGGCCGTGCAGATCGACAACGCCCGCTGGTACCAGAACGCCCGCAACACCGCCCTCACCCTGCAGCGCAGCCTGCTGCCCAGCCATCCGCCGCTGACGACCGGCCTCGAGGTGGCCTCCCGCTACCAGCCGGCTGGCGCCACCAGCGAGGTCGGCGGCGACTGGTTCGACGTCATCCCGCTGGACGGCGGCAAGACGGCGCTCGTGGTCGGCGACGTGATGGGCAGCGGTATCAGCGCCGCCGCCACGATGGGCCGGCTGCGCACCGCGACCACCACGCTGGCCTCACTCGACCTGGATCCGGCGGTGCTGCTGGAACACCTGGACAAGACGACCTCGGCCTGGGACCACTCCATCGCCACCTGTGTGTACGCCGTCCACGATCCGCATCTGCGCCAGTGCCGGATCGCCAACGCCGGCCATCTGCCGCCGGCCCGGGTCCGCCCCGGCCGCCCGCCGGAGCTGCTCGACCTGCCCACCGGGGTGCCGCTGGGCGTCGGCGGTGTCGAATTCTCCACCGTCACCGTCGACTTCGAGCCGGGGGACGAGCTGGTCTTCTACACCGACGGGCTGGTCGAGACCCGCTGCCATGCGCTGGACGAGCGCCTGGACTTCCTGCTGTCCCTGCTCGACGACCCCGCCCGCCCGCTGCAGGAGGCCTGCGACCTCCTCCTGCGCACGCTGCACCACCCCGACAACCACGACGACGTGGCCCTGCTCATCGCCCGGGCACAGGAACTGGCCTGAGCACTGTCTCCTCGGCAGGAAGGGATGCGGCAGAACCACCTCGGCGACGCTGTACACGATGACCGGGGGTGCTTCCCGGGCCGGCCCGGCCCGGGCTCACTCACCGCTCCCGCACGCCGATCAGCACATGCGCGTACAGCTCCTCCGACACCGCCGGACGGGTCGTCAGACCGGCATCGGTGAACGCCTGCACGGCGGCGTCGACCTGGCGCTCGCCGATCTCGGTCAGCAGGCAGCCGCCGGGCGCCAGCCACTCGGGGGCCCCGGCGGCCACCCGGCGCAGCACGTCCAGGCCGTCCGCGCCGCCGTCGAGGGCGGCCGGCGGCTCATGGTCGCGGGCCTCCGCCGGGAGCAGCGCCACCTCGGCACTCGGGACGTAGGGCACGTTGGCGGTGAGGATGCCGACCCGGCCCCGCAGTCCGGCGGGCAGGGCGTCGAACAGGTCGCCCACGTGGGCCCGGCCACCGTAGGGGGCGAGGTTGCGGCGGGCACAGTGCACGGCGACCGGGTCGATGTCGGCGGCGTGCACCTCGACGGCGCCGAGCGCGGCGGCCAGGGCCGCGCCGAGCGCACCGGAACCGCAGCACAGATCGACGACGAGCCGTGCGTCAGGGGCCTGGGCCAAGGCCTGGTCGATCAGGAACTCGGTACGGCGGCGGGGCACGAAGACACCCGGCTCCACGGCGATGCGCAGGCCGTGGAACCGGGCCCAGCCGAGGACGTGCTCCAGCGGGAGTCCGGCGGTGCGGCGCTCCATCATCGCGGCCAGTTCGCCGGGGGTGCGGGCGGTGGCGAGGAGCAACTCCGCCTCGTCCTCGGCGAAGACGCACCCGGCGGCGCGCAGCGCGGAGACGACGGCGGAAGGAGCGAGCGGGGGCAAGGGGGGAACGGAGGGCAGGGAGGTCATGGAGGCCGAGAGCCTTTCGGGTACCTGGGACCGAAGGGCGCTCTCGCGGTCACCGATGCCGGTGTTCCGCGCTGTCACAACAAGCTGTCACAAGGAGAGAGCACCCCGGCTGACACAGCGGTGATGGGTCTCACCTCCTCGGCGGCGTGCGGCCGCGAACCTTGCGCGGCCAGGCAGCAACCCTACCCCAGCACCCGGATCCGCCGCCGTCCGCGCCTTGTTCGCCCGAATTCCCCGGCGCGGCCCGGTCTCAATTCCCTGGCGCAGACCGGATCGATTCCCCAGCGCGGCCCGGTCTCAATTCCCTGGCGCAGACCGGATCGATTCCCCGGCGCCGCCCGGTCTTAATTCCCCGGCGCCGCCCGGTCTTAATTCCCTGGCGCGGCCCGGACGGTGCCGGTTACGCTCGCTGCGATGACGACTCATTCTGCTGACAGATCGGAGGTCCCGTCCGCGCAAGGTGAGTGCTGATGCTCACTCAGACCGCGTACGGGGAATCCCGACTTTCCTTGTGGCTGCGCGTGCGCGAGTACGCCGTGCCGCCGTCCATGATCGAGACCGCGACCGCCCGGCGCCGTGCCGGGGACTGGGCGGGGGCTTGCGCCGCCGCCGGTGTCGACGTCGACCTCGATCTGCGTTCCGTCGCCCGCACCCATGGCCGGGACCTCGCGGCCCGGGTCCGTGCCGACCTCAGCCGTCTCGCTCCCGACCTGCTGCGCTGGCACATGCCGAGGATCGCGCCCGACGGGCTGCTGCGCCCGGGCCTGACCCTCACGCTCGCCCGGTACCCGGGGCAGGCCGCCTCCCGCCCGGTGCACCTCGTGGCCCGGACCCCGCCGGCCTGGGCGGACGCCGGCCAGCGGATCGCCCTCGCACTGTGGGACGGATCCCGCTCGGGCACCGCCCGGCATCCGCACCCCCGGCCCAGCCTGCGGTACCGGTTCGACCTGCACCGGCATCTGTGGGACGCGGACCGGGCCGGTGAGCTACGGGTACGGGCCGGCGCCGATAGGCCCATCGCCGACCTCGTGCCGCCCGGCCTGGTGGCGCCGGGTCCCGGCCTGACCCCGACGGCCCGGGAGCCGGCAGACCGCGTAGCACCGGGTCCCGGCCTGACCGTGGCGGGCCCCCAGCCGCCCGGCCTCGTAGCGCCCGGTCCCCAAGGGGCCGCGGCGGGCCCGGAGCCGGACGGCCTGGTGCCGCCGGGGCTCGGCTGTGCGGTCGGCCGGTGGGCGGCCGAGGCGGGGATCCTGCTGCGCTCTCAGGGACGGGAGTACGGCGCCTTCGCCGTGCGGTGCGGTGCCGGGCGCCGGCTCGTCCTGGAACTGACCGGGGCCGCGGACGGCCGGGACCCGGCCCTGCGGGCCGCTGCCTGGCCCCCGCAGGACGGCGGCTCCGCGCTCCCCGTGCTGCCCGACGCCGCGACCTGGGTCCTGCCCGACCTGGAGCTGATCCGTGCGGGTCTGCTCGATCCCGGCCGGCTGCACCCGTTGGTCGCCGCCGCCCTGGTGCCGGGTCACATCCCGTCCGCCCGGCCGGACCTCGACGGCCCGCCGGGACAGTCGCGCCCGGTGGAGTGCCGGGGTGTCCGGCACCGCATCGGCCTCGTCGACGGCGTACTGGCCCCGCTGGACCACGGCCCGGACGAGGTCCGGCGCGAGGAACTGCTGGTCGCGCTCGGCGGGCCACCGCTGCCGTGCCTCCAGGCCATCGACGAGGCGCACCGGCGCCCGGACTGCCTCACCGGGGTCCGCGAACGCCTGGACCACGGCGACACCGCCGGTGCGCTGGCCGTCGTCGAGGCGCTGCTGGGTCCCGGGGCACTGCTGCGGGACGGCCCGCTGCGGGACGCACTGGAGACGGCCGCGGAGCGCCGGATCACCTACGGGCTCTACCGGGCCGGTCTCATCGGCCCCGGCCGCGCCCAGCCGAATCCGGACCGCCGCACCACCCGGCACCACCGGCACCACCCGCGCCACGCGACGTTCCGTCGCTGATCCCGCCTCTCCCCCACCCACTTCACACCCTTAGGTGACCACATATGTCTTCTCACGCCCCCGTCGCCACGTCCTCCTCTCCCTCTCGGTCCTCCTCTCGGGCGTCCTCTCGGGCCTCTCGACTCGACGTCGCCGCCGACCTGTCGGCCCTGTTGCGCACGGCCCGGACCGAACCCCGCGCCGACACCCAGCTGGAGGCACTGACCCTGGCCGTCGCCGCCGACCTCCCGGTACTCCTGTGGGGTGAGCCCGGCATCGGCAAGACGGCGGCTCTGACCCAGCTCTCGACCGCCCTGGACCTGCCGCTGACCACCGTGATCGCCAGCGTGCACGAGCCGTCCGACTTCTCGGGGCTGCCCGTCGTGGGAGACGATCCCGCGGAACAGGGGGTCCCGATGGCGCCGCCGGACTGGGCGGTACGGCTGGTACGGGCCGGCCGCGGGCTGCTGTTCCTGGACGAGCTGTCCACCGCGCCTCCGGCCGTCCAGGCCGCGCTGCTCCGACTCGTGCTGGAACGCAGGATCGGCACGCTGCGGCTGCCGTCCGGCGTGCGGATCGTGGCCGCCGCCAACCCGCGGTCCTCGGCCGCCGACGGCTGGGAGCTGAGCCCTCCCCTGGCCAACCGGTTCGTGCACCTGCAGTGGACGCACGACCACGATGTCGTCGTACGCGGTCTGGGCGGGACCTGGCCCCGGGCCACCCTGCCCCGGCTCTCGCCCGAGAGACTGCCCGAGTCCGTGGCCTTCGCGCGGCGCGCGGTGTGCGGCTTCCTCACCGCGCGCCCGGCGCTCGTGCACCGGCTGCCCAGCGGCGAGACCCGCCGGGGCGGTGCCTGGCCGTCGCCGCGCAGCTGGGAGATGACCCTGCATCTGATCGCCTTCGCGACCGCCGCCGGGTCCTCCCGCGACGTGCTGGCCCTGCTGGTGCGGGGAACGGTGGGGGACGGACCGGGTCTTGAGCTGCTGGCGCACCTGGACCGGATGGACCTCCCCGACCCCGAGACGCTGCTGGCCGACCCGGACGGTGCCGTCCTGCCCGAGCGCGGGGACCTGCGGCAGGCGGCGCTGGACGGCGTGGTGGACGCGGTCCGCAAGCGGCCGGAGCGGGCCCGCTGGGACGCGGCGTGGACACTGCTGGTGCGCGCGATGGAGACCGGGGCCCCGGACGTGGTGGTCGTGCCCGCGACCACGCTGGCCTCGCTGCGCCGTGAGGACTGGGACGTGCCGTCGGCGGTCGAACGGCTCGCCGGTGCGGTGTCCCTGTCCCGCCGCGCCGACGACGCAGCCCGCCGGACCACGGCCGGGACCGCGGCCGGGGCACGCCGATGACGGGGGCCGAACCGGGGACGCTGGACCTCGGCAAGCTGTTCGCGGCCCGGCTGCACGCGGCCCGGGCGCGGCCCTACTTGGCGACGGCGCTGTTCGCGCTGCATCCCGTGGAGTCGCGGCAGGTGCCGACGATGGGCGTCGACCGGCACTGGCGGTGCTATGTATCACCGGCCTTCGTGGACCGCACGCCCGTGGAGGACCTCGCCTCGGTATGGGTGCACGAGGTGTCGCACCTGCTGCGCGACCATCACGGGCGCAGTGACCGCGTCGCCCGGGAACGCGGTCTGACCGGCCTCGGGGAACGGCTGCGGATGAACATCGCCGCGGACCTCGAGATCAACGACGACGCCTACGGCGACGGGCTGGTCCGGCCCGAAGGCGCGGTCCAGCCGGAGCAGTGGGGGCTCCCGACGGGACTCCTCATGGAGGACTACCTGAGGCGGTTCCGGCTCGGGCCGATCACGCAGTGGCTGGCCTGGCTGGACTGTGGCAGTGGAGCCGACGGTCTGGACCGCGGCTGGGAGCTGGGACCGGACGGCGCGCACGGCCTGAGCGACCAGGAGCGTGACGCGGTCCGCTTCCGGGTGGCGCAGGGCATCACCGGCCGTCCCGGGAACGCACCCGCGGGGTGGCGGCGCTGGGCCGAGGAGGTGTTCCATCCACCGCAGCCCTGGCGGGAGTTGCTGGGTGCGGCGCTCCGCTCGGCGACCTCCGGTGCGGGCTCGGGCGACGACTACAGCTACGGCCGCCCGGCACGCCGCTCGGCCGGGGTGCCCGGCGTGGTCCTGCCGGGCCTGCGGCGCAGGCCCCCTCGGGTCTGCGTGGTCGTCGACACCTCCGGGTCGGTCAGTGACGCCGAGCTGGGCAGCGCGCTCCTGGAGGTCGCCGCGATCTCCCGTGCCGTGGGGGGCCGGCGCGATCTGGTCACCGTGGTGTCGTGCGACGCGGCCGCCCAGTCGGTTCACCCGCTGTGCCGGGCCGAGGGGATCGAGCTGGTCGGCGGCGGGGGGACGGACCTGCGGACGGGCTTCGCCCGGGCGCTGCGGTCGCGGCCCGGGCCCGATGTCGTCGTGGTGCTGACGGACGGTCAGACCCCCTGGCCGGCCACGCGACCCGCGTGCCGTACGGTGGTGGGCCTTTTCCCGCGGGAGCGCTCGGGCCCGTCCTGGCGTGAGGACGCCCCCGGCCACCGGCCGGGCGCACCGCCCGAGTGGGCGCGGGTGGTGACGATCGGATCGGCAGGCGGATGAGGGGGCGGGCCGGGACAAGGCGCCCGGCCCGTACGCGGGCGGCCGGAGACGGTGTCCGCGGCCCGGTCGGTACGCGTGCGGGAGGGGCTCCGCCCGTCGCCGGGCGGCGCACTCCCTCCTGCGGTGACACGGCTCCGGGCGACCGGCTCACCGTGTCCGGTCTTCCGGTCCGGACTTCCGGTGCGGCACATGGGCAGCGCCCTCCGGGCGGCCTTCCGGTACGGCCCCTGGGCAGCTCCCTCCGGTGCGGTCTTCCGGTGCGGCCCTCGGATACGACCGCTCCCTCAGACGCCGACCGCCTCCTCGATCTCTTCCTCGGCCTCTTCTTCGGCCTCGACCTCGGTCCCGGTCCCGGCCGCCTGCTCGGGCTCGTGCTCCGGCTCCCGTCCGGCGTGCTCCGCGCTCGGCAGGGGCTCGGGAAGAACGCTCGCCGGGCGGGAGGCGCGTGCCCGCTCCCAGGCGGCCGCGACCGCGGTCACCGCGAGGCCGACGAGCAGCCAGACCACGAGCGTCCACACGTTGCGCGCGAGGCCGTCGTCGCCGAAGTACAGCAGGCTGCGGATGCCCTCGACGAAGCCGGCGCCGTTCCAGAAGGCGTGCAGGGTGCCGAAGAAGCCGTTCTGCAGCTCGGGCCGGAACAGACCGCCGGAGCTGGTGAAGTTCAGCATCACGAACAGCACCATCATGGTCAGCGTGGTCCACCGCTTGAGGAAGGTGTGCAGGCCGACGCCGATGAAGAGGATGCCCGCGGAGTACAGCCACGCCATCCCCCACAGGCTGGCGAGTCCGTGGTGCGCGAGGTGGAACACCGGCCCGGCGAGCAGTGCGCCGATGGCGCCGACCACGGCGGAGACACCGAGCGCGAGCAGCGCCCGTATCCGCATCGGGAGCGCGGCACCGGCGGCACCGAGGGCGGCGACCGAGGCGTAGGAACCGATGCTGACCGCGATCAGCAGGAAGAACAGGCCCTGCCCGGTGGGGTCGTCGGCGACCGGCGCGGCCACGTCGGTGACCTTCAGCGGGGCGCCCTCCTTGGCGGCGACCGGCGTGAAGACCTTCTCGGCGGCCGTGGCGCCCATGTCGGACGCGGCGGTGGCCACCAGCAGCTCGGGCGCCTTGGCGCTCGGCACATAGGCGCCGGTCACATCCCGCGACTTCAGCAGGTCCACGGCGGCGGCGCGGCTGGTGACCGTGCGGACATCGAGCTTGTCCCCGGCGGTGTCCTTGACGGTCTGGGCGAACACCTTCACCCGGGGGCCGTCGCCGACTACGGCCACGGGCAGATGGTTGGGCTCCGGGGTCACGAAGGCCCCCATGTACGCGAGCCCCATGCCCAGGCACATCAGCAGCGGGGTGATCAGGTGCGTGAGCACATGGCGCAGTGCCGGGGACCTCATCGTGGGCGACCTCCAATAGTTGGCTTATACAACTTTCCGTTCAAGTTGTACTATACAACTAGAACGACGGGGAAGGTATTCCCGTGACGCAGCCCATGGAGGTGCTCCCGTGACAGCGGCGGAAACGGCCGTGGAGGCGATCCAGCGCGAGATGACGGTCTTCGCCCGCCGGGCCCGCGCCTCGGCGGGTCGCATGCACCCGGAGCTGTCGCTGGTGTCGTACACCCTGCTCGGCCATCTGGAGGAGAGCGGCGGCTGCCGGGCGACCGACCTGGCCGCTCACTACGCCCTGGACAAGTCGACGGTGAGCCGCCAGGTGGCGGCGCTGGAGCGGACCGGGCTGATCGAACGGCGGCTGGATCCCGAGGACCACCGGGTCCATGTGCTGCACCTGACCGAGGCCGGCCAGGAGATCCTCGCCCAGGTCACCCGCAGCCGCCGGGCCGCCTTCCGCGAGCGGCTCGCGCACTGGCCGGAGGAGGACCTGATCCGCTTCGCGGCCTACCTGGAGCGCTACAACTCGGGGCCGTCCGGCGCCGAGTCCGGCTGATCCGCCGGTCACGGCACCGGCAGGCCCGGCCGAGGCCACTCACGGCACCACGGCGACGGCCGGCCACCGCACCGGCACGCCCGAGCCGCGGCCGGTCACGGCGCCACCGCGGCGGACCGGTCGTCCGTCAGGTGTGCGGGGGCCAGGGCCGCGAGGAACGCCGTGCGCATGCGCTGCCGGAAGCCCAGGGACTCGTACAGCCGGATGGCGCTGGTGTTCTGGGCGCCGGTGTGCAGGAACGGCGTCTCGCCGCGCTCCCGTATGCCGTGCGCGACTGCGAGGATCAGCCGGGTGGCCAGGCCCTCGCCGCGGAAGGCCGGGTCCGTGCAGACCGCGCTGATCTCGGTCCAGCCCGGCGGGTGCAACCGCTCCCCCGCCATGGCGACCAGGGCGCCTTCGCGGCGGATGCCCAGGTAGTCGCCGAGTTCGATGGTGCGCGGCAGGAACGGGCCGGGCCGGGTGCGCGCCACCAGGTCCAGCATCTCGGGTACGTCCGCCGGGCCGAGGCGGACCGCCTCGGCGTCCGGTGCCGCGGCGAGGCCGTCGTCCACGAGCTGCACACCCTCGATGCGGAAGGTCACTTCCCAGCCGTCCGGAACCTGCCCGCGGAAGCCGGGCAGCGGCACCTCGGAGCCGGGCCCCGCCAGCAGGGCGAGATCCGCCCAGTCGTCCCCGTCCGGCTCGGCGGGCAGGCCCAGCCATGGGGAGACGTCCACCGGGTAGCGCAGCACTCGGCCGCGCCGCTCGGCGAAGCGGGCGTGCGGGCCGGTCAGCGAGGCGAGGGCGGGATGGTCGAGAACGTGCGGTGCCGCACCGGCCGGACCGCCTGCCCCGCCCGGGCCCTCGGCGGCCTCGACCGCGGCGTCGCCCCCGGCACGGACCCGGGCTCCCGTTGTGGATCCGCTCCCGCCCGTGGTCCGTCCGCCCACCTGGGTCAGGTCGCTCACGCGGCCACCTCGATCACGGCGTACTCGGCGTACCCGCCGTCCACAGTGTTGCCGAACACCTCGTCACCGGGGGCGAACCCGGTGACACCCTCGCCCGCCGTCACGACGACACCGGCGGCCTCACTGCCGAAGACGGCGGGAAAGGCGCGCTCGCCGCTCTCGCCGGGACGGCGGAAGCCGTCCCGCAGTTTCCAGTCGACCGGGTTCACCCCCGCCGCCCGGACCGCGATCAGGAGCTGGCCGGGACCCGGGCTCGGCCGTTCCACCTCGGTCAGCGCCTCGGTCTCGGGGCCGCCGTACCGTGTGAAGACGT
Source organism: Streptomyces sp. NPDC107581 (assembly GCF_055657175.1). Lineage (NCBI taxonomy): Bacteria > Bacillati > Actinomycetota > Actinomycetes > Kitasatosporales > Streptomycetaceae > Streptomyces > Streptomyces sp. NPDC107581. Next base: position 49,393 of record NZ_JBVKBH010000004.1, read on the forward strand.
AGGCCTTGGGCATTCTCTTCCCTCGCTTCCGTCGTGCGGTCACCGGCGCACCGGCCGGCACTCTGCGCCAAGGAGGAGCGCGGGACGGCTATTCCCGGTCCGGCCCGGAGTTCGCACGGCTGTAACGATCGAGGTCCTGACCTGGGACGGAGCATCCACGGCGGCAGCGTACGGTTGAAGTATGAACGTCACGCGAGGCTTCACGGGCCGCCCGCGCGTCGACAACCCGGGGCTGCCGCCCGGGCAGTACGACGCGGGGGACGACTGGCCGGTCCTGTCCGCCGAGGTCACCCCCGACCTGACACCCGCAGACTGGTCCTTCCGCATCGACGGACTCGTGGAGCGGCCGCGCACCTGGGACTGGGACACGGCGCGGGCCCTGCCCGGCTCGTCGTACCGGGGTGACATCCACTGTGTGACCAGCTGGTCCAAGTTCGGGGTGCGGTTCGGCGGCGTCTCGCTGGACGCGTTCTTCGATGTGGTGCGGCCCCATGCGTCGGCCACCCACGCGCTGGCCTACTCCCACTCGGGCTACACCACGAACCTGCCGCTGGCCGACCTCACGGGCGGGCGGGCCTGGATCGCCTGGGAGTACGACGGCAAGCCGCTCGCGCCCGAACACGGCGGCCCGGCGCGGCTGCTGGTTCCGCACCTGTACTTCTGGAAGAGCGCCAAGTGGATCGCCGGCATCACGCTCCTCGACCACGACGAGCCGGGCTTCTGGGAGCGCAACGGCTACCACGGACGGGGCAATCCCTGGGAGGAGCAGCGGTACTCCGGTGACTGAGACGGTGACTACTCCCCTCACTCCCGCGACACGCTTCGCCGTGCCCGGGCGCATCGCCGTCAGCGAGCAGGCGGCGGCGGTGTGGCAGACGGCGACGCTGACCGGGATCCGGCGCGAGACACCGCACGCGGCCAGCTTCCGCCTCGCGGTGCCGGACTGGGCGGGGCACCTGCCCGGTCAGCATCTGATGCTGCGGCTGACCGCGCGGGACGGCTACGTGGCGCAGCGCCACTACTCGATCGCGTCCGCACCGGACGACTCCGGCCACATCGAGCTGACCCTGGACCATGTGCCGGACGGCGAGGTCTCGGGCTGGTTCCACACCGTGGCCAGGCCCGGTGACACGTTCGAGGTGCGCGGCCCGCTGAGCGGCTTCTTCGCCTGGCCGGGCGACCGGCCCGCCCTGCTGCTCGGGGCCGGTTCCGGGGTCGTACCGCTGATGTCGATGGTGCGGCACCACCGGGCGCGGAGCCTCGCCGTTCCGCTGCGGATGCTGGTGTCGGCGCGCAGCCCGCAGGAACTGATCTACGCGCAGGAGCTGGGCACCGAGACGACGGCCGTGTTCACGCGCAGCGCCCCCGCTGGCGTACCGGTGGGCCGTATGACGGCCGCACAGGTGGCTCCGCTCCTGACCGAGCAGCCTCCGGGGGGCTGGGAGGCCTATGTGTGCGGCTCGAACGGTTTCGCCGAGCACGCCTCCCGCCTGCTGGTCGAGGCGGGCCAGCCGGTCGAACGCATCCGCATCGAACGCTTCGGCTAGGGCCTCCGGCGGATCGGGCCGGCTTGCTCCAGGGGCCTCATCGGGCCGATTCCGGACAACGGCACCTCATCGGGCCGGCTCCGGACGACGACACCTCAT